>JAPOYI010000047.1 GCA_026706665.1 Gammaproteobacteria bacterium | reverse complement strand
CTCCATCCTGAGTCCGCGACCCGAGGTGCTGATTCGTGCTAATCCCCCTCTCGGAATCGTCTAGTCTCTTCGACGGCCAACGCCATCGCTTCGTCGGCGCTCAATCGCGACTTTGCGTGCGCCCAGGCCACGATCTCATTGGCGGCATCGCAGGGTTGGATACCTGTTAGCTCCAAGCTCTCCTCGATGATCGAACCCATCGAGGAGTTCCTTCGTACCGCCGCCTCCTTCAACGCATGGTGGGTTCGATTGGTCAAGCTGATCGTCAGGCGGCGCACACCGCGTACTCCAGATGGTCGTCAGTGTCTCAAGTCCTGCTGCACCACAACATCACGTCACTACATCACCACCACACCACACTGACCATGCGCCACCGTCGTAGGGCTGGCGCGCCGCCGGATCGAGGTCTTCGCCATCGCTAGCGGCGTCGACGGCTACGCCTGGGAGATGCACCCCGCGCTCGATGCGACCGGTCGTCAGGGCGAAGGGACAGCGCCGTAACGCCGACCGACCGATGGGGCCTGATACGACTCTGCCTTGTGCAGAGGGTACGGAGCGCGTCGTTCCCGAGGATGTGGCGTCCGGGGAGATGATCTTGCCACTCGGGTATCAGCGATACGGACGGGACCGGGCGGTCGATTGAGAGCCGAACATGGTGTATGGCTGGCGTATGTCACGCACCAACGTTGATATTGACGACGCGGCCTGCGCGGCCGTCATGGGTCGTTATCGCCTGACGACAAAGCGCGAAGCGATCAATTTCGCACTTCGAACCCTTGCGGCAGAATCTCTAGGCCTCGACGAGGCCCGGAACCTTCGCAGAGCGGGCTGGGAAGGTAGCCTCGAAGATCTGCGGACAGGCCGCACGGCGTGATCCTGGCGATACGTCCGTAGGGGTCGAGTTTCTTCGCGATACCGGGTCCGGGACCTGTGATCGAGTCGCGGCGTTGCTTGGCGGCGAGATCGCGGTCTGCGACACGATCCTCTTGGAATTGCTGGCTGGCGCGCAGGACGAGAGACACTTCCATGACCTCCGTAGACTGCTTGCACGTGCGACCATCCTGCCGATGGCACCCAGGCACTACGAAGAGGCTGCGGCCCTGTTTCGACTCTGCCGCCGGGAAGGGGAAACCGTCCCAAAGCTGATCGACTGCCTCATCGGCGCCGTTGCCATCCACGCCAATGCACGCGTTCTCCATAGCGACGGGGATTTTGCCGTCCTTGCGCGCCATACGGGCCTGAAAATCGCGGAAGGCAGCAAGGGAAATGCGGCTGGCAATTGAGCGGAAAGCGATCGGATACAAGGGAGTTGGTACTGGCCATTCCGCAGATCCGTCATCCGGTATCGAAGGCGGCCAGACCCGACGGCAGGTCCGTATACGAGTCCCTTCCCCTAGGTCTGCAGCAGGCGCCGCAGCAGCAAAGACTGCATATCGCGCCGCCCGTCAGCGATGACGAGCACGTAGACCGTTTCCTCGATCACCCGGTAGATAATGCGGTAAGGCTTGAAGAAAACTTCCCGGTAGTCCCGAATCCCAATGTCGCGCAGCTCCCTGGGGTAGCGCCCGCGCTGCGGACGCTCGCACAGGCCGTGGAAGGTCTCCTCAATCCGGTCCAGCACGTAGTTCGCCCGGGCCGGCGAATCTTGGCGTTCGATGTAGTTGCAAATCTCTTCGAGGTCGCCGGCCGCACCATCGGTCAGCTGAACCCGAAAGGCCATCAGCGCTCCCGCAACCGCGTGATCACGTCTGCCGCGGCTTCCACCTGTCCAGCCTCGATCTGCCGGTTACCCAACGCCAGCATCTTGAGCAGCGCCATGGTTTCTTGGGTCTTCTCGAAACTGTCGATGTCCTGTAGGACCACCTTGGCTTCGCCGTTCTGTGTGATGACCAGAGGCTCTCCCCGGTCGCCGAGCGTGCGAACGATCTCCGAGGCATGGGCCTTGAGGTAGCTGATCGGCCTGATCTGACTGGACAGTTTCATGGGCGCCCCCTTCTTCTGAAGTCTGAATTTAGACCACAAACAGGTCCGTGCACAGGCACGGACCAGGCCGACCGGGAACTGCCAGCAAGGGCAGATGACCGTGCAGCGCCCTGCGAACCCACCGGTCAGGGTTTTCTCCAACCCTCCTCAAACTGCTCGATCCACCTCCATATCAGTCAGCTAAGCCGATTCGGACAGAGGGTTAGCCGTGCTCGGTCGCTGCACCCAGCGTTGGAGCACTGCATGTCGCGCCAGCCCCACGATGCATCAGACGTCAGCGGGCTACGCCATGGCTTGGAGGCCGGCCAGCGGACGGCTTATGGGAGGTGGCAATTGACGGGCTGACTCAGTCGGGCAGCGCTGGCTCTTGCGAGCGCGGAGATGGTTCGCTGGTGTCGGAGGCTCGATGGCCTGCCCGGAGCAAGCGCATGCGGTCTTCCTCTTCGACGCTCGGCATCCGCACGCTGTCCCCGGCGGGGCCATCATGGCTCCTCGTAGATGATGTCTCCCTGGAATCGAAGCGTCATGCTCTCGATCAGCATTCGCTTCGCCCGGCTTACACCGAACACGAGCCTCAGGGTGATCGACTGGGGGAACGTATCCATCAGACGGACCTGATCGGGCGATGCGGCATAGCGAAGTCGGATCTCGTTGCTTTCCTGGCTTCCCCCGCGCTCGCGCAACACCACCATGGGCAAGACGAATCGGATCTGCACAACGCTGTTTTCCCAGTCGAGTCGGGTCGACGTCGGTTGCATCGACAACCAGTAACGGACTGATTCGAGATCCTTGAGGGCTTCCTCGGCCTGCGCGATCCGGGCCTGATAGGCGCCCCTCGTCTCGAAGTCGCGACGCCCGGAAGCCTGTTCTGCAGCAAGGCGGTCAATTCGTGCGATGACGTCGGAGCTTGTCTCGGCCTTGCCGTCCGATACCCGCTGGAAGATCGCCGCATCCGCACCGGCAACGACTGCCAGCAGGCACCCGACGAGTGCCACCCACGTTCCAAGTCCCCGCATGGCGCACCTGTCACCGCTTCAGCGCAAAGATCTCGCTTCCGTCTTCCTGATTGACCAGGCGGATTCCCGAGATATGGAAGATCCAGTACGATTCATTGAAGCGTGCCCCTCCCCGGTAGTGAGCCTGCGAACGCCCCGAGAATTCCAGCCGCAAGCTGGGCTCCATCGTCTTCATCCTTCTTGCCTTGTCGATATCGGCGCGCACACTGACTTGGAGCCTGTAGTCATTGGCCGAACGAAAATTGCAGGTCTCTTCCGCCCGCTCCGTTGCCCACAGGTTCTCGTCGGTGACTTGCCAGACGGAGATGCCGGGTTCCGCATCGACGAACGCCATGTTCGCCGACTTGTTGACCCGAAAATTATCCAGCCAGTCGGGGTCGACCATCCAGCAAACGGTTCTGAAGTACTGGTTGCCCCCCTCCTCGCAGGCTAAGTCCAAATCGCACATGCGTCGCCAGAATTCAGGATCGTTTGGCTTGTAGGCAAGCCCCAAATCCTTCGGCATGCCAGTAGAGCCCAGGTCCACCGTGAACGAGAACGTTTCGCTGTCGGAGTTGTAGGACAGACTGACCGGATACGTGGCCACTGCGTTCTTGAGCGGCCACATCGTTTCACAGTTCCTGGCCAGTTCCGCGCGCCGCGCTTCGAATTCCTCGCGGGTTTCATATTCGCCCTTCTCGATATCGCTGTTGCGCTCGCAATCCCGAAAGGCGTACCACCACGATTTCAGGGACCGGGCCACCCCGTCCACCACGAATTCATCGCGGTACTGGGGGTCGATCGCGAGACCCTCCGTCGGCAAAGCCAATGACCCCCCAAACGCGATCACACACCCAAGCATTCCGTTCCGTGCGAGCCGCACAAACCGGCTCCGTGGCTGCGAGCGGGTCTTGCCTGTGTCGAATGCGCAGCCGTAACAAGAGGCGAGGTCTTTGGTTGCCGGAACGCCCGTGGGCGCCGGGCACCCGCGTGCGTGGATCATCGTTCGGAGACTCTGGTCAAGCGGTACGGGCATGGGCTGGATTCCTGAAGTTGCGGTCGATTGGGGCGGACGCCGCGAGCGCCCGCCAGGTGGTGGCCGCTGCAGTGAAGGCGACTGGATCCGGTGAGCGTGACGCGGATTCCGAGACCCCGCATGGCGCGCCTCTCACCGCCTCAGCGCAAAGATCTCGCTGCCGTCCTCTTGGTTGATCAGGCGGATCCCGGAGATATGGAAGATCCAATAGGACCGGTGATTGAAGCCCGCCTCCGTGTAGTGGGACTCCGAACGCCCGGAAAATTCCAATCGCAGGCTGGGCTCCATCGTCTTCATTCTTCTCGCCTTGTGGACATCGGCCTGCACCTTGATCTCGAGGCGCCAGTCGCTGTTGGAATTACAGGTCCGTGCCGCCCGCTCCGTTGCCCACAGGTTCTCATTGGTGTTTTGCCAGACGGTGATGCGGGGCTCCGCGTCAACAAGTTCCGTGTCCGCCGACGTGGAGACCTGAAAATCCTCCAGCCATTTGGGGTCCACGACCCAGCAAACGATCTTGTAGTAGTAGTTGTCACCCCTCTTGCAGGCCACGTCGGCATCGCACATGCGCCGCCAAAATTCGGGCTCGTCCCTCGTGCTGATAAACCCGAGGTCCCAGACGCCCGCCGGCCTGCCAGTGTTGCCCAGGTCCACCGTGAACGAAAACGTCTCGCTGTCGGCGTCGTAGGACAGGCTGACCGGTTTCGTCGCGACTGCGTTCGTCAGGGGCCACATCGTCTCGCAGTTCCTGGCCAGCTCCGCGCGCCGCGCCTCGAATTCCTCGCGAGTCTCGTATTCTCCCTGCCCGACCTCGCTGTTTCGCTCGCAGTCGCGGTAGGCCTGCCACCACGACTTGAGGGACCGGGCCACCCCGTCCACCACGAATTCATCGTGGTACTGGGGATCGATCGCGCGACCCTCGGACGGCAGCACCATCGACCCCCCGAACGCGATCACGCACCCGAGGATTCCCTGCCGCGCGAGCCGCACCAGCCGGGGCTGTGGCCAAGAGCGGGTCTGGTCCCGGTCGGGACCGCGGTTCTGCCATGAGGCGGGAGCAGCGGGCACCGAAACGCCTGCAGGCATTGGGCACCCGCCTGCGTCGATCACCGTTCGGTTGCTCTGGTCAAGCGGTAGGGGCATGGGCTGGTTTCCCGGTGATGCTGGTGGCTGGAGCCAACGGGTTCGCTGGCCGCGGCCGCTCGCCACGTGGCGGCCACGGCCCGTGTGTGCGTCGAGACCCGATGGATGTGGCCCGGCCGTTCGTGGTGCGTACCCGATCGGCCCCGGGGGTCGGGTCCCGAAGGAACCCGGCTCCGGGCCAGGGCCCGCAGTCGAGCCGACCGGGCGGCGGCGGCGCGGCTGATGGCCGGCGGTTGTTTGATTGCCGTGCACCGTCAACGGTCGTAGGCAAAGCCGCACGTCTTGTGCGGGTGATCGCTGTCCCAGTCCCAGATGCCGATGCTGTACCGGGCGTGACCGCCGTGCCCGGCGGAGGTCCGGGCGATAAGGACCAGCAGCAGATGGCCCTCCAGGCTGACCTCGACGGTGAAACCGTCGGGAACCGCGCCCGACCGGAACCGCGACAGGCCGAAGACAAAGGGGTCGATGACCACCACGCGTGCGCGGTATTGCGCCTCCACGGCTTCCCCGTGCGCCGGAACGAATTCATCGTCCACCAGCTGGTCGAGAATCGTCCTGGCGAGCGGCCGTCGAATGCTTTCAAACGTTTCCAGGAGCTCCATGTCCCGGCCCCCGCTGGTGTCATCCAAGCGGCAGGTCCGGAGCAGGTCCGCGACGTGCTCCCTGAGCGTCACGTAGCGCATTTCCTCAGGAAAGCTCCGCTCCACGCGGATGCTGAAATCCCAGTCCGTGGAGTCATCGGCAACCAGAACGGCCGGCACCAGCAGCGCCGCCACGAACACCGAAGCAAGACGTCGCCTCATACGCATTCTCCCGGGAAGCGCTGACCCGGCCGCTGGGCCCTGGACAGGAGTCGATCCGCTTGCGCGGCGTCCCCGCGCCGCCGGGTCAACCGAAGATCCGGCCCCGCTAGCGGGGTGCCCGCGCGGCGCCGGCAGCGGGTCCCATGTCTGCTCACGTCAGGAAACCCCGCATGACCACTAGTCGTCGAGGAGGTCAGCCACGGCGCTGCTGGCGGCCGTGGCGGTGCCTGCAACGCCCGCGGCTGTACCTGGCTTGGGTACAAAGCGCCGCAGGAACAGGCCAATGACGAAGAACACGGCGCCGACACCCAGTCCGACCCCGAAGCCCGTATCGAAATCGAGATCTAGGAATTTCGTGGCAACGTAGTACCCGGCTAACCAGCCGACGATCGGAAGCAGGCCCGTGAGCAGCTTCCGCACGAAGTTCCACCAAACCATCTTGAGTGCCTGCGATCTGTTCATGGTGTGCTCCCTGGTGGGTGACCGGCCCAACGCTGTTCCGCGGTGCGGCCGGAACGTGTCCGTGGCGCGTTAGCGCCCAGCAATGAGGATTGCCGCCGGTTCGACCGACAACCTCGCCCTGACGTGAAGGGTTCCATCCAGCATCCGTGGTCCGCACATCGGAGCCGCGATGCCGGCGAGGACGAAATTCCTGCATGCCACGCACTCGCCGTGGCCCCGGACGAGCGAGGATCCAACCGCCCCCCGCTCGGAGCCGTCGGGGGATAAGCCGTTCGGTTGCGTTCACGCTTCCCCTGTTTGGGGGAGGTAAGTCGCTGCCTGCTCCGAATAAGGTTCCGTCGGAGGGGATCGGAGGGAGCCTCGACATCGATCGGTGCCCAACCCTTGCGGATGCCAGCATGCGCGGTTCCGTCGGATTCCTTCGTGACATTTGCCTTGGCGCCGTACTCGATCGGACCCGGCGTCTGGGCGGCCGAGAGATCTGGAGGTGGGCGGAACTTGAGCAATGCATGCCCCCGATCGGAACGGTCGCCACGTGCCAAGCTTGCAAGGCACGGGGCGGAGGCTAGGTGCCGAGAATGGGAGCGTCTCCACCCAAATGGGCGGGTGTCAGCGACCGGCACCCGTGGTCCCGGCGCCAGGCTCGGCGCAGCGAGACCGCTTGCGGAGAGGGCATAGGCTGCGGTGTCTGCCACGAGCGACGGTCTGTTCGAACGCGCCGTCGAAGCGCTGCTGGACGCGGCGTTTGACGATGCGCGCTGGGGCGACGCCTTCCGGGCAATGGACCTGCTGTGCGGTCTCAACGGCGGCCAATTCACGGCCCTGGCGGCTAACGCCCGCGGGGACCCCGAGGCGACGTTCGCGGCTTGCTACATCAATGGTGATCCGCATCAGGAGATCGTCGCGGACTGGGCGGAGAACTACTCGAAGTTCAGCGAGAACGTGCCACGGAT
>JAPOYI010000104.1 GCA_026706665.1 Gammaproteobacteria bacterium | reverse complement strand
TTCGCCTACATGAACCTGTTCGTCTTCGCCATGCTGATGCTGGTGCTGGGCGACAACCTGCTGGTCCTGTTCCTCGGCTGGGAAGGCGTGGGGCTCTGCAGTTATCTCCTGATCGGTTTCTTCCATACCGAACCCGAGAACGGCTATGCCGCGCGCAAGGCATTCGTCGTGACGCGCGTCGGCGACACGGCGATGCTGCTGGGCCTTTTCCTGCTGTTCCGCGAGTTCGGCACCATCGATATCAGCGATGCGATGGCGGGCGCCAGCGAAGCCTGGCCCGAAGGCTCGTCGATGGCGACGCTGATCGCCCTGCTGCTGCTTGGCGGCGCTGTCGGCAAATCGGCGCAGGTGCCGCTGCAGACCTGGTTGCCGGACGCCATGGCGGGTCCGACGCCGGTGTCCGCGCTGATTCACGCGGCGACGATGGTGACCGCTGGCGTATACCTCATCGCACGCACGCACGAACTGTTCCTGCTATCGTCGGAGGCGCAACTGGCGGTCGCCTGCGTGGGGCTGGCCACGTTGTTCATCTCGTCTTTCACGGCGCTGATGCAGCGCGACATCAAGCGCGTGCTCGCCTACTCGACCATGAGCCAGATCGGCTACATGTTCCTCGCGCTCGGCGTCGGCGCCTGGTCGGCGGCCATTTTCCACCTGATGACCCATGCATTCTTCAAGGCGCTCCTGTTCCTTGCGTCCGGATCGGTCATCCTGGCGCTGCACCATGAGCAGGACATGTTCAGGATGGGCGGTCTCTGGCGGAAGATGCCCATTGCGTTTCTCAGCATGCTGGTGGGATCGGCGGCGCTGGTCGCGTTCCCCCTGACGTCCGGGTTCTACAGCAAGGACGCCATCGTCGTCAGCGCATGGGACTATGGCGCCGTGTTCTGGGTGGGTGCGGTCGCTGCCGCCTTCATGACGTCGCTCTACACGACGCGCATGATGCTCATCACCTTCTTCGGCAGGACGAAGACGGAGCCCCACGATCCCTCGCGGATCAACATGTGGGGTCCGCTTCTCGTGCTTCTCGTGCTCTCGGTGGGTGGCGGCTGGCTGGGCTTCGGCATTCTCGACGGGCAGCTCGGTCCGCTGAAGGAGTTTTCGCACTTCGATGCGATTCCGCTGGTGACGGTGCTCGTGCCGCTCTCAGGCATCGTGGTCGGCTACCTGCTCTACCGCAACGCCGGCGAGGCAGAGGCCGCGCCCGAACCCAACGCCATCGGGCGGTTCTGGTTCGGCGGCTGGGGATTCGACTGGGTCTACGACCGCCTGTTCGTGGCACCGTTTGTGTGGCTCGCCCGGATCAACAAGCCCGACGCGGTCGACTTCGTGTACCGGGGCACGGTGGTCGTCATGCGGAGGCTGCACCAGGTCGCGGTGCTGACGCAGACGGGCCGTTTGCGCTGGTACGCCGTGAACATGGCGCTGGGGCTCGCCGTGGTGTTTCTCGTGGCGGGGGTGCTATAGGTGAACATACTCGCCCTGATCCTCGTCATGCTCGGTGCCGGCGTGGTCGCCGGCCTGTCGGAGAGGATCCACCCTGCGGCCCCGAAGTGGATCAGCCTCGCCACCTTCATCGTGACGCTCGCGTGGGTTGGCGCATTCATGGTCGGCGACGGTTACGCGAACCAGTACATTCCGTGGATTCCGCGGTTCGGCATCAATGTCGTGCTGTCCATGGACGGCCTGTCGCAGATGCTGGTGGCGCTGACGCTGTTCCTCGGCATCGTCGCCGTGGTGTCTTCATGGACCGAGGTCGAACATCGGCCGGGGTTCTTCCAGTTCAATGTCCTCTGGGTGATGGCCGGCGTCGTCGGCGTCTTCACGGCGCTGGACCTGTTCCTGTTCTTCTTCTTCTGGGAAGTCATGCTCATTCCCATGTACTTCCTCATCGCCATCTGGGGGCACGAAGACAAGGCGTATGCCTCGATGAAGTTCTTCCTGTTCACCCAGGTCAGCGGACTCCTGATGCTGTTCGCCATCCTGGCGCTGGTGTACCTGAACTACGCCGCGACGGGGAACATCACGTTCAACTATCACGATCTCTTGGACGCGGAACTCGGCAGCGACATCGCGTTCCTGGTGATGCTGGGGTTCTTCGCCGCCTTCGTCGTCAAGCTCCCGGGGGTGCCGTTCCACACCTGGTTGCCGGACGCGCACACCCAGGCGCCCACCGCGGGCAGCGTCATACTCGCCGGCATCCTGCTGAAGACCGGCGCCTACGGGTTGATTCGGTTCGTGGTGCCGCTTTTCCCGGAGGCCTCGGCCGATTTCGCCGTGTGGGCGATGTTCCTCGGCGCCCTGAGCATTCTTTACGGCGGCTTCATGGCCTACAGCCAGTCGGACTTCAAGCGGCTGGTGGCGTACAGCTCCGTGGCCCACATGGGCTTTGTCCTGCTCGGCGTCTTTGCCTTCTACGAGGTCGGCGGTGCGCTGGTCGTCAACGAGGTGGCGGTGCAAGGGGCGGTGGTCACCATGGTCGCCCACGGCTTCTCCACCGCGGCGCTGTTCATGATGGCCGGTGCGCTGCAGGAACGCCTGCACACCCGGGAGATGTCGAACATGGGAGGATTGTGGACGCGTGCGCCGCGCATGGGCGCCGTGACGATGTTCTTCGTCATCGCGTCGGTGGGCATGCCGGGTCTCGGCAACTTCGTCGGCGAATTCCTGGTCCTGGTGGGAGCGTTCAAGGCCAACATCCCGCTGACCGTCGCCGGCGCCCTCGGCGTCGTCGTGGCCGCCGTCTATGGGCTTTACCTCATGCAGCGGTCCTTCCAGGGAACGCCGAATCCGGATGTGCCTTCGATGCGCGACTTCGGTCTGCGCGAGATGAGCGTGATGGGCCTGATGATGGCGGGCCTGGTCTGGATCGGGATTCACCCGCAGGAACTGCTCGACCTGTCGGCGCCCGTGGTGAATACGCTTTGGCGGGTCGCTCCGTGACGGTTGTCGCTGCTGCCGCTGTTCTGGCATCCCGCGCAGGTGTCGCGCAGACGCTCTGGCAGGTCGCGCCATGACAGGTCCGGCGTTGACGGCGCTCGCGCCCTATATCGTCCTGACCGGCGGCGTGACGCTGATGCTGCTGGCGATTTCGTTTGTCCGCCGCGGACCGGTCACCCTGGCATTGACCCTGGCGGTGCTGCTGGCAACGCTCGCCTCGGTCGGCTTCGCTGCCGGAGCGGGCGCGCAACTGGTCGATGATTTCGTGCTCGTGGACGGTTACGCGCACTTTTTCACCGCGCTGTTTGTCCTGGCCGCGGCCGCGACCGCGGTGCTGACATTCGGCTACGTTGATCGGCGCGCCGCGCAGCGGGAAGAGTTCTACATCCTGCTGCTCACGGCGACCCTCGGCGCCATGACGATGGGCGCCGCGGCACATTTCGGTGCGTTTCTATTGGGGATGGAGATCCTGTCGATTTCGCTCTACGCCATGATCGCCTACCCCGACAGCGGGCGGCCCCCGCTGGAAGCCGCGATCAAGTACCTGGTGCTCTCGGGTGTTGCTTCGACGACGATCCTGTTCGGCATGGCCCTGGTCTACGGCGAGACCGGGTCCATGCAGTTCGCCGACGCCCTGGCTGGCGACGGTGCGCTGTTGCGCGTCGGCCAGGGCATGATCCTCGCGGGACTCGCCTTCAAGCTCTCGCTGGTGCCGTTCCACATGTGGACGCCGGATGTCTACCAGGGCGCGCCCGCGCCGGTCACGGGATTCGTGGCGACGGTTTCCAAGGGCGCCGTTGCGGCCCTGCTGATCCGCTACGCCGTAACCACGGAGGTGCTCGCGCAGGAAGCGCTGTTCTTCGGACTGTCGCTCATCGCTATCGTTTCCATGGTGGCGGGCAACGTGCTCGCGCTGTTGCAGGACAACCTGAAACGGCTCCTCGCCTATTCCTCCATCGCGCACATGGGGTACCTGCTGATCGCGGTGCTGGCGGTGGCGTCCGCCGCCGGGCCGCAGATGGCGGCCGAGACCGGCATGGTTTACATCGTCGGCTACTTCGCCATGACCCTGGCCGCATTCGGCGTCATGACGGCCCTGTCCACCGACGAAGACGTCGAAGACCTGGCCGGCTACGAAGGCCTGTTCTGGCGCCGGCCCTTGCTGGCCGCGGTGCTTGCGGCCGCGGCGCTGTCCCTGGCAGGCATTCCGCTCACGGTCGGTTTCATCGCCAAGTTCTACCTGTTCGCCGCCGGCGTCGAAGGCAGCCTCTGGCTCCTGGTCTGGGCGCTGGTGATCGGCAGCGCCATCGGCGTCTACTACTACCTGCGCATCGTGTTCGGCATGACCAGGCAGATGGAGGCCGGCGACGAAGCGTCACCATCGTGGTGGGCCCCTGCCACCGTGGCAGTCCTCGGCGTCGCCATCGTCGTCATGGGCGTCTACCCGACGCCGCTGATCGACGCCGCCCGCGAAGCGATCCGGGGGTTCGGGGGATAGGCAGCGGGGCAAACGCCGATATACACTCGCTGCGGGCAGTCCGTGCCGCGGGGGATCTAATGGCAATAAGGAAAGTCGTGCCGCGGGAGTCGGCTTCGGTCACGAAGGCGGGACCCATCCGAGCGAACCGGTCACAACCTCTGCGGGCGCATCCGAGCGATCTGGTGGTCCGCGAGCCGCCATTCGATCTGAACGCGTATCCAATTCCGTTCCTATTTCATATCACGCATCGGGCGAACCTCGAGAGCATCGCATCGACATCTATCGATACGACCCTGCCGCGGAGGACGATCTCTACGCTGAATGCAAGCAGCGACTCGACACGAAGTCCGATGAAATGATCTCCAGGGCAACGGGTCTGCGACTGGATCGCGTGGCGGCGATTCGCGAGGCAATGGATCGGGAGGAGGTCAGATCGATTGTCCAGTTGGGGGCGCAAAAGGGCGTCGGCGTCAAGACGCTTGAGTCGATTTTCAGATACATCACGGCGGACGCGACGAAGGAAGCCACGGCTGTGCAGAAGGAACTCGAGTTTCCAGAAGGCGATGGCGGAAATGGGGCATTTGGAGGCGGACACCAAGGTCGCGGTCGATGTGAACAACGAGGGGCTCGTGGTCAAATCCGCCGTTGAGAAACTGGGCGCACTACAGTTCCCGTACAGTGAGAACGAGATGTTGGCGGGGATAGGACCGGACAATGCTCACGCAGACATACTGGCGGAGCCCAAAGGTCCTGAGTTAGGCGCCTGAGTTTGGCGGCGAGGATGCGCCCCTTTACAATAGTGCGAGTAGTGAAAGCGCCTCGCGAATAGGGGATCATTCCATGCTGTTGGTTATTTCTCCAGCCAAGTCGCTGGACTTCGAGTCCAGGCCGACGACGCGCAAGTTCTCGCAGCCCGAGTTTCTCGACGATGCCCGGTTGCTGATCGATGAACTCAAGGACCTGTCTCCAGGCGATATCTCGGACCTGATGGGCATCAGCACGAAGCTGGGCGAGCTCAACTGCGACCGCTACAACGAGTGGGCACTGCCGTTCACCCGGGACAACGCCAAGCAGGCGGCGCTCGCGTTTCGCGGCGATGTCTACATGGGCATGCAGGCCTGGGACTACTCGGAGCGCGACTTCACCTGGGCGCAGAGGCGGGTACGGATTCTCTCCGGACTGTACGGCGTGTTGAAGCCCCTGGACCTGATACAGCCCTACCGTCTCGAGATGGGGGTGTCGCTGCCCAATCCGCGCGGCAAGAACCTCTACGAGTTCTGGGGCGACCGGCTGTCCGAGGCACTCGGGTCGGAACTGGAAAACCATCGTTCGAAGCTGCTGATCAACCTCGCATCGAACGAATACTGGGACGTTCTCGATCCGGGTCGAATCGGTGCGAGCCGGGTTGTCCGACCGGTCTTCAAGGACCTGAAGAACGGCCGCTACAAGTTCATCAGCTTCTACGCGAAGAAGGCGCGGGGGCTGATGGCGAGTTTCATCGTGAAGAACCGCATCGACACGATGAGGGGTCTCAAGGACTTCGACTGGGGCGGATACCGCTACTGCGACGCCGAGTCTTCGAGGGACGAGTTCGTCTTCCTGCGGGACAGGCCGAGCTAGCAGCCCTCACCTCACTTCCAGACCTTTACCCGGTGGGCCGCACGAGGTCCGCGAGTTGCGTCTTGCGCAGCTTGACCGGGTCTCGTTGCGCGCGGATGTTCAATAGCTCCACCAGCAGCGAGAACGCCATCGCGAAGTACACGTAGCCTTTCGGCACCGCGACGTCGAATCCCTCGGCCACCAGCATCAGGCCGATCACCAGCAGGAACGAGAGAGCCAGCATCTTGAGCGTCGGATGGTCCTCGATGAACCTGCTGACCGGGCCGGCGGCGACCATCATGACCAGCACGGCGACGACGATCGCCGCAATCATCACGGGAAGCTCGTCCACCAGTCCGACGGCGGTTATCACGGAATCGAGTGAGAACACGATGTCGATCAGGCCGATCTGCACGAGAACGGCCCCGAAGGTTGCGACCGGCGCGCTGCCGGTCTCGCTGGCTCTATGCTCAAGGGCGTTGTGCATCTCGCGCGTCGATTTCGCGAGCAGGAAGCCTCCGCCGCCGACCAGGATGATGTCGCGTCCCGACACGCCGTGGCCGAAGATCTCGAACAGATCGGCTGACAGGCCCATGATCCACGCGAGCGATGCCAGGAGACCGATGCGCATGAACATCGCAAGGCCAAGGCCGAGGTAGCGGGCCGGCGCCCGCTGGTGGGGCGGGAGGCGTCCCGTGAGGATCGAGATGAAGACGATGTTGTCGATGCCGAGCACGATCTCGAGCATCGTCAGGGTCAGGAAGGCGATCCACACCTCTGGATTGGCGAGCAGGTCTAGCATGGGATTATCATCCGCACCGTCAGTAACCGTTTGAGAAGTACACCATGCCCGATGATCGCGACCAAGCCGGGACCCGGATGATCGAAGCGGCCGTGTTCCGCCGCCTCGTCACGCATCTCGATGCGAACAAGGACGTGCAGAACATCGATCTCATGAACCTCGCGGGGTTCTGCCGGAACTGTCTTTCCAAGTGGTACGTCGAAGCGGCCCGCGAAGAGGGCCGGGAGGTCGATTACGAGGCGGCCCGGGAAATCGTCTACGGGATGCCGTATCCCGAGTGGAAGTCGAAGTACCAGGGCGAGGCCTCCCCGGAGCAGTTGGCGAAGTTCGAAAGTAGCCAGGCGCAGTCCTCACCATAGCGCCATGAAGTCCGTCAGCCGTTCGGGCGTGCCGTCGTTCATCCCCGCCCAAGCGCTCTTTCTCGCCCATCCCGCCCATCCCGGTCTCGCCCATCCCGCCCGTCCCGGATGCTGCGCCTTGATCGGCACTGACGTGCCGTTCTACGGCGCAAGCTTGCATGGAACTCCTAATGGGTGAGTGCTCGCGGGTGGTTCACGTTTCAGGCCG
>JAPOYI010000078.1 GCA_026706665.1 Gammaproteobacteria bacterium | reverse complement strand
AGCTGAAGCCCCGTCATTCGTCCGGCCCCTGTTCCGCGGCCTCCTCGGGATGGGCCAGGAACCGCGCCAGCAGCAGCGCATCGATGCCAGCCTCAGCCTGGGGGGTTTCCTGATCCGACTTCGACCGCGCATTCATCGCATCGGTGCGCGCGTTCCGGGATCGGCCCAGGAGGTTCCAGGCAGCGGCCGTCAACTCTGCCGAGCGGCTTCCCGCGCCATTGTCCATCCTCGCCGCCAGGCTATGGTGAATCTCGGCCTGCAGCAAATTGCGAGTGTCTTCCGCCGCGAACGCAAGGACGCCCCAGGTGCCGGGTCGCCATTGATCCCAACCGCAGAGCCGGGAAAGCATGTCTCGAATCCGGTAGATCAGCGCCGACGACACGCCGGCTTCCGCCGCAGCCCCGGCAATCCGTCCTTCGAGACGACGAACCAGTTCGACGGCTTCGACCGTTTCCCCGTCCGAGCCGCGCCGAACCCACGTTGTCGCCCACTGGCAGTGCAAACCGCTCGGCTTCAAGACGGCGACCGCCAGCGAATCGCGTCCGTTGCCGTCCTTGGCGACGTCATCGAGCAGTCGATGCGCCTCACCGAGCACCTGGTTCAGAGGAAGTCTGGCCTGGGCGAAGACGACGGACGCAGACAGGGTCGCGCGCCGCAAGTCGGTACCCGACAAATCGGCATACTCCGTAAATGACTTGCGGTAGGTCTCGGACAACGCTTGCGCAAACTCGAGCGCCCTTGGCATGGCGAGCATGCAGAGCACATCGTCGCCGCCGGCGTATACGGTCACCCCGTCGTGCGCGTCGGCCAACGCGGGGACGCGGGCAGTGAATCGAGCCAGCGCCCGGCTCACTTCTCCGCCCCCGACTCTGCCAGCGAGTTCGCCCAATCGGTCCCCGTCGGCCAGAACGAGAGCGTAGTACGAAGGCGGCGGTCCGAGACGGCCATTCTCATCCTCGGCTTCGCAGAGGGCCTTCAGCAACCCGTCCAATGCTTGACGATCAGCTGACGCGGAGTGCTTCAACGGACAGAGTTCCTCGTTTTGCAAGGCGCCCCGGCGCAAATAGTTCGCATCGAGCCTGGCGAAGTCGCCCGCCTCCGCCATTTCCAGGCCAAACTGCGGTCTATTGATCGGAAACGCGCCGTTTGGGGCGTATCGCCTCACCGCATCGGCGAATCCGGCCGCCTGCCGGGGCGCGGCGCGACTGACGCGCCGGATCCATGGCACCGCGGCGAGGTAGACTGTCGAAAGCCAATGCGACGCGTCGACCTGCCAGCCCAGCGCATCCACGGCTACCTTGGGGAACAGCCGCTTGACCAACGCGATGGCGCACAGCCGTTCGTTGTCCCGCAGATCCAGCGAATCGAGGCCTCTCGCCTCGCGGACGCTTTGCCAGAACTCGTCCTGCGCCTCGCGTCGTCGCGCTCGAACGTGGCCGGACAACTCCTGCAGGTCGTGCATGAGCACACACTTGTCCCCCGGTTCCGCCGGCGGGCGGTGGCTGCGCCAGCGCTTGCGTCCGGCGAGCAGTCCGCCCCGGCCCGCCGGTCCGGCTGTCCAGACGAACTCCCAAAATGAGTCGACCTGCCGACGCCAGATTGCCTCCGTGCCATTCCCGATGACGGCGGCATCGACGACAAAGCGTTCCCAGACAGCGCGGCACACACGCTGCCACGCCAGATTCAAGGATTGCTCGGCGGCCTGGGCCACGCGCTTGCCCGCGGTGTCCGGTTCACCATCCGCTTCGACCACGAAGTGGTTCGGCAAGGTTCCAAATTCCGGTGGGCTACCAGATTGATCGCCAGCCACCCACCGATAGAGGTGATCTTCGCCGATATCCGGCTGGGTGACCTTGCCGCCCGCCCTGGACGCGCCGCGCATCGCGTGCGCGGACAGGAACGCCAGCAGATACGAGCTGCCCCACAAGTCCCGCGTGCGCCGGGACTGGGCGACGAACCCTTGCACCGGACCGATGGATATGTCGACGCGGGTGGTCACGGCTTGATCTCTATTGCGGTGAATTGGCGACGTTGGACGGGTTTGGAAAGGCCGTCGAGGAAAGCGTATACCGGTTGGTACAACCGGTTCATGGAGGACATCGGCTCATCCGGCAAGAAGTGGGCCGGAAGAAACGACAAAACGACCACAGGCCTCGCACCACACTCGTGGACATGAACGAATAGCGGGCTGGCGCGTCTTTCCTTCCTCCGACCTCGAGGGAGGCCGAATGCGACGCGCTGACTCCGACCAACGGTTCGTACGGCGTTTTTCAGTTCGCCCCCAACAAGATTCAGCAGCGGCAGGGTTTCCGTTTCACTGCTGGACAATAGTACGTGGCGCGTGTTTTGCGATAACGCGGTGTACTCCGGAAAGCGCTCAGGACCGCCGCCAGCGTGAAGATCGACGATCTTGTTCCCAAGGTCATGGGGTGTTTCCGGCGCGACCCACGTTTCCTCGTCGTCGCAGCGCAATGACTCCAGGACCAGCGATCCGAACCCGTTACGACTCCGAGCGCCGAGACCACCGAACACGCCCATTGCGATCATGGCACGTCGAAGGCATTGCAGTTGTCTCTCATGCAAACAACGTGTTCGCAGGTGGACAGTGAAGGTCAGTGGAGGGGTCAAATATGCGCGTTCCCTTCCCGGCGCTCCCTCTGTCAGCCCATATCCAAGGTAGCGGACGCCCGGCTCAGTCAATCCCTTGCCCGGCGCACTCTTCCGTCCATCTGGCAGACCAAGCCTCATGGTCACACGCGACCGACCAGCACCGGCACTTCCGAAAAGCGCCGCTTCCTCCTCAAATATCCTCCCAAGATCGCCCCGGCATCGGGACCACGCCAACGCCCGCCACCAGAAGCGGAGAACGCCCTTGAAGCTGGGCAGGCGGATTTCCGGCCGCGTCGGATCTGCGCCCGCGCAGAAGAGCGGCGTGACGACACGGTAAGTCGCGTCAATCTCGCTCGGCATCCTCCCCCCGCTCGTCGAGCCAGAACGGCTCGCCCACCTGGTACGGATCGGTCTCTTGCTCGCGCGGCGAGCGACGGTCAATCAGGCCGAACCTGCGCACGACGGGGCACGCGAGCTGGCGCGCCTCGCTTGCGAGCCGGTCAGCAGCGAGACCCATGAGCGTCGTGCCACCAGTGACATTGACGATCACCTCCTCGGCACCGAGGAGATGCTGCTTCCCTTCCTTGGCGACATGATCGATTTGTCGCGCGCCCCCCGCAAAAGCATCTTCAAGAACCAACGGGTTCCAATCGCCAGCATAATCGGCGCGCCTCAAGGTTGGCGCGATTGTCCCTTCCGTCTCGCTGGAACAGATGACGAGACACAGGCTGGCGCTCCGAGCGTGTCCAGCGCATGCAGCGTGTACGGCGCTGAACAACACTCCCGGACGTTTCCCCATTGGGCTGACCAAGACTCGCTTCCCCGGCGAGTGGCCCAAAGACAGCGAAACGTCCGGGAGCAACTTCAGGTGCCTCCAATACTCCTTTACCTCATTACGCGTGCGGTCGACGTCCTTCTCGCCGACGAGCACCTGCGCGCGCATTCCGTGATGGGCGTATGCGTTTCTCAGGACGCTAAGCTTGTCCCAATATTCGGCCAGTTTGATCTGATCCTCGGTCAATGCCTCGCCAAGCTCGGGGTCTTTGGCCACAGCTGCCATAGCACCAAGGACCCCGGCCGCCGCCCGGCGGGATTGATGGTAGTCAAGCCATACGTCTTCTTTGCCGCGCACCAAGGAAATCCACGACACTGTCCACTCGTTCAGTAGACCAAACGCGACGGCGTAGTTCTTACGCCGAAGCAATTCGTCAATCATTTTCGCTTGGCGATTCAATTCGTCTCGGGAGAGCACTACCTTCTGCTTCCAACCTTGGCCGCCCGCGGGCTGCAGCGCCAACGGTTCCAAGGTCCGAACGAGTCGCTTGGTCAGGTCGCGCGCGAGCGGGAGTCGATCGCCAAGCAGCTTGCGCATCGATCTGTTCCGGATCTTGACGTCCGACGCGTAACGTCCGGCTTCCAGAGGCAGGCCGGCGAGGTACGACTCCGATAACCCACTCAAGTCACGGGCGATGTCTCGGGCAGCGTTGCCCGACGAGGCATCTCTGCTGACTATCCGAGCCATGGGCAAGGCGCTACCCGTCTCGCGCAGAACCTGCAACGCGTGAATCCACCGCGGCAGCTCAAGGAGCGGCCGCAAATCAAGGAACGGGCTCGGTCCGGTCTCGCGAAACAGGCCGTAGTACGCCCCACGCACCCGAACGCCGTGCAGTTCGCACAAGTAGAGAACCGCACTGAACGTGAGGAACGCAAAGTGTCGAAAGCCGTGGGTGACATCCACGGTGAGATCGGTTCCCTCGGGGATGGCGTCTGTGACCTTCTCCAGAAAAATTCCGATGTCGTCTTGAGAGTCGCCGGTAGGTACTTCGACGAAATCCAGGTCGCACGCACTCCCCAGCGACCGCTTTAGCAATGGAAACGTACGCAGCTTCGCTTCCCGTGTGCAGAGCGCCAACACTTTATCGGGGCGCATTGCGGCGGGCAGCAGGTGAACGAGTGCGAGGGGTGCCAGCTCCGCTTCCCGCTCCCTCCCCCGCAATGAATAAATCGACGCGTTCGTGCTGGTGCCGAGCACTGTCAGCAGCAGATGGCGCCTTGGTGCGTCGAGTCCATCGCGCGGCCCCCCTGTCATCCGGAGCATGGTTGCCGCTTCATTCCTCGCCTCCTGCGTCTTCCTCCTTCAGCAGTTCCAGGACAACTGCCCCCCGATGCACCATCTCCCAACCATGAAACACCACGACAATCCCGGTGAAGTCGACCGACGGATACTGTCGCGCCAGGCGTTCGTCGGCGAGGTATTGCCGCAACTGCGCCTCGGCGTCCCGCGCCGTCGCGGCAAGGCGGTCCCCGGCGGCGGATTCGCCGCGCTTCAGATACTTGAGTTCGATAACGTAGCCGTGGCGGATGCCCGGATAGCGGACGAGAAGCGGTTCCAGGCAGATGTCCGCGTAGCCCTTGCCGAGTTCGCGCTCGGTGTGGAACACGAAGTAGTCGGACACGTTCAGATAGGCCGCGAGGAATCCCTGGACTACCTTTTCGCCGTCGATGTAGTCGCGAATGCCGGTCTGCGCGGCCACGGCCTCGCCCAGGAAGTCCATGACCGGCCGCCACGCTCCCTCGAAAGCCATGGCGTGCATCAGCCGACCGAAAGCGTACACGTCGACGGAGAACAAGCCGACATCCTGGTAGGCGTCGCGCAGATAGCCGTACATCAGCCTTTGGACGGTCTGGTTCGGTATGCGCAATCGCGGCCGACCGTCGCGGACCTCGCGGATGCTCAGGAGGCCGAAATAGTGCAACAGGGAGAGGAAGTTCTCTCTCTGATCGAGCCGGTCCAGCGGGAAGCCGCTCTCGATGTTGCAGTCCACCCAGCCTTTGCCGACCACCTCCCGGAGCAGATCGAAGTTGCCGTTCAGGCGCACCCTGGCACCGGTGGAGCGGGGTTGCACGGTGAGCAGATGACGCAGCTTGCCGTAGTCGATGCGGACGTTGCGGTCGATGAGCTCGTCCGGCCCGGACTCGTTCAGAATGGAGTGCTTCACGTGGTAGAGCACCATGTCCGTGTTGTAGACGTCCTTTTCAGCGCTCTTGGCGAAACGGTAACCGTTGCACCATTCCCGCATCACGCCGAGGATCTCGTCCGCGTCCCGGCTCAACGCGCCGCCTTCCCGGTACGTCTCCAGGATATCCCGCACTTCCGCCTCCGTGAAGCCGAGCACGTCGTTGAACCGAGGGTCCAGGCTGATGTTGGACCCGATGTTGAAACCGCTTGTCACGTCGTCCATCGTGACCGGCGACACGCCGGTGACGAACAGACGTTCGATGCCGCCGCCCGCCGTGCCCGCCTTCAGCGTGGCGAAGAAGCTTCGATAGAAGCCGCCGCCGTGCGTGAACGACTCGTAAGCCTCCGCCCCGCGCCGCGCGAGCACGGTATTGGCGAAGTTGTCGTACTCATCGACGAGGACGCATAGACGGATGCCGTGGTGGGCAGCATGCTCGAACAGTTCGTTGAGTTTGCCGTCGATCGCCGCGGGGGCAAGGATGCGCCCGATTGCGTCGTCGGGAAACACATCGGAATTCCACTCAAGAGCACCGCGCAGCCGCGTGTGGCAGTATGTCTCGAAACGTTCGCGCAGGGTCTCCAGCGTGTCGTCGAAAGCCGAGAAATCGAAGCGCAGGACGACGTAGCGGTTGCGATTCGCGGTAGGTCGCCGGCCGATATCCGTGCCGCGGAAAAGGTCCTCGAACTGCTCTGCCCGGCTTCGGTCGTAGTAGTTCTCCAGCAGGGACACCCAGCAGGACTTGCCGAAGCGGCGGGGGCGAACCAGAAAGGCGAAGCGCTCGCTCTCCAGTTCGCCCAGAAACCGGGTCTTGTCGACGTACAGGCAGCGCTCCCTTCTCATCGCCGCGAAGTCGGACCAGCCGTAGGGGATGGTCGGGATGTTCGTCATCTGGCCGGCTAACTCCACGCGCCATCAGTCTGGTCAGGGCGTAGGATACATCGACTACGGTTCCTCAATTGGCCCCCGATCGACGGAGCTACTGGTTGGCCGCCTCGGGCGACCGCGATGCCAGCCAGCGCTTCCGCCGCCTGCGAGTCGCGGGTTCACTCTGTCCGCGCACGACTCCATCGGGAAGCTGCCCGCCCGAATGGCAGATGCACTGGCGCGCCAGGCAGCGGGTATTTCGTCCAACCCGAACCGCGCGCCGAGATCGTCATCGTCCGGATAACCGAATCCCGCCGCAATATAGCGAACGCCATCAGGATATTGCTGCGCAATACGGCGGCGCGACCAGCCCCCGCCTTCGATTCGGATACCCGATGTAGTACTCTTTCATGATGTAGTCACAATGTAGTGTTGCATCACGGTGCTGGTCGACTCATGGTACAGACCAGTCCTCGGCTCAAGAGATCCGCGCTCATGGAACTTGCACTTAGGGAAGCGAAAGCCCGTTTATCCGAACTGGTTGCCGCTGCGCAGAATGGAGAGCGCGTCGTGATTACAAAATACGGCGAACCAGCCGTCGAACTGGTGCGCTGCCATCACCATGGCGGCATCGATTTCGACAAGTTGGAAACGGCGCGCGAGCGCCTTGGGATTTCCGGAGACCGTGAGAGATGGCCCGACGAGTTCAACGACCCGGAGTCGAGCCGTCGTGTGCTCGGTGTGGATGATCAATAATCATTGACCCATGCGCGTCCTTCTCGACACGTCCTACCTCTACGATCTCTTGGAGGCGCCCCGGATGCTGTCGGCTGCCGAGCGCCTGTTTCTGAGCAGGCAGGACTCGCAACCATACGTGAGCGCCGTATCGATTTGGGAAATGCGATTGAAGTATCGCGCCCGCCATGTCTCCGGGGACCGGAAGAGCCCGTTCGACCCTCTTGAAGTCATGGCGGTGCTCGAAGGACAGAACGTCATCTTTTTGCCAATGACCGCCAGTCACGCTGCCTGTAGCCTCAAAACGCCAATCGACCATAGGGATCCGTTCGATGAGATGCTACTGGTGCAAGCCCAAGAGGAAAACCTCAAGCTGCTCACGGTCGACCGTCGGCTCGTCGAGCATCCGTTGGCAATCGAGGTGTAGCCTCGAGTAGAAGCAGGAATCATGGAGTTCCGCCGCCTACGCGCCGACAGCCTCGTTCACTCTATCCGCGTACGACTCCATCGAGATGCTGCCCGCCCGAATGGCGGACGTCTTGGCGCGCCAGGCAGGGGGTATTCCATCCAACCCGAACCGCGCGCCGAGCACCGCGCCGACAACGGCACCGTTGGTATCCGTATCTCCCCCCGATTCGACGACTTCGCGCAATGCCGATTCGAAATCCTCGGCCCGCCACCAGCAAATCAAGGCGGCCTGCAACGTCAACAGCGTATATCCCATGTCGGACCCATCGAACCGCAGATCTTCCAGTCGCGCCTCCGATGCCTCCGCCACGGCTTCCCGCACCGAAACGGGTGGTTCCTTCCCATAGTCGTACCGCCGCAGTTCCGGCAGAGCCGCCGCTACTCCCTCGGTCGACCGTCGCAGCAAGTCCTCTGCGGATAGCGCTTCCTCCCTCAGAGCCCCGGCGATAGCGAGATTGGCCAGCGCGCACGACCAGCCGCAGCGCGGGTCCCAATGCGTCGGGACGGTCGAAATCACGCTCTCCCGTACCAGCCGCAGCGGGTCGGCATGCCAACGAATCGCGATCGGCGCACAGCGCATCAATGCCCCGTTTCCGGCGCGGTGCCCCGCCCACGCGCGCCGTGAAGCCTCGATGATCGAGCATCCATTCGGGGCCCGGGCGTCTTCGGCGGATCGGCCACGGCCACCGAACCGCGGCGCGTCACCGCCGTACAGCGCCAGCACCTCATGGGTCAGAATGCCCATTCCCGCGCCGTTGACCTCCGCCCATTGCCAAAACCGTCGACCGAGGTCATCGATATCGAGCGCGCCCTCCGCCGTAGCCTCGGCGAGGATGATCGCCTGTGCGAGATCGTCGTCGTCTGGAGAGCCGACTTCCGCCGTGATCTCGCGAATGCCGTCGGGATACCGCTGCGCAATGCGGGGGCGCGACCAACCCTCGACCCCGATGCCGAGCAGGTTGCCCACGGCGAGTCCGACCATGAGTCCTCGGGCGCGATCGGGATCAACCTGGGCATTCATCGGGCCTCGCTGGTCTCTTCCGGCCTTTCGGGAGAAGCTGCCCGCACTTTTGTCGCGATTAGGGAAGACCGGCCCTGTTCTCCAACGCTTCCCGCTGCTCCTTGCTGCGGTTCAACTTGGTCGAATTAGGCTTACCGGTCAACCCCAATATGCAACCCGACTGCAAAACACAAATCGTACTCAAGGAATCGTGATCTCGCCCGCAGTCCTCTAAGATCTCATGACATGCACCGGACATCTGGCTACTCGACCGACGCGAACAGGCCAAGTCCGAAATGACTACCGAAGCCCAAGGCAAGCGGGCCTTCCACAGCCCCAGGAAACTCGACTTCAAGCGATGCGCCAGCGGTGTCGTATTGCACCTGGCCGCCACGCGAACGAAACCGGTGGTAGCGGAGAATCCGTCGCCTAAATCCCCCGATTTCGATTTCGTCGAGTTCGGACACCTTGACTTGCCGCGCGTCAAATCCGCCGCGTCGATCCAGGCCCGTTCGCTTGACGAGTCGCCGAAATTCGCGTGGGTATCCACCGGCGTTAAGGCGACCGGCCGCCAAGAACGGAGTCGCACTCCGCCACCGACGTGACCGCCCAAAGAGATACCCGCCATCAGCGAAGTCATCCGGCTTTCCAAACCCCTCAAGGGCTAGCCGCCACTCCTGCAAACCGACTTCGTCACTGTCGTCCTCGTTCGACCGCTGTCGACGTTCGAGCCAAAGTCGAGCGATGCGATCAAGGTTCGCACGGACATCGCGCGACATACCGTCAGGGACAAACACGGAAATGTGGTCGATCAAACCGTCCAGGTCCGCATCCTCCGGAAACCAGTAGGCATGCACATGGGATGGATCGCGCAGGGGTTTGCCGTCACTTCCCCGACCCGAAATCTCTGGTGGCGCATTCGGCACTCTTCGACCAGTCGTGTCGTCATGTCTCCAGCCGAACTTTGACAGTGCAGCGAGTCGCATGAGTTCGCCAATCTTCACAGTGTCTTCAATGCGCGGACGAGGACGGCCCGCAAGCAGGAAGCGGGCTACAGTCGGCAAGCCTGATCTCTTCTCTGGTCTGAGTCGCCCCCGCGCGACGGGCGGAACGGCGCCGGGCACCGCAATCCTCTCGCGCATGTAAAGGACTTCGCGGGATGCCGGCGGGCGGTCCCATCCTTTGGCTAGGCAATCGGCGGTGTCAAGGGCAATCGCGTCGATTAGTCGTTCCGGCAATGTATCAACTCCACTTGCGTTGTTGCGGAACGCTTTAGCAATCTGATCTTCCAAGTGTCTTTCTGTAAGGGGCGTTTGTGCTACTGCGGACAAGCGTCTTCGCTCGTCCGCGTACAGGCGGCTCCTTTCCGTCGCATAGGCTTGAGGCGAGAGCGGCGCGAGGAGGCGTACGGCATCACCAACAGATCCCTTACCGCCCGGGACACAGTTCGGTTCGTCGGGGCAATCCGCCAGCGCTTCGCAGTCAGTCCAGCTCTCCGCCCGGCCCAAGTACCCTATCGACGCCGCGAGATCGGCGACCAACGAAAAAAGAGGGTCATCGAGTGACAAATCAGGCCATGCCGCAGTAATCGTCGCACGGTCCGGCATGCGCAAGAACGCATCGAATATCAATTTCTTTGCGCCACGCTGAGGCATGTAGTGGCGCGTGTGCGTGTGTATTGCTCCCCTTGGTAACCGGTAAGCTGGCGGAGCCTCCGAGAGCCTGTCTATCAGAAGACTAAGATCATCCTCGGGCCAGCGTTCGTGGTCGCCTTTGCGCCAATAGGCGGCGATGAGCATACGGAGCAAGCGCCAAGGTTCTGGCGGCCAAGGAACATCGGCCTCGTTAACATTCCGTCCCCAAGGTGTCGCGTGGTATCGACCGGCAGGAAACCGGAAGCGGAGTGCGAACATCGTCTACTTCGGGGAGGTCACGGTGAGAACCGGATCGTCTCCAAAGTGGCCGCCCGCACCAACAGCCTCTATCAGGTCGGGCAGTTCCTCTTCGAGGTCGGCTAGCTTCGGAAGTACAAAGTTCTCTGGTCGTGTTACGGCAAGGCTATCCAGGTCGAGATCGCAAGCTGTGCGAAGGCGCAAGCCCACAGCAAGAAACTTACGAACCTTGAACAGCGCCAATGCGATCAATAACTTTTCGACATTGCTGCCGAGCCCGAATGCGCGAATCTGCCGCAAGTCGAGGTTGAAATAAACCGTGAGTCTAGCCGATACCCACTCTGTGCGTGGGTAAGGCACATTCCCCTCGCCTTCTCTCAACGAAGGATCGACACGATTGAATTTCACGCCGCCGCTTTCAGCAATCCTCGCGTCACTCGCTTCGATAAACGCCGAAAGTGTTCGAGGTAAGCGGATGACACCGGCTATTTCCTCAAGGAATACACCGTGGATCAAGGAGTTAATGTCGAATCTCAATAGGGCCGGTACAAGTTGCCTACGTATGTCGAACGGCTGGCCCTTTTGGAACCGCATGACCTCATCCACGACCTCCGTCTTGAACTCCGCCGATCTTGCTATGTACTCGGAGTTAATTCGGTGAGCTTCGAGCACAGAGTTGGTAACAATCTCCGTCTCCCCTTTATCACGTTTAACCACTCTGATATATGGCAATCCTTTGAGTGGCTGCACCCAGTCGTCGGCGACCTCGTCCCAACATACCGCTTCCAAGCGGTTGGCCATTGACTGTGCGCTCTCGACCAAGACCATCTGTCCTTGCCCATTCGGCGACTCGTATCGCGCGTGGCCAAGATTCGGGAAACCTGTTGGTTGGAAACGGTCCCCCTGTATCGGTCTTAGTTCGGCCTCCATTAGGAGTCGCGGTTGGTCCTCAATGGGAGATAGATCAAGCGGCATCGGTAACGTCCTCCTTCGATTGCGTATTGGGTTCGAGCACGACGCCGGAGTAAGCTCGATTCAGCAAACTTACCAAGGCGCGGTCGGTGATTGGAATGAGCACGGCCGCTGCCAAGCGATCAGGCGGAATGCCCACACCGAAACGGCTATCTTCTTCGGTCCGTTGGCGTCCCCCCGCCAAGGACGAGTCGAATGGTGATGGGATGCCGGATGCGCGGGCGCGCACAATTGCGCTACGAACAGCAAGGTCTATGGCCCGACCATCTCGACTTGTCCCGCCCGCGCGTAACCGTGAGATCAAGCCCGTTGGAATCGGCATTCGAGCCGCCTCTGAAAGCACGCCAATACGGCGCAGTGTCTGATTGGAAGTAAGGACGGGTTTAAGTGCGGCATACGGAAACGGGACAGGATCCATAAGGTCTCCCGCATCCATGTCCAAGTACGCTGATTGCGCCCAGATCAATCCCGCAACGAGAGACGCACAGCGCACGTCATCGAAGTCGCCGTGAATGAATGGGGTCACGTCCTCCAGACGCGCAGGGATTGCTCCTGACAGGGGCTTATCGTCAAGGCCCCGGGTTGAGGCATCGATAATCCGACGCTCCAATACTGCGATCATGTTTGGGACTAGACTGCCGCGTCCCCATACAAGATTAGGCGTGCTCGGGTTTTTGGTCCAAGCTCGCCGACGCGAGCCAAGGGAGAATCCTTCTTCTTCCACAGGGGCCAGATGACTGGCCATCGGAGGTACCTTAGAGAATTCCTGTTCACTGGGCATGCCGTGCGTCACGCCATCTCTTGCCACCGGCATAGACTGACCGAAACGCGACGCCCTTAGTCCAAGCCCCGCAAGAGCTGCCGCGATACGGAATTCGGAAGATCCATCATCCGCGGTCTTCACCCATGCCGGTGACAGAACAGGAGGTGGGGTTCCGACTGCTACGCGCCATTTAGGACTAGCAGCGAACCAAGCACAAACCCGGCCGAGAGCTATCAGTGTTCTCTCAACGTCCTCCCGCGCGGATGCCGGAGTCAACAAGCCGAACAAGGCGTCTTCAAGCTGTTTAACCGCGCTACGGGGCGCTGTGGACATCTCCCGGCCAACGCTCCTCAAGCGCTCAAGCCATCCGCCCCGGTCAAGATCAGCAACAAGTCGGCTGTAGGGCGAGGCAATAACCGATCGACGACCCATCGGAATTGCGAGAAACGCTTTGCCTGCACGCATAAGGAATCCGTAGCGCTCGAATTCGGAAAAGCCACGACTGATGCCCAGGCTTGTAGCGGCCCGAGCGAACTCCAAGCCGTCGCGAACAGTCTTGCCGTTCAAGACTGCACGCCCTTCCGCAAGCAACACATCGATTTCTCTGAAGCGCGCAGGCCGATTCCACAGCGGAGCCCAGAACTCTGCGCGTGCATCGTTTTCGTCTGCTGCGTCTAAGCCTCCCGAACCGGCACCAACTGTACGTACCGTAAACGGAAAGCTCGCGCCAGAGCGAACCGAGCTCTGATGACGTCTAGCGGCAGTGCTTGCGAATGTACAACTGCCTTCAAGCATAAGGACGAAGTCCCATGGGTTGACAACTCCCCTGCCTGCGTATCCCGTCGTTGCATTCGGGCCACCCGCCGCACCAGGGGAGAATTGGCCGACAGCAACAGGACTCAACCCGGGCGACGATGTACGAAAAATCGCATTTAAAAGAAGGCGAGCTGCAGCGTCTGTCGGGGTCCCCGAGACTACATTAAAGAGCCCCTGCGGCTGCTTCACAGCAACTAGGCGTCGCATGAAATTGTTCGTGAAGTCAAGCCGTCCGTCGTTACCACCGGTTCCAAGTAGCTGGGGATAGGCGAGCGAGTCAGATAGAGCGAGTGCGGCATCCATCCAAGCAAGGGCAATATCTGGCATTTCCGCCCTTAGAACCGAAACGAACTCAAGTTTGGCATGCCCTTCGGGACGTGTTGTTATCGCTTGGCGTGCAAGCACATCGCAGGACACTTCAATAGCCGAGGCGAGGGGCTTGAAACGCTTGGCAACAGTCTGCGAATTGAGGGGATCGAATCCGTCCTTGTTGTCCTTTGGATAGAATCCACTACCACCATTCCAAGGCGCAATGATAGGACTCGGCGCGTAGTCAACCAAAAGGAATTGAATCAGTGCGTCTCTGTCTAGCGTTGTTTGCAAATGAAACTGATCTTCCTTCCACCAGCCACGTACATTCGGATCAGCGGCTTTCCCGCTCACATGATTTGCGTCGGAAGATATCAGTCTCAGGACGCCAAGAGCCTTGAGATAGGATGCAAGCGGTGTCGGTGAGCAACCGTCGAGGGTTAAGGATTCAACTGTCGCCATAGAGCCGTTTCTGTTCCTTGCTGGATGCTCGCCAGTCGGCAAGCCGTACAAGTGTTTCCATCCATGCGAGCCTGAACGGTCCATATCGTTCCAACAAACCGCGAGTGCGTTCCATCCAGCTCTCGTGCGTTGCCTCGTCCCAGCCGAGTTCCATGACCGAAAGGGATAAACTGCCGCCGCCCCACTTCTCGTCACCCACGTCCACAGGTGGCAACTCGTCGTTATCCCAAACGCCCCGGGCGAAGCGGTCGCCAGCACGACTTTGATCCGAAGGAGCCCGCTCGCGCGGCCACGCTCGAAGGTTCATCCGGACTTTTCCGTGATGCGCTGCAACCAGATAAGTAACCAGATCCGCGTCGCGCGACCATTTCTCATGCGAGAGCAAAGCCAATGCGGAGGCGAGTTCGTGGCGGAAATAGGGTCGCTCATAGCGTGTGGACTTGACCGTCTTGGCGAGCAGAACGTTTTTTTCGACTTCGCCGTCGTCGAGGCCCCGCCGCAGCGAGCGCTGAAAGACATCATGCGCCTTGCCGACGTCATGCCACCGCGCTGCGCGGACGACCGCAGCGTGCGTGGCAGCATCCACTTCGAGTGCCTTGCAAATCCCGTCAGCCTCTTCCGCGACATGTCGAAGATGCGCTGGCAGCACAACCGGCACACCAATCTCGCTGCGTGGATCCTCATCGAGCCCCTCGGTTTCGCCACCCACATCTTGTTGCTCGGTCAACTCAATTGGGTCGGGAACGCGCTTAGGATCTCCGGTGAAGCCCGAATCCGAGGAATAACCACCCGCTGCAAGTTCTGCCAAAAGCGTAAGGCCAGGCCAAGGATCTTGCGTCAATCGTGTCCAGCCGGGCGGACCAGTTCCTGTTTGACCCTCGCCCCGTCGCCACTGCGGATCTCGGTAGAAGACCCGAGCATCGTCTCGTCCTCTCACCTTCTTCAACCAGTCCTTGGCGGATCCAATCGGCACAGCACATAGCTCACCAGCTTGCGGGCGCAGCGGACTGTCGGCTACATGGGATAGGTCACGCCAGAAAACGCGCAGGTCGGTATCTTCCACATCGCGTACATAAGGAGAGATGTCCACATCGAACGCTGTGAGGTCGGGATCGGTATCGAATAGATCGTAGAGATCCTTCCGTCGAATTACCCGTAATGGCGGGTCAACGCTGCCCGGCAGGTCGAGATAAATGGCGGCAACATCCTCAAGCGTGTGCAAGCGCTCACGTGCCGCCTTCAGATCATCTGTCGAATACGGGAGTGAAACAGCCTCGGCTTGCTTGTCGTCTCCAACTTTGGCGAGCAGGTCGATCCAACGAACATCCGCACCTTCGTCCAACTCCGCGTAGCGATTCGCCCGACCGAACCGCTGCACCATGGAAGGCCAAGGCGCCAACTCCGTGAACAGGACCGCTGCGGAGATGTCCACACCAGCCTCGACGGCCTGTGTGGCGACAACAATCAGACCCGAACTGTTGTACTTCTTCCCACCAACCAGCTTGGCCATCTCCCTTTGTCGATCTGCAAGGCGAAAGCGCCCGTGGACCAAGGCGAGTTGTGGTGCGGTTTCTCCAGCCTGACGTTTCGCAATCTTGACGATTGCGGCATGAAGGTCCTGCGCGCGCTTCACGCGGTTAACGATTACCAAGGTCATGCTTCCGGGGCGGTGAGCATCAGCGACCGACTCCGCTAGCTTCTCAACATAGCTCCTGACATCCGTAGCCCTTGAAGACGCCAGCTCCACCTCATTCCCGAGTTAGCAACTTCGACGCGGTGACAAGGCGCCGAAGTCGATCATCCTTTACAGCGCTCGGATCGATCTGCTTAACGGCGTTGCCAGTTGGGACTTGGAAGTCCACGGTCTTGAGCCAGTTCGGATCAAGTGTCGCCGAAATCCAAAGGCTGCGGGCAGTACAATGGGCTGCTCTACCGTCTTCTGTTGCTTGTTCGGCCTCAAGTCGCCGGAACGCTTCAAGCTGAATCGAGGTGGCTCGACCGGTTCCCATAAGCTGCACTTCGTCGAACACCCACTGGGTGTCCTGGTGGAGCAAAGCGAACTCCATGGGCCAGATCGCACGCGAGGACGCATAGCCACGCATAAGAGCGCGACTCAGCAGCATATCCTGCGTTCCAATGATAACGGCCGGACGCTCGACGTGATCTAGCCACCGTGCGGCCTCGACGCCGCCCATGAGAATGTGGATGTCAGCAGGCTTCGGCAGCGCCCCGGAACCCAGACGCCGATCATCCAACCTTCGAAACCACCCGCAGACGTCTTCTGCTGTTTGTTCCACAAGCGTCCGCATCGGCAGACACCAGACGAGCCGCCGAGGTGTCGTCCGGGGGGAACGCAGCCGATGGGCGACCCAACCCAGGGTGACACCGGCGGTCTTTCCCGAGCCCGTTGGCGCAATCAGAACCTCGGGCCAGGCGTCAGTGGCGAACTCGCGCTGCCAACGGTCCGGACGAACGCGTTCTCCAAGGGCGATCCTATAGATGTCTTCAACTTCGGCAGAAGCCATTGTTCCTCGCCTGCTCAGTGGTCGGGATCACTACATCTCCACCGCCCCAGCGAAACCCCGAAACTCCGGGACCGGACATTCCATCCTCCCGCAGACCTTCGAGGTAGAAGGAAACGGCTTCCCGAATCTGTTGAGGAGCTTCTGTTCGCGACCCGCCTGTCGCCACACAACCCGGCAAGTCGGGCACATAGGCCGAATCGTTGCTCGTTGCTCTCTCAATCACCACGGCGTCTTTCATTCGTCGCCTCCCTTGGCTCCGGCCTGCTTTGGAATGCTGTGAGCTGTTCCGTGTGTCCAGCGACAAGTCATAGCCCCGACGACCGGGGATGATAACCCGTCTTCTGTTTATTGATCTTTGCTGGTGTTCGCTGGGTGTCTGTATTGCCGGTGACTTCCTCGAATCCGCAACAGCCGCCAGCCGTCGTCTCCGATCAACCGAATAGCCTCAGGTACTGCCTTGTGCATGGTGTGGATTCATCCTTCAGACATCCGCCCTCCCGCATCCAGCATACCGGCATGCGTGTCTCATATCCTGACACACGCGAAGATCAATCAACCGCATATCGAGCAGCCGCGCGTTCGAGCCGCTCGCGAACGACCCGCACCAGGGAAACGGGCCCTGCGACCTTCACATCCGGTCCCTGTCGCAGAATCTCGCCCACAAGTTCCCGCTCATCCGAATATGGAACCCTCAGTTCGTACCGCCCATCCGGCAAAAGACGCCCAACCTGGTCCGGGTGCCAGTTCTCGTCGGCGACCCACCGCGCCCGCTCCGCCGTGAAGCGCAGACGCGCCGTATGTTCCGCCGGACCGGCGAACAGTCCGTAGCCGGCCGCGAGCAGGGAATCGAGTTCTTCATCGCCGATTTCGCGCGCGCTGCGGTCGAGAACCTCGATACTCGCGATGCGATCGATCGAGAAAGTGCGAAGGCCGTCCCTCAGTTCGTCCCAGGCATCGAGATACCACTGGTCCCGGTAGTACACCAGCCGCTGCGGGGACACGACCCGGCGGGTCGTCTTTCCTCTCACGCGGCCCGCATAGGCGAAGGCGAGCCGGCGGCGCTCGACCACGGCGGACGCCACGGGCCGGAACTTCGCCGACGCGACCTGGCGCGCATGGGATCGCAGAATCCGTATCCGGTGGGTCGGGAACGAATCATGGTCTCTCACGCCGCGGTCAAGCAGTCCCTTGATCCTGTCCCGCAGCGGACCGACCTGGTCGCGCAGCACGCCCGGCTGCACGCTCTCGATCAGTTGGTCCATCACCAGCAGCGCCTCCAGCTCGTCGGCCCTGAACCACAGGCCCGGCAACTCGAACTTGCCGGCGTTGCGATCATAGAAATACCCGCGTCCGGGCGCATTCAACACGGGTGCGCCCAGCGAATCACGCAGACGGCAGATCGCCCTGTGCAGCGTGGAGCGAGAGCATTCGAGTTCCGTCATCAATTCTGCTGTCGAGGCAGGGTATCGACGGCCATTGAGTATCCGGTGAAGTGCGAATGCGCGTTCCATGTCCATGTTCTGTATCCAGACTCCGGGGGCAGTCGGTGCGCCCCGGGGGTACGGTCTTCCGGAAGACCATCATATTCCCAATGTTGGCATTCCGTTCGAATTGCCCTCGCTCCCCCATCACGCCCGCTCCACCTCGAACGCCGCGAGATTCCGTGCCTCGCTGCTGAACTCCACCGCGACCAGATGAATGGGCTCGCCCAGGTCGCGATACTTGTCCGCGTAGCCCCTGCGCTTGAGTTGCGCCATCGCGGCGCCCTCCGGGGCCAGTTCGACGACCTTGAACTCGAACAGGTAGACGTTGCCGTTGAAGCGCACCGCCATGTCGAGCCGGCCGTGGCTTGAGCTGTCCTCCAAGGTCACGTCCAGGCCGAGTCCGGCGAAGTAGGAGTAGAACACGCTCGCGTAGAAGCCCTCGTAGCGCGCGATGTCGTTGTTCGTGTACCACTGGTGGGGAATGCCCGCGAAGAACGCGCGGAACAGTCCGGAAAGCCCGTCGAAGTCGTTGACGAGCAGCAGATCGTAGAGCCGTGCGCTATGCGCCGACCGCATGGACGCGTCGCCTGTCATTCGGTTCGCGAGGCTGCGGTTAAGGCTTTGGCGCACCTCGCGATTCGGATAGCCCAGCCGGTAGAACATCTCGCCTCCGCGCGGCTCCTCCCCGGTGATCGTCAGGTAGCCGGTCTGAAACAGCAGCGCTTCCGTCGGCATGTCGCCCACATCGAAGGTCGACAGCAGTTCGCCGCTGCTTGTCATGTTGTCCAGCGACAGGGCGCTCACGCGGCGCTCGAACAGCGTGTCGACGAGAAACGCGGGCGTGCCCGTCTCGAACCAGTGCGCCGCGAATTCGCGGCTGTCGAACAGCAACAGGATGTCGTACGGGTTGTAGACCCTGCCGTCGCCCCGCCAACTGTAGCCGTTGTACCAGTCGCGGATCTGGTCCCGGTCGAGATCCGGCAGTTCCGGGGCGAACACGGTATCCAGATCCGCATCGGTGTAGCCGCAGATGGATGAGTAGTCCGGACTCAGCGTGATGTCCCTGAGATTGTTGAGGCCCGAGAACAGGCTCACCTTGGAGAACTTGCTGACCCCGGTGATGAAGCTGAACCGGATGTGCGCGTCGCAGTCCTTGACGACCGCGTAAAGGCCGCGCAGAAAGTCGCGGTTGGCCCGCGCGACCTCCGGCGTCTCGAGGGCGTCCAGGATCGGCTTGTCGTACTCGTCGATCAGCACGGCAACACGGTGGCCGGTCTTGCCGTGCAGCGCCTCGATCAGGTGGCGAAGCCGCGCCGACGCGCCGACATGCCGGGCGGTTATCCCTGCTGCGTCCTCCAGGTCCCGAAGCCGGTCGTCCACCTCCACGCGCAGGTCGTCCGGCCGCTGAAAGTGGCCGCTGCCGAAACTCACGCGCAGAACCGGATGGCGCACCGACCAGTCCCAGCGGTCGTGGATGGCGAGTCCTCGGAATAGAGTTTCGTTGCCCTCGAACAGCTCCTTGCACGTGTCCAGGAACAGGCTCTTGCCGAACCGCCTCGGACGGGACAGGAAGTAGTGCTTGCCTTCGTCCAGAAGCCGCCCGATGTGGGCCGTCTTGTCGACGTAGTAGCAGCCCTCCTCCCGAAGCCCGCGGAAGCTCTGCAAGCCGATGGGCAGTCTGCGCCTTGTCATGGCTGCACCATGGACGGTCACCGAGTCATATTCAAGGTTGCCCTCGCCGCATTCCGGGCGGGGCCGCTGGCGAAACTGGTATTGTAGGCGCAACATCAGCCGGGGGAGACAAAGCCATGCCGAGAGCGGCGCAAACCAGGGGGCGATGCGGCTACTGCGGACGGGAACTGACATGCTCGGGGCTGGGGCGGCATTTCGGAAGCTGTCCGGCGAGGCGCAAGGTGACCGAAAAGGCCGACAGCGGCAGGGGGCGGCCCCGGCAAATCCACCACCTCCGGGTTCGGGACGCCTACGGGCTGGGCTACTGGTTGCACCTGGAGATGAACGGCGACGCGACGCTGTTCGAGCTGGACCAGTATCTCCGCAGGATCTGGCTGGATTGCTGCGGCCACATGAGCGCATTCCGCATCGGGCGGGCGCAGTACGCGGACCCGTTCGACGATCCGTTCGGTTTCAACGATTTCGAACCCATCGAGGCCGAAGCGGATGAGGTTTTCACCGAGGACCTGAGCTTCGTCCACGAATATGACTTCGGCACGACCACGGAGCTTGAACTCCGCGTCCTGGCACCGCGCACCGGCAAGCCCACCACGAACCATGGAATCGCCCTGATGGCGCGCAATGATCCCTTGCGCATCCCCTGCCAGGACTGCGGAGCGCCCGCGAGCCTCATCTGCCTCGATTGCTGCTACCAGGGCGTCGATGACTGGGCGGGGCATGTCTGCGACGATCACGCCGCCGCGCACGCGGCACACTGCGACTACGGTCATCCGATGGCGATTTTCAATTCGCCGAGATCGGGCGTTTGCGCGTACGGCGGGCCGGCGGAGCCGCCCTATTGAGGGAGACCGGACGCGACGCACCGGCAGCGGCGGTTTCACGACCTGGACGCCTACCCGGGCCTCCCTCGCGCAGTCCGCCCATCGCGACACCGGAATCAAGCGACCGGGCAGAACTACCTCCTCGAATGATCGCTAAGCCACCGTATCCCATGGTCCGATGAGCGCCGCGACGCCTGTGGTCGCAGGCTCGCCGTGAAACGGGCGATTCTCGGCTTTCGCCGGGACGCGCAGGGCGACTGGGTGGCGGATCTCGACTGCGGCCACGGCCAGCACGTGCGCCACCGTCCGCCCTTCGTCAATCGGCCGTGGGTCGAGTGCGAGACGACCCGAACGGGGATGCTCGGCGCGGAACTCGATTGTGTCCGCTGCGACCGCATGGAGTGGCCGGAGGATATCGCCGCCTACCGGCGCACCCGCGAGTTCGACGAGACGACGATCCCGCCCGGATTCACCGGGGAGCATTCCACCCGGACCGGCGTGTGGGGGCGAATTCACGTGGTTTCCGGAGCGCTGACATATCACGTGGGCCCGCCCGTTGACCACTCCTTGCACCTGGAAGCGCCGGAATCCGCGATCATCGTCCCCGGCGTTCCGCACCGGGTCGAGGGTCCGGGGCCGGTCCGCTTCTTCGTGGAATTCTGGCGTCCGGCGCGCGTGAGATGAGGGCCTTCCCGCTGACGCTGGTCCGCTTTCGGCTCGGATGGAGCGTATCCCGTCAACTCGGCGAGCAGCTCCGCTCAGGCATCCTCCCCCCGGCGGAGCGGGCTTCCCCGAGAGACGAGGAAGCAGCCGGGGAAATCTCCTCGACCTGCTCGGACAAGTCGTTCAGCTTTACCGACTGCACGAGTTTTGCTCTCTGCGGCAGGCTGAAGTTGCCATTGTGCCTGGCCATCGACAACGACTTTCGCTCGTTCGGTTTGCACTGCGTGCCGTAGCCCGCCCGTAGAGGCATTCATCCGCCCGCTACCGAAGGCTGAAAGAAATGGCATCTTCAGCGGGCGGCCTGAAAGGCACCTCTCCGATGCCCGACATGCGGGTTTGTCCGATACCCCGCCGGAGTCCCTACTCCCGATTCACCGAAGCGTTCTGGCCGCGGTCCCTGAGCAGGTGGTCCATGAGGACCATCGCCACCATGGCCTCGGCGATCGGCGTTGCGCGGAGACCGACACAGGGGTCGTGCCGACCGGTTGTCACCACCTCCACTTCCTTGCCGGACGTATCGATGCTCCTGCCGGGGATGGCGAGGCTCGATGTCGGCTTGAGCGCGATGCTGACCACGATGTCCTGGCCCGACGAGATGCCGCCGAGCACGCCGCCCGCATCGTTCTTCAGGAAGCCGCTGCCGCTGATCTCGTCGCGGTGTTCGCTGCCGCGCTGGCGCACGACGTCGAACCCGGCGCCGAACTCGACGCCCTTGACCGCGTTGATGCCCATCAAGGCACCCGCGAGTTCCGCGTCGAGCTTGCCGAATACGGGTTCCCCGAGGCCCACCGGCGGATTGGACGCGACGACGTTGATCCGGGCGCCGATGGAGTCGCCGGCGGCGCGCAGTTCGTCGATCAGCGCCGCGATGTCGTCGACGATGTCCGGGTCGGGACAGAAGAACGGATTGCTGCCAATCGCGTCCCAGTCGAGCTTGCGCGGCTCGATGTCACCGATGCCGGCCAGGTACCCGCGTACCAGCACCCCGTGCCGTTCGGCCAGGTACTTGCGCGCTATGGCCCCGGCGGCGACGCGCATCGTGGTTTCCCGGGCGGAAGCGCGGCCGCCGCCCCGGTAGTCGCGCACGCCGTACTTCTTGAGATACGTGTAGTCGGCGTGCGCCGGCCGGAGCTGGTCCTTGATGGCCGTGTAGTCGCGCGAGCGCTGGTCCACGTTCTCGATGACGAGCCCGATCGGCGTGCCCGTGGTCACGCCTTCGAACACCCCGGAGAGAATCTTGACCTGGTCCGGTTCCTGGCGCTGCGTCGTGTATTTCGACTGTCCCGGGCGGCGCCGGTCGAGATCGCCCTGCAGGTCCGCCTCGGACAGCGCGAGGCCGGGCGGGCAGCCGTCCACCACCGCGCCCATGGCGACGCCGTGGCTTTCGCCGTATGTAGTCAGCGTGAACGCTTGTCCAAAGGTATTGCCGGGCATGGGCTTATGCTCGTCAGGTTTGCCGGAAGTATCGGGAGTCCCCTTCCGGTTGACAAGTCAAGGCGGCGGCTTCCAGCGCGAACACCCCGAAACCGCCGTCGGCCAGACGCTCCGCCCGCGTCAGTTCGGGCCACAGGAGAGGCAGATCGGGAAACGCGGTCTCGAGGGCCGCCGACGCATTGCCCGATTCTCCGACAAGGAGGCCATCCATGCGCAGCCAGGAACCGACGCCGGCGAGGAGTCGGCGCCAACAGTCGAGGCCATCGGTCCCCGCCTCCAATCCGTGGCGAGGCTCATGGGCGTACTCCGGCGGCAACGCGAGGAACTCGGACAGCGCGACGTAGGGCGGATTGGCCAGCACCAGGTCGAACTCCTGGTAATCGAGCCCGCGGAAAAGGTCGGATCGCCGTGCCTCGACACGATCTCCAAGTTCGAACCGCTCGATGTTCATCCGCGCGTTCGACACCGCCGCTTCGTCGATGTCGGCAAGCGTCACGCGAGCGTCGGGAAACCGGAGCGCCGTGGCGATGCCGAGGCAGCCCGTGCCGCAACACATGTCGAGCACGGTCTCCGGCGTCCGGCGTAGCCAGGGCCGAAAGTCGCACCGAATCAGTTCCTGGATGGGCGACCGCGGGATCATCACGCCCGGTCGCACGGCGAACCACCGATCGGCAAACCACGCCTCGCCGGTGAGATACGCCGAAGGCACGCGCCGGACGATGCGGTCCCGGAAAAGATCGTCGAGCAACTCTCGCGTGTTCTCCTCCAGCGGGTGATTCTCGAGGAAACCCAGCACGAGCAGTTCCGCCTCGCTTCGGGGATTCGCGCCGCCGTGGCCAAATGCGAGGGATTCGCGCGCCAGGCGGTCCGCACACGCCTCGATCAGCGCATCGATGCCGTCATTCACTGCGAAGGCGATACGGCAGCACCAGTTCCACCCGTGCCTCCGCCAGCCCCTCCCGGGGGGCGAGGGGTCCAAGTCCCGAGGCCTGCGTAGCGACGCCACCCACACGCGCAAGGACCTCCGCCGCCGTCGAGGCACAGCGCTCCGATGCCCGCTTCAGTTCCTCCACCGGCGCGGATCCATACAGGTGGCACACGACGTGAACTGTCTCCCGGCCCAACGCCCCCAGCGTGTACGCCACGGCCTCGACTCTTGCGATGTCTTCTTCGGCCAATGTGCCTACAGCATCGGGGACGACACCTTCGATGACCGCGAAACCGGTTCGCGCCAGGGTCTCCGCCAGCGTTCGGTTGGTGTCGAAGACGACTTCGTTTTCGGGTGCCACCACCTCCACGTGCGCATACAGGCGCCGGTTGCCGCGTTGCACGGCATAGACGGAAACGAGTTTCGCGACCCCGCCCATCGTGGCGGAGGCACTCAGGAATCTCTGGCTGCGATTCGGAGCGACCAGGATGGGGATGCCGAATACGTCGTGCGCCCATATCGTGCTGCGGCCGCAGTCCGGCCCCTCGCAGGAAAACACGACGGATCCGACCGATTCCAGGATGTCCCGGTAGTGGGCAACGATGGCGTCGAGCCCCTCTCCGTCCGGAACGCGATAGGTCGCGCGCCGCACGGGACCCGAAACCCGCACGCCTTCGATGCGAAGGTCCTGGCGGATCTTGTCCACCGGCGCGGTCACGAACCGATACGGAAGGGCTTCGGCAACGTTCTCATACTCCACGATCCACGACCGCGGATACCGCTCGATCCCGTCGGGGTCGCGGGCGCCTGGGATATCCTGCGCGGCCGCCATAGACGCCGCGACCACGGCGAATGCGAAACCGAACCACTTCAACGTTGGAAACCCCAGGTCTTCGGCTCGGCGAATTCCACGTCGGCCACCACCTCCCCCGTCATGAGGCCAGCAATGACGGCTTCGATGTCGGCGCCGTTGAACAGCACGTCGTGCAGCCCTTCCATCAGGGGCATGTGCACGTCGAGCTCGATGCTCTTGTCGCGGACAACCGCCAGCGTGTTGACGCCTTCCGCCAGCTTGCCGAGCTGTTCCATTGCTTCATCCAGCGTTGCGCCGCTGGCGACGCGATGGCCGAGCTGGAAGTTGCGGCTGAGCGGCGACGTGCAGGTCACGAACAGGTCGCCGACGCCCGCAAGTCCAAGAAAGGTAAAGGGATTGGCCCCGAGCGACACCGCGAAGCGGCTCATTTCCGCCAGGCTGCGGGTGATCAGCATGCCCACGGTGTTCTGCCCCACCTCGAGTGCCGCGCCCATCCCGCAGACGATGGCGTAGATGTTCTTGAGCGCGCCGCCCAGCTCGACGCCGTAGACGTCCGCGCTGGAATAGACGCGGAATTCGGCGCTGCGAAGCACCGTCTGCACCGCATCGCGCAGGGCCTCGCTGCGGCTTGCCACGACGGTCCCCGCATAATGCTTGTCCGCGATCTCCTCCGCCAGGTTCGGTCCGCTGATGACGCCCGTCACGCACTCCGGCAACAGTTCGTCGAGGATCTGGCTCATGAGGTGGAATCCTTCGGCCTCGACGCCCTTGGTGCCACTGACGACGAGCGTGGCCGGCCGCATGTGCGGAGCGACTTCCCGGGTCACTTCCCTGAACGAAGCGCTGGGAACCGTCAGGAACACGATATCGCTAGCGCCGACCGCGGCCGCCATGTCGCAGGTCGGCACCACGTTGCGTTCCAGGGGAAAGCCCTTCAGATAGCGCCGGTTCTCCCCGTACTCCCGCATGTCGGCCAACTGTTCGGCATCGCGCATCCACAGCTGCGTGCAATGGCCGTTCTTCGCGATGATGTTCGCAATGGCCGTGCCGAAGTTCCCCGCACCGACAATAGCGGCTCGCATATGGGAGGTCTCATCCGTGACGCCGGCTATGTTAGCAAACGCCCTATGGCCGGCGACTTCAGCGGGCCGAACAATGGCCGGGATACCCCCAAACTTGAACTTGCGTGAAGATAATTCACGTAACTTATTGTTTGTAATTCAAACAAATCAATGAAAACTCCGAAAAGCTCAATCAGGCGAGCAGTTCGAGCAGCAGCGAATTGACTCTTCGAACGTAGTCTCCGGGGTCCGCGAGCGACTGGCCCTCGGCAAGACTGGCCTGGTCGAACAGGACCTTCACCAGGTCGCCGAAACGCGCTTCGTCCGCCTCGCCGTCCAGTCTCACTACCAGCGGATGCTCCGGATTGAATTCGAAGTGCGGTTTAGAGTCGGGCACCGATTGGCCGGTGGCCTCCATCAGCCTGCGCATCTGGGCGCCCATGTCGTGTTCGCCCAGCACCAGGCATGCCGGCGAGTCCGTCAGCCGCGTCGAGCGGCGCACGCTCTCGACGCGCTCTTCCAGCGCGTCCTTGATGCGCTTGGCCAACGCGTCGTCGTCGGCCTCGTCCTCCGGTTTCTCCTCGCCGTCGAGGTCGAGTTCTCCGCGCGTGACGTCCTGCAACGTCTTGCCATCGAATTCGTTGACGAACGACATGAACCACTCGTCGATCCTGTCGGTGAGGAGCAGCACCTCGATGTCCCGCTGCCGGAACATTTCAAGGTGCGGGCTCTGGCGCGCGGCCGCCAGGCTGTCGGCGATGAGGTAGTAGATCCTGTCCCGACCCTCCTGCATGCGGCCGACATAGCCCGACAGCGAAGTGCGCTGTTTCTCATCCTCGGCTTTGGTCGAGGAGAAGCGCAGCAGCTTCATGATGGCGTCGCGGTTGGCGAAGTCCTCGGCGATCCCTTCCTTCAGGACCTGGCCGAACTCGTCCCAGAACGTGTCGTAATCGTCGTCTTCGAGCCTTGCAAGGGTGTCGAGAACGCGTTTCGCGAGCGCGTTCCTGATCGTCGTGACCGCCGGGTCCTGCTGCAGGATCTCGCGGGACACGTTGAGCGGCAGGTCGTTGGAATCGACGATGCCCCGGACGAATCGAAGGTACAGCGGCAGGAACTGCTCGGCATCGTCCATTATGAACACGCGCTGTACGTACAGCTTCAGGCCGCGCGGCGACTCCCGGTTCCACAGGTCGAACGGCGCGCGGCGGGGAACGAAGACGAGGCTCGTATACTCGAGCCTGCCCTCCACCCGGTTGTGGCTCCAGGCCAGCGGGTCTTCGAAATCGTGGGAGACGTGCTTGTAGAACTCCCGGTACTCGTCGTCCTTGATCTCGCTGCGGGAGCGGGTCCAGAGCGCCGTCGCGGAGTTGACCACCTCCTCCCCTGGTGCGCTCCCGGCGTCTTCGGCATCGTCATCCTTGTCGTCCGGGGCCTCGGCCGGCATGACCACGGGAACGCCGATGTGGTCCGAGTACCGGCGCACGATCGTCCGCAGGCGGAACGCCTCGGCGAACTCCTCGGCGTCGGACTTGAGGTGCAGCGTGACCCGCGTGCCGCGGTCGGCCTCGGCGTCCTCCACCGTGAACTCGTCCTCCCCTTTCGACTTCCAGAGCGTTCCCTCTGCAGTGCCCGCCCTTCGAGTCAGCACTTCCACCTCGTCGGCGGCCATGAACGCGCTGTAGAAACCGACGCCGAACTGGCCGATGAGCTGCGCGTCCTGGCGCTGATCGCCGGTGAGGCTCTCGAAGAACTCCGCGGTCCCCGATTTCGCGATGGTCCCGAGCTGCTCGATCACCTCATCCCGGGTCATGCCGATGCCGTTGTCGGCAACCGACAGGGTTTTGGCGTCCGCATCAAAGTCGATGCGAATCCTGAACTCGGGATCGTCGGCAATCAGCTCATCGTCGCTCAAGGACTCGAAACGCAGCTTGTCGATGGCGTCCGAGGCATTGGAAATGAGTTCGCGCAGGAATATCTCCCTGTTGGAATACAGGGAATGAATCATGAGGTGAAGCAGTTGCTTCGCTTCGGTCTGGAATCCGCGTGTCTCGATCGTCATGGGTCTGTCCGGCACTGGCTCATGGCGTGCCTATATGGGTGCGGCCCGGCATCTTTTCAATCCTGGCCCGCGCGGGCATCGCGCGCCGCCCCTATGCTTTTCCCGCCCCTTTTTCCACCCCTCGGCCCGCCACCCAACCGGTGATTTCCGCGAGCGCCGTGCCGATTTCGGCCAGGCTTCGGACCGTCCGCACGCCCGCCGCATCGAGCGCGGCCAGCTTGTCTTCGGCCGTACCCTTGCCGCCGGCGATAATGGCCCCCGCGTGGCCCATGCGCTTGCCCGGCGGCGCAGTGACGCCTGCGATGTAGGCCACCACCGGCTTCGTGACATGCGCGCCGATGTACTCCGCCGCTTCCTCCTCCGCCGTGCCGCCGATCTCGCCCACCATGACGATGGCTTCCGTGCCGGCGTCCGACTGGAACAGTCCCAGGATGTCCACGAAGCTGCTGGCCGGGATCGGATCGCCGCCAATGCCGACGCATGTGGATTGGCCGAACCCCATGTCGGTGGTCTGCTTGACCGCCTCGTAGGTCAGCGTACCCGAGCGCGAGACAATTCCGACACGTCCGGGCATGTGAATGTCCGCGGGCATGATGCCGATCTTGCACGCGCCCGGAGTGATAACCCCGGGACAGTTCGGACCGATGAGGCGCGTCCGGGTGAGGTCGAGCCGGGCCTTCACGGCGAGCATGTCGAGGGTTGGAATGCCCTCTGCGATGCAGACGACGAGTTCGATGCCCGCGTCGAGCGCTTCCAGGATCGAATCCTTGCAGAACGGCGCCGGGACGTAGATCACCGACGCCGTGGCCCCGGTCGCCGCGACCGCTTCCCGGACCGTGTTGAATACCGGCAAACCGAGGTGTTCGGCGCCGCCCTTGCCGGGGGTCACCCCGCCCACCAGCCGGGTGCCGTAGTCGATGGCATGCCGGCTGTGCAGCGTTCCCTGGGCGCCCGTGAGACCCTGGCAGATTACGCGCGTCCCGGCATCGACGAGAATGCTCATGCCCCCGCTCCCGCCGCCTTCACCGCCTGCTCTGCTGCGTGCGCGAGGGAGTCGGCCGCGATCAGGTTCAGGCCGCTGCCCGCGAGCCGCTCCGCGCCGGTCCGGGCATTGTTGCCCTCGAAGCGAACGACGACCGGCACATCCACGCCCACTTCGGTCACAGCGCCGATGATGCCGTCGGCGATGATCGCGCACGACACGATGCCGCCGAAGATGTTGATGAGCACCGCCTTGACGTTGCTGTCCGAGAGAATGATGCGAAACGCCTCGCCGACGGCCTCCCTGGTCGCGCCGCCACCGACATCGAGAAAGTTGGCCGGATTGCCCCCATGGAGTTTCACGAGGTCCATCGTGCCCATGGCGAGGCCCGCCCCGTTGACCATGCAGCCGATGTTGCCTTCCAGGGCAACGTAGTTCAGACCGAAGGCATCGGCCTGCGCTTCGCGCGGGTCCTCCTGGGATGGGTCGCGGAGCGACCGCAACGCCGGCTGGCGGTACAGGGCGTTGTTGTCGATGTTCATTTTCGCATCGAGACAGTGGACATGGCCGTCACCGGTGACGACCAGCGGGTTGATCTCGACCAGCGAACAGTCCAGTGCGTGGAACATCCGCGTCAGGTTGAGGAACAGTTCGGCGAACTCCCGAACCTGCTCCCCCGCGAGCCCGAGCGAGAAAGCCATCTGCCGCCCCTGGTACGGCTGGGCCCCCACGAAGGGATCGATCGCGGCCCGAAGGATCTTTTCCGGCGTCTGCGCCGCGACCTGCTCGATCTCCACGCCGCCTTCGCTCGACGCCATGACCACTACGCGGCGCGAGGCGCGATCGATCACCGCCCCGAGGTAAAGCTCGCGCGCGATGTCGGCGCAGGCTTCGACGTAAACCTGGTTCACCGGTTGCCCGTCCGCGTCCGTCTGCACTGTCACCAGCCGCTTGCCCAGCCAGTCCTCGGCGAACCCGCGCACGCCATCGAGGGACTCGACGACCTTCACGCCGCCCGCCTTGCCCCGTCCGCCGGCATGCACCTGCACCTTGCAGACCCAGCGCGAACCGCCGATTCTCCTTGCCGCCGCGACAGCATTGTCCGCGGTGTCCGCAGCGATGCCCGCGGACACCGGCATTCCGTAGTCGGCGAACAGTTTCTTGGCCTGGTATTCGTGCAGGTTCACGCGTGCCTCACCGGTCCGGGAACTTTGCGAAATTCCAAAATGGGGGCTGGGGAACTCCCGATCGATCCCTACTATATCCAGCGCAACGCGGAAGGGATAGAGGAATGCCCCTCCAGTCCGGGACCCCTGCCCGGGCCCCGGCGTATTGCCGAAACGCGGCACATCTGTCAATCTGGCCGTGTTCAAAGCGTTCCGGGAAGCAATCGATTGGAAGCCGATATCGACGCGTTGCGCGCATCCTTTCTCAACCGCGAGTTCGACGAGGCGGAGTTCGAGATTGACGGAAAGAGCTTTGCCGAATATGCCCTCGCATGCGGCGAACGCGACGCCCGCTTTACGGATCCGGCCGACCCGGATTTCCAGGCGCCACCGACATTCGTGTCGACCCTGGTCGGCGGACTCTCGCTGCCGCCGGACTTCCCCGAGCTCAACGGCGTAACCATGGATGCCGGCAAGGCCGTCGAATGGACGGCCCCGATACGCGACGGCGCGACACTCACCGGCAAGTCCCACCTCCACGACATCTACGAGAAGACCGGGCGTTCGGGCCGCATGGTGTTCCTGGTGCGGCGCATGGAGCTGTACGACCGGGACGGCACGCATGTCGCGAACGCCGACACGCGCACCGTCATAAGGGAGCGGTCCTCGTGAGCGAATTGGTCTCGACGATCGAAGACGTCGAGTTCGGCGCCGAGCTGCCCGCGTTCTCGCCGGATACGAGCGTCGACAATATCAAGCGTTTCGGGCGCCACGTCGGCTGGGGCGGCCCTCGATTCACCGATCACGAGGCCGCCCGCAGGGAGGGCTTTCCGGGCGCGCTGGTACCCGGCGTCATGAGCCAGGGATTCCTTGGGGCGATGATCCACCGTTGGGCTCCGGAGTCAGAAATCGTCGCAATCGATACCGTGTTCCGCGCGCCGGTGTTCGCCGACAAGCCACACACCATTGCCGGTGTCGTGACGGACATCGACGAAGACGCCGGGACCGTCGAGATCGACATCACGATCGCCAACGAAGCCCGCGAAACGCGCGTATTCGGAACTGCGACTGTCCGCTTGCCGACCCGGTAGTGTTCCTGCGCGCCGGCACGTCGATGCAGACACGACCGCAAAGCGCGACGGATTGCAGGATGATCGGCGGCACGCTCCTCCAGGCGGCACGCTGCGCGGCGGCGGCTTGCGTGGCGGCGCTCGTGTTCGCGGGCTGCACCCCCGGCGCCGCACCGTCTCCCGAGGACGTCAGCCTGAATGATCGTGGTGTGGCGCTCATGGGGCAATACGAGTACGCGGCGGCGGAAGCGGCGTTCTCCGAAGTCGCCGGTCGCGCTCCGGAATGGCTGGATGCGCGCGTCAACTGGGCCATCGCCACCCTGAACCGCCAGGAAGAAGGCGACGAACGGCGGGCGCTCGATATCCTCGACCGTGTTCTGGCCCAGGATGCGAACCACGCGCGCGCGCTGTATGTCAGCGGCATCCTGCATCTCTATCTCGGCGAGGCCGAACCGGCCGAGACGATGTTGCGGCGGACGGTCGAAGCCGACCCCGACGACGCTTTCCCCGCCTATTTCCTCGGGCAGACCCTGCTGCAATCCGGAAATCATGCCGAAGCGGCTTCCTGGTTCCTGCGCGCGGTCGAGCTCGATCCGTACCTGCGCAGCGCCTATTGGGCGGGCTCTCAGGCGCTTCGGCGAGCGGACCGCATCGAGGAATCCGAGGCTTTGCTCGCCGACTACCAGCGATTCGAGGACAATCCGGCCGCCCGGTCAGCGGCGTTCAGCTACGGCCGCATGGGACCGAAAGCGCAAGCGAAAACCGCCGATGGCGTTGCGCCCGCGGCACCCGCAAGCCGTCCCGCCGGAGCCCTGTTCGCCGATGCCGTGCGGGTCGCGACGGGAGAGTGGTCGTCCGCTACCGCCGCGGACATCAACGGGGACGGAACACTGGACCTCGCGGCCTCCGGTCCCGGCGACAACAGCCTGTTCTTCGGGACAGGCGACGGACGTTTCGCGGGCGATCCCGTTCATCCTCTTGGCAAGGCGGGCCCCGGAGCGAGCCTCTGGGGCGACATGGACGATGACGGCGATGTCGACGTGTGGGTGTGCTCGCCCGGCGGCACCCGGCTCTGGCTGCAGCTCGAAGCAGGCGCCTGGGAAGCGCAGGACGCCGGCCATGATGCGCCGTGCCACGCCGGCGCCGTTTTCGATGCCGACCACGACGGCGACCTGGACGTTTTTGTCACGGGTCCAGAAGGCAGCGAACTGCTGAACAACAACCGCGATGGCTCATTCCGCCCGCTTGCCGGAGAGACGGGAATCGGCGGCGCCGCGGGACGCCAGGTGCTCGTGGCCGACCTCGACCGCGACCGCGACCTCGATATCCTGGTCCTGAACGCCGCGCCACCCCACGATGCCTGGCAGAACGACCGAATGTGGCGCTACGAGCCATTCCCTGGCCTGGAAGACTGGCGCCGCGCGCCACTGACCGCGGTCACTGCCGCAGACACCGATGCCGACGGGAAGCCCGAGATCTACGGCGCTTCCGCAGACGGAGAGATTGTTGTCTGGCGCCGCGGCGTCGCTTCCTGGAAGCGGGAGTCGCTCATCCCCGCCGAGAAATCCGCCGGGACACACGAACTGGCGGCGGTCGACTTCGACGGCGACGGTGCGCTCGAGTTGCTGGCCGTTCAACCGACAGGCGTATCCATCATCGATCCGCGCACCGGAACCATCGCCTGGCAGCGGAGCGCCGAGGGCGTCGCGACCGCCATCCCCCTGCCGCTGGATTCCGCGGCCGGCCCGGCACTGATCGTGGCCGGCACCCAGGGTATGGACCTCTTACCTCCCGGCCCTGGCCGCTTTCCGTTCCTCGCGCTCGTACTCAGCGGACGCAGCGAGGCGGACCAGATGCGCTCCAATGCTTCCGGCATCGGCACCCTCGTAGAGGTTCGTGCCGCCGGCCGCTGGACCGTGCTCGACGCCCTCGATTCCCACTCAGGACCCGGACAGAGTCTGGTCCCCATGAGCGTGGGCCTGGGCGGCCATCCCGGCGCCGACTTCGTGGCGCTGCAATGGTCCGACGGCGTCTCCCAGACGGAACTCGATCTCGATGCCAAACGCCTGCACGAGATCGCCGAGACGCAACGCCAACTGGCGAGCTGCCCGGTCCTGTTCGCCTGGAACGGCGAAACCTATGAATTCGTGGCGGACGTGCTCGGCGTCGGCGGGCTCGGCTTCTTCGACACCCCCGGCCGCTATGCGCCGCCCAGGCCGTTCGAGAGTTTCCTGCTGGACACTGCCGCCCTCTCCCCGCGCGAGGGCCGCTACCGCCTGAAGTTCGCCGAACCCATGGAAGAGAACGCGTACCTCGACGCCGCTCGCCTGCGCGTATTCGATCTGCCGCCCGGCTGGTCCATGGTGCTCGACGAGCGCATGGGCACAGCGGACCCTCCGGTAACGGGCAGGCCCATCGCCTACCGCCGGAGCTTTGCCCCAGCGCGGGCGACCGACACGGATGGCAGAGATGTGCTGGCGCTCGTTGCCGAACGCGACCTCAACGCGCCTTCGACAGGCGCGGCGGACGACCGGTTCATCGGATTGCTGGAGCGGGACCAGGTCCTGACGCTCGAATTCGATACCGCCATTGACGCCGGCGGGACCGTGTTGGTCGCGGATGGCTGGATCGAATATCCCTATTCCCAGACCGTGTTCGCCGCCTGGCAGGCGGGCCTGCGCTACCGGCCGGCAAGCCTCGAAGCGCGCGGACGGGACGGAAGGTGGCACCTCGTCGCGGCGGAATTCGGGTACCCGGCGGGCATGCCCAGGACCATGGCGCTACCCCTGCCGGATCTCCCCGCCGGAACCGACGCGCTGCGGTTATCCTCGAACATGGAAATCTACTGGGACCGTCTCCGGGTCGTCGTGGAAGAACCGCTGCCCATTGCCATGCCCCCCGCGCAGCGGCCCCTCGCCGCCCGTATCGGGCGGACGGGTTTCGCCAGGCGCACCACCGGCCCCCAGCGCGTGCCCCACTACGCATACGAGGCCCGCGCGCCGTACTGGGACGCGAAGTACCAGCGGGGCTTCTATACCGCGTTCGGAAACGCGGTTCCGCTCGTCTCGCACATCGACAGCGCCGTTGCCATTATCGGTAGCGGCGAGGAGATTCATCTCGAATTCCGCGCGGGGCTGCCTCCCGCCGCGGGAGACCGCCGCTTCATCGCCGTCGAGTTCTACGGCTGGGCCAAGGACATGGACCTCTACACGGAACACGGCGAAACGGTCGCGCCCCTGCCCCTGCTGGACGATACCGACGCCGCCACGCTGGATCGACGCACGCGGCTACACGCCCGCTACAACGTGCGCTTCCAGGCGGGCCTTTGAGGTAACGCTGACGCGATGATCGCGAGCATCGCATGAACCACGCGGACACTCCCGAAGTCGTCGGGCCGGCGTTGCGAAAACTGCTGGTCGCGGTGCTGGTGCTGTTCGCGCTGCTCGTCGTCAACTCGGTTTACCTGGGCGCGGCTTCCCTGCTCCAGTGGTTCGAGGGAGAAAGCCTGGAAGGGCCGCTGTACCAGTCCATGTTTCTGGTCCATCTCGCCCTCGGACTCGCCATCACGCTGCCCGTGATCGTCTACGCCGTGCTCCACCTGCGCCGCGCCATCCATCGACCGAACAGGCTCGCCATACGACTGGGGCTCTCGCTCTTCGCCATCGTACTGCTGCTGATCGGCTCCGGCTTCGCGCTGACGCGCGGCATTCCACTGGTCGAACTGCGCGGCGCCGAGGCGCGCTCCATCGCTTACTGGTTGCATGTCGCGGCGCCGTTCGCCGCGTGCTGGCTGTTCGTCCTGCACCGCCTGGCGGGGCCGCGCATTCGCTGGGCCGCCGGCGGCACCATCGCACTGGTCGGCATCGTCGTCGGCCTGGCGGGCACCTGGCTCGCCAGGCCGGCCGCCATCGATACCGCAGACGCCGAGGCCGACTTCTTCCCGTCGCTCGCAAGAACAGCCACCGGCCACTTCAATCCCCCGGAAACGCTCATGCAGGACGACTATTGCGCCCGATGTCACGCCGATATCCACGCCCAGTGGCGCCACAGCGCGCACCGTCTCGCGTCCTTCAACAACCCGGCCTACCTGTTCTCGGTGCGCAATACGCGCCGCATGGTCCTCGCCCGCGACGGAGATGTGTCCGCGGCGCGATTCTGCGCCGGGTGCCACGACCCCGTGCCGCTCTTCTCCGGCGCTTTCGACGACCCGGAATTCGACGACGTGGGAGACCCCACCGCTCACGCCGGCATCACGTGCCTCGCCTGTCACGCCATCGAGAGCGTTGGAAGTCCACGCGGCAACGCCGACTACGTCATCGGAGTACCCCAGCACTATCCGTTCGCCTTCTCAGACAACGCCGTCCTGCAGTGGATCAACGGCGTCTCCATCAAGAGCAACCCGGACCTGCACAAGCGCTCGTTCCTGAAACCGTTGCACAAGACGGCGGAGTTCTGCGGCACCTGCCACAAGGTGCACCTGCCCGAGGCGCTCAACGCCTACAAGTGGCTCCGGGGCCAGAATCACTACGACTCGTTCCTTCTGAGCGGCGTGTCCGGTCACGGGGCGCAGAGCTTCTACTATCCCGCGCGCGCGGAGCCGAACTGCAACGATTGCCACATGCAGCCAGTGGCCTCTGAGGACTTCGCCGCCGACTTCGACCCGGCACTCGGCGAACCGGCAATCCGTGGACACCAGTTCCCCGCCGCGAATACGGCGCTGCCCGCGCTGCTCGGATGGCCGGAGGAAGTCGTAGACGCCCACCGCGCGATGCTGGAAGGAGCCCTAAGGATCGACGTGTTCGCCATCCGGGCGGGCCCGGACATTGAAGGCGAGCCGATTGCGCCGCTGCGTCCCGAGGTGCCCGCCCTGACGCCGGGCGCGACGTACGTGTTCGACGTGGTGATCCGGACCTTGAGGCTCGGCCACCTGTTCACGGAAGGAACGTCGGACTCGAACGAGATCTGGCTCGACGTTACCGTCACCAGCGGCAGCGAAGTCATCGGCCGCAGCGGGGCGCGAGACGACGATGGCGCGGTGGATCCCTGGTCCCATTTCGTCAATGCCTATGTGCTCGACCGGAACGGCAACCGCATAGAACGCCGGAACGCGGAAGACATATTCACCAGGCTATACGATCACCAGATCCCACCTGGAGCGGCTTCTACCGCACACTATCGCGTGACGGTTCCGGAGAACGCCGTCGCTCCCGTGGAAGTCACCGTGGCGCTGCGCTACCGCAAGTTCGACACCACCTACATGCGCGCCTTCCAGGGCGAGGACTTCCGCGGCAACGATCTCCCCATCGTCACGATCGCCGAGGACTCGCTGGTCTTTCCCGTGGGCGGCGCCCCAGCCGCGTCGCCACCACCCGACATGCCCGGGTGGGAACGCTGGAACGACTACGGCATCGGTCTTCTCGCAAAGCCGGACCGGGGTACGCTGCGGCAGGCCGAGAACGCGTTTCGCCGCGTCGCGGCCATGGGCCGGCCTGAAGGCGACCTGAACCTCGCCCGGGTCATGATTCGCGAAGGCCGCCTCGACGAGGCCGCCGACTCGCTGCGCCGGGCCGCGGCCAACGGTGCCTGGCCCTGGTCCGTGGCATGGTTCGGCGGGCTGGTCGACATGCAGAACGGCGAATTCGACGCCGCGATCACGAGTTTCACCGATCTCGTCGACACGCGTTTCGAGGAAGCCCGCCGGCGCGGATTCGACTTCTCGCGCGACTATCGGGTGCAGAACGCGCTGGCACAGGCGCTGTTCGAACGAGCAAAGACGGCGCCGACGCGTGCCGAGGAAGAAAGGTTGCTCCGGCTCGCCGCCGCCCGGCACGAAGCAGCGCTGTCGGAAGACCCGGAGAACGTGGCCGCCCATTACGGTCTCGCCCAGGTACACGCGCGGCTCGGCGACGAGCAGGCCGCCAACCGCCACCGGACGCTGCACGCGACCTATCGACCCGACAACAACGCCCGTGACCGTGCCATTACCGCCGCGCGGCGGCGCGATCCCGCAGCCAACTTCGCTGCGGACGCGGTCGTCGTCCACGACCTTCAGCGCGCCGGCGGCAACCCTTGAGCCAGCTATCCGCCGAGGAAGCGCGCATCCGGCGCGCGCTGCGGCAATCGCTCGTGGCGATAGCGATACTCGGTGTGGCAGGCGGGACCGTGTTCCTGGCAACTCGGCACATCGAGCCCGACGAGACCGTCGAGGAAGCGGACGTTGCAGGCCCAGCCCTGCTGGCTCGGGGGACGGTGGAGCCTCCGGCGGTGGAGTTCACCGACATCACCGACCAGGCCGGCATTCGTTTCGTCCACCAAAACGGCGCGTACGGGGAACGCCTGCTGCCGGAAACCATGGGCGGCGGCGTCGCCTTCCTCGACTACGATGGCGACGGCTACCAGGACCTCCTGTTCATCAACTCGGATCACTGGCCCTGGCGCCCCGCCCCGCCGTCGGCACCGAGTTCAGGCCTGTACCGCAACCTCGGTGACGGCATGTTCGACGACGTCTCCGCCGTCGCCGGTCTCGCCCTTACCCTGTACGGCATGGGCGCCGCCGTCGGCGACTACGACGGGGACGGGCACCTGGATGTCTATGTCACCGCACTCGGCGCAAATCGCCTGATGCGCAACGTTGGGGGAAGTTTCATCGACGTCACCGATGCCGCCGGCGTGGCCGGCGGTACCGACGCCTGGAGCACCGGCGCCGCGTTCTTCGACTACGACCGCGACGGCGACCTCGACCTGTTCGTCTGCAACTACGTTCGCTGGTCCCCTGAAATCGATCGCGAAGTCGACTACCGGCTGACCGGTGTCGGTCGTGCCTACGGTCCCCCGACGGATTTTCCCGGCGTCGACAGCTACCTGTTCCGCAACGACGGTTCACGGTTCACGGACGTGTCCGCCAAGTCCGGCATTCAGGTCAGCAATCCCGCCACCGGTCTGCCCGTCGGCAAGGCGCTCGCCGTGCTACCGGTGGATGTCAACAGGGACGGGTGGCCGGATATCACGGTCGCCAACGACACCGTGCGCAACTTTCTCTTCCTGAACCAGGCCGACGGCAGTTTCCGCGAGGCTGGCGTCGAACTGGGACTCGCGTTCGACCCCGCAGGCCTCGCCACCGGGGCCATGGGCATCGATGCGGCACACTTCGCCAACGACGATCGCCTCGCCATCGCCATCGGCAACTTCGCCAACGAAATGACTTCCTTCTACGTGTCCCACGCGGGCAGGGACCTGTTCAGCGACGATGCCATCGTCGCCGGCGTCGGCGCCGACAGCCGGCGCGCGCTGACCTTCGGCCTGCTGTTCCTCGATGCCGACCTCGACGGACGCGTGGACCTCCTCGCCGCAAACGGCCATGTCGAGCCGGAGATCGCAAGGGTCCAGGCCAGCCAGAGCTACGCGCAACGCGTGCAACTGTTCTGGAACTGCGGCGCCGGGTGCACACGACCCTTTCATCTCGTCGCCGATGCCCTCGAGACCCCCCTCGTTGCGCGTGGCGCGGCCTACGCCGACATCGATGGCGATGGCGACCTCGATCTGGCGCTGACCCAGGCCGGCGGTCCGGCGGTATTGCTGCGCAACGACCAGCGGCTAGGTCACCATTGGCTGCGTCTCAAGTTGCGTGCGCCGCCGCCCAATGTGCATGCCATCGGCGCGCGCGTCACGCTGGATGCCCCCGGTGGCCCGCAGCACCGCACCATGATGCCGACCCGCAGCTACCTCTCCCAGGTGGAGCCGATGATCACCTTCGGTCTGGGCGCGAGCGAACAGGTCGATTCGGTGACCGTCACCTGGCCGGACGGCGAAAGGGAAAGCTGGACGGACCTCGAACCGAATCGCGTCCACATCCTGCAACGCGGAACCGCAAAGTAGCGCGAACGGTCCGCCGATGGGGGCGACCTACCGTTTCGGGTTCCACACGCAATAACCCAACGACGATTCCCGGCCGTCATTGCTGCGGACCCTCGATTCGGCAAGCTGCGAGCCTGTCGTCCGGGGCGAACTCCAAGTCAGATGCGGACAGCTCCAAGCGGTGAATGGCCGGCCGCCGCCCCGATCGCCAGTAGCGCCTGTCGTCCCGGGCTGCGGTCAACAGTCCCGGCGCGTCGCTGCGCCACCCGATCGCCCCGATATCCCCCGTCGTGACCAGGTGTGCGCCAACAGAACGATAGCGTTCGACCACCTCCGGATGCGGATGGCCGAAGTGGTTCTCAAAGCCCGCCGAAAAGACCGCCACGCGGGGACACGCCCGCCGGACGAAAGACGGCGACGAGGACGTGCGGCTGCCGTGATGCGGCGCCACGACAAGGTCCACCGGGCGCACGTCGATGCGCCGCTCGGCGGCGCCGCCGACATCTCCCGCGAGCAGGGCCCGGTGACGGCCGTCATCGATTTCGATCACGCACGACGCGTCGTTGCCCGTTTCCGGGCCGGAAGGCCAGAGTACGCGAAATCGCACTCCGTCCCAGAGCCATGCATCTCCGGTCCGGCACGGGCGCGCCGCAACGCCCTGGGCCGGTTCACCCGCGCTGACGCCCCGGACGTCCAGTCGCCTCAGCACGGCGTTCGCGCCGCCCACATGATCGATGTCCGCGTGGCTCAACACCAGATGAGTGATCCGCCGGCCGTGCTCGCGCAACGCCACCGGCGCAACGATGGCATCGCCGGCGTCGTAGCCCGACGGATAGCGTGGTCCCGCATCGTAGATCAGCGCATGGTTGCGCGTTCTCACCAGGGCCGATGTCCCCTGCCCCACGTCCAGGGCAAGCAGGTCGAATCGACCCGCCGGGACGCGATCCATCAATGGCAGGACCGAGAACATGGCACCCGCGATCACGCAGCGGGCGCCGCGCGACCACGGCAGCAGAAAAGCCAGGGACAAGGCCATGGCCGCCACCAGCGCTCCGGGGTTGCCGCTTGCGGGAACCGTCGGCACGTCGCCCACGCGATGCACGATCCACATGACCGCGCCAAGCGTCGAGTCCGCAACCGCCAGCGGTATACCCGCCACTGCCGGCGCAAGCGGCAAAGCCAGGGTGCCGATGACCGAGAGCGGAGCCGCAGCCGACGCCACCAACGGGATCAGCACGAGGTTGGCGAACAGCGCCATGGGCTGGATCTCTCCGCTGAAGACTCCGAGCCAGGGAGCGAAGCCGACGCAAATGACGAGCTGCGCAAGGATAAGCCTGCCCGCCCGCACACGTAGCCGCGACGCGGCGGCACGCGCAGTTCTTGCGGGTGCGCGGGGCGCGAAGAACGCGATGAGCACCCCGACCGCCGCGAACGAGAGCCAGAAACCGGTATCGAGGGGCGCCATGGGGTCCACCGCAAGCACCACCGCAAGCGCCAGCGCGAGGCCGCCCGTCGCGCCGACGCGGCGGCCGATGGTCGCCGCGAATATGCCGACGGCCGCCATGACGGTTGCCCTCGTGACGGGCAGCGACCATCCGGCGAGGGTGGCATAGGCCAACACCGCCCAGATCGCGACGAACCCCGAAAAGGCGCGTGCCCGAAAACGGCGCGTGAGCGGAAGAATGCGCCCGGCCAGGTTCCCGAAGGCCAGGCCCAGCGCGCCGAACATGCCGATGTGCAGTCCCGATATGACCAGCAGATGGACCGTGCTGGTGTCGCGGAACAAACGCCAGGCGGACGCCGGGACCAGCGCGCCATCCCCGGTGCTCAGCGCGATGATGAGGCCGCCATTCGACAGCGGCATGGTTTCGATGCGCTCGCGCAGGCGCAGCCTGAAGTCGGCGACTGCATCGCGGGAGTCCGTCACAAGTTCGGCGCGGGTGACGTATCCCGTCGCGACGATCCCGCGGCGCATCAGCCAGCGCTCGTAGTCGAAGGCGTGCGGATTGACATAGGCGCGCGCAGGGTTCGCCTTTACCACCATGCGCCATCGCTGCCCGGGACGCGGCACCTGTTCGCTCTCCCAGGCCAGCCGAACCCTGTCGCCCGCGTCGAGTCCGCAACCCGAACCGCGGTCAAGTTCCCCCTCGAAGCGGTTGGCATTTCCGCTCGGCGCGGGAAGGCCCCGTATGGTCAATTCCAGTCTGATCGGGCCCTCGCAGTCGGAGGTCCGGTTCGACATCGCATCGCCGATGGCCCACGAACCCCAGGCGAACCCGATCCCAAGCAGGGCCAAAACGCGCAAGGGGCGGACACAGAGAAGTGCGCCGCCACCTAGTCCCAGGATCACCGCGACCCACGCGGGCTGAGGTGCCGCATGCGCAACGATTACGCCTGCGGCAAAGGCCGCCAACAGGACACGCATACGAAATTGTCACAGGGCATTGGCATAATGGCGGTATGCCACACCCCCTGTTCCAGCGGTACCTGCCAACCGCAGACAGTATTCGTGAGACACCGATACTGCGGCCGTTGCGACATCTCCTACAGGATCCCGAACTCTGGCATCTGCACCGTCGCTCGGTCGGCGGCGCCTGCTTCATCGGCATGTTCTGCGCATTCATCCCGCTGCCGGGTCAGATGCTCATCGTCGCCGTGCTTGCCATTGCGGCACGTTGCAACCTGCCGCTGGCGGTGGCGCTCGTCTGGGTTACCAATCCGGTGACGTTCACGCCGATGTTCCTGTTCGCCTACAGGCTTGGCGCATGGCTGCTCGACATGGACCCCGTCTTCACCGAACTCGACCTGTCGTGGGAATCGCTGCGCGCCAGCTTCTCGGCACTGTGGTTGCCGCTGATCACCGGTTGCCTGGTGTGCGGCTGGGTGAGCGGCCTTACGCTGGCCGTGATCGCCCGGCTGACCTGGCGGCTGCATATCCTGCGCCGCTGGCGACAGCGCCGGGAACGCCGACGCGCAAACGCCGTTTCCACACCCCACGCCGCACCCTGACGGTTCTGGTGATGGCCTCCGTGACCTGCCTGCGAAAGACCGCGGATTTCAACCGTCGTGCAGCGCCTGGGCCGGATTCTCGTCAACGGCCTTCAACGCGGGCCGCAATACGGCGAGGAAGCAGAGACCAAGCGACAGCGCCGCGATAACCGCCAGGTCGCCGGCCAGCACCACCGAAGGCATCCGTCCGAATCCCGTGCCCGAGAGGATGTTCTGCCCGGTGAGCCATTCGATGGCCAGGACAACCGGATCGACATTCAAGGCGATCAGAACCCCCGCGACCAGCCCTGCGCAAATCGCGAGGACCGCCACGGCGAACCCCTGGACGAGAAACACTTCCACGAGGAACCGCGACGGCGCGCCCATGGTGGTCAGCATCGCGATATCGCGCCGCTTGTCGTTGACCAGCATCGTCTGGCCCGACACGATATTGAAGGCCGCGATAGCGACGACAAGGGCGAGAGAGACGAACATCAACGTCTTTTCCAGACCGATCGCGCGGAACAGTTCCCCGTAGCCGTCCATCCAGGTCGTGAGTCTCCAGCCCGCCGGCAGCGCCGCGCGCAGGTCCGCCTCCATCATCGGGACGTCCATGGGATCCGCGAACACCATGCGCCAACCCGCAACACCGCTTGAGGCGAGCCCTCGCCGTTCGATGTCGTCGAATCGCACGACAGCCAGGCTCACATCCGGTTCCGCGCCGACCTCGAACGTGGCGCGAAGCGTGAAGCGCTCGATCCGCGGAAGCGCCCCGTTTGCCGCCGGGACCATCAGGACCAGCGCGACGGCGTCGCCGAGCCCCAGGCCCAGGGCCCGCGCCAGGGGTGCCCCGAGCATGATTCCGCCGTGGCCCTCGAACGCCTCGTCCATCGATCCCTCGACGATGCTGTCAGCGATCAGGTCCAGGCCGCCCGCCTGTCCCGCGTCCACGCCGAGCAGCGCCAGGTCGGTCACGACTCCCCCGCGGGAAATCATGGCGGGCCCCTGGAACAACCGGGTGACGTGGACGACCCCATCCGATAGCGCCGGTCGGTAAGGCTCATCAAACCCCACCTCCGCGGGCGGAAGTGCCACCGCGTGAGGAATCGAGCCAAGCAACCGGGATTTCAACTCGCGGTCGAAACCGTTCATCACGCTGACCACCACGGTCAGGACCATCACGCCGAGCGCCAGGCCGGTGAAGGACACCCAGTTCACGAAGGACGCGTACTGGTGGCGGCGCGACGTGAGGTAGCGGCGCGCCATCCAGAGCATGTTGCGCAGGTTCGTCACAAGGCCCGCGCCTCAGGACAGGACGCCGTCCCGCAGCACGAGCGTGCGGTCGGCGCGCGCGGCCAGGGCCTCGTCGTGGCTGACCACCACGAAAGCCGTCCCCGTGGCCGCCACGAGATGGTCGATGGCTTCCAGTACGCGCTCGGCGCTGCGGCGGTCGAGATTGCCCGTCGGCTCGTCGGCAAGCACGACGCGCGGCTTCCCGGCCAGCGCACGGGCGACCGCCACGCGCTGGCGTTCGCCCCCGGAGAGTTCGTGGGGACGGTGGCCCGCGCGCGCAGACAGTCCCACGGAGTCAAGCAGCGCCAGCGTATCGTCCGCCACTTCGCGCATGGCCGCGCCGGCGACCAGCCTAGGCATGGCGACGTTCTCCAGGGCCGTGAACTCCGGCAACAGGTGGTGGAACTGGTAGACGAACCCCATGTGGGCATTGCGCAGTTCCGCCCGCCGCGCCGGGTTCGCGGCCGTGAGGTCTTCGCCCATCACATGCACGCTACCGGCATCGGGATCCAGCAGACCGGCCAGGATGTGCAGCAGAGTGCTCTTACCCGAACCGGACTGGCCCACGATGGCCAGCCGCTCGCCGGCCGCGACATCGATCTCGGCGGCGGCAAGCACTTCGATCCGCGCACTGCCCTGCGAATAGGCCTTGGCAAGGTTCGTGCCGCAAAGCGGCGTCACGTCACTCATGGCGCAGCACCTCGGCGGGGCGCAGCCGACCCGCGCGCCAGGCCGGATAAAGGGTCGCCAACAGGCTGAGACCGCATGCCGTGGCCAGCACCCGAACGACATCGGAGACGGCAAATTCCACCGGCAACTGGTGCACGAAGTACTCCCCCATCAGGTCGATGTTCCAGGTTTCCTGCGCCCAGCGATAGCCGTCCTCGGTCAAGGCTCCGAGCACCAGTCCCAGCACCAGTCCGAGTCCGACGCCCGCGAGCGAGACCATCAGGCCAAGGACGACGAATACGCCCACGATCAGGCCCGAACGCGCGCCCAGCGTGCGCAGGATCGCCACGTCCGCCCGGCGTTCGTTGACGATCATGACGAGGCCCGACACGACGTTGAACGCGGCCACGGCGACGAGCAGCGAGAAGATCAGGAACAGCATGCCCTTGGTCACCTGGATCGCCCGGTACACGGGACCCATCGAACGCAGCCATGTACGGGCGGTAAACCTGTCCGTGCCGACCACCGCAAGTGCCCTCGAAGCCACGTCCGGCGCTTCGAGAACGGCGTCGATGCGCAACTCCAGGGTGCCGGCGCTGCCGGGCGACCGGAAAAGACGCTGCGCGTCCCTTATGTGGGTGTAGGCGACCTCCCCATCGAGCTGCGACCAGGTTCTCAGGGTGCCTGCCGCGCGCAGCCGTTTGCGCGCCGGGAACACTCCCAGCGGAGTCGGCGTCAGGTCCGGCATCACCGCGGTGAAGACATCGCCCGGCTCGAGCCCCAATCGCTGCATGACGCCGCGTCCGAGCACCACGTTGAAGCTCCCCGGCTCAAGGACATCCACGCTTCCGGCTTCGAAATAGTGTCCGATCACCGGTTCGTAGTCCGCGGGGACGATACCCTTCAGCCGGACCACGGCGACACCCATTCCGGTAGAGAGGAGAACCCCGCTGGAAGCTACGGCTGCGACATGTTTCACCCCGGGCACCCCCAGGAGCTGCGCCGCGACGGCATCGGAATCCGCAATCGCGTTGCGCCCGACGAGAGTGACATGCGGCACGACGCCCAGCACCCGATCCTCCAGTTCGCGCTCGAACCCGCGCACCACCGCCTGCACGTACAGGAGCACACCGACCGAAAGCACCAGCCCCGCCAGCGCCGCGACGCCGACGAAGGAAACGAAACGGCGCCGGCTCGCCGCATAGCGGAGCCCGACATTGACCGCGAGGGGGCGAAACAAAGGAAGTCCTTGTTCAGGGCGCTTCGGTCCGATTGTAAAACGACCGGTGGTGCGTTGGGCGGTCAGTCTTCAGGCGCGAGAAGTGCTGCCATCGCCGTCGTCGCGCGCGACTCGAGACGGTCTTCCCGGCGCACCAGCAGGTACGCGGCCAGATCCCGGGACTCGGCGAACGCAAGGCCCCCTTCCGGGCCAAGGACGGCGATCAGGGTCGCATATCCGTCTGCCCACATCGCCGAGGCGTGTACCACCGTCGCGGATGCCAGGACATGTTCCACCGGCGTTCCCAGGCGCGGGTCGATGGTGTGAGAATACCGCTTTCCGTCGCGCTCGAAGAAGTTCCGGTAGTCCCCGGATGTAGCGATCGCCCCCTCGCTCATCGTCACGATCCGGTGCGCCGAACCGCTTCCGTCCGGCGCTTCGATGCCGAGCCCCCAGGGGCGGCCCCGCGGACTGTGTCCCCGCACGCGGACTTCCCCACCGATTTCCACCAGGTAGTCGGTACATCCCTGGCCCGCGACGGCCGCCGCCATCGCATCCACCCCGTAGCCCTTGGCAATAGCCGACAGGTCGAGGCGCACGTCCCGGGTCTTGCGCAACCGGCTGTCCAGGAGTTCCAGGTGCCGGTATCCCGTGCGCGCGAGCGCCGTCTCGATTTCCGTATCGTCGGGAAAATCGCGCGCGGGGGCAGGACCGAATCCCCAGGCATCGACCAGCGCGCCGACCGAAATGTCGAAGGCGCCGTCGGACATGGTGCTGAGCGCCAGCGCTGTCCCCACGACCTCCCGGAGGGACGGCGACAACGTCATCCATTCGCCGATGGCCGACGCATTGAACCGCGACACCTCCGAATCGTCGTCCCAGTTCGACATCGAGGCGTTGACGCGGGAGAGGACGGCTTCTATCCCGGCTGGCTCGAGGGCGGCCGGACATCGCGCTACGACACGATACGAGGTCCCCATCGTCTGCCCATCCAGGGACTGGTAGTGGGCACCGCCGCAACCGGCAGCCAGCGCGGCGAAAGCCATGGCGTACCAGTGCCCCGCAGCCCGCGCCTGTCGACGCCGCCCGTCGTGTAGAAGCGGTTGACGTTGATCGAACCCCGCAGACAAACTTAGCGACCTCAAGAACTGCCTGTGCCAAGTCGGCCGAACCGATGATCGTACACGCAGCCGGCTTGCCAATCCGATCCACAGAGAGAGTATCAATGGAATTCTGCACAGTCGAAAAGGCCGATCACGTCCTGACGGTCACACTTGATCGGCCGGAACGGCTGAACGCGCTGCATCCTCCCGCCAGCGCGGAACTCGGTGCAGTGTTCGACGACTACGCGGCCGACGACGACCTCTGGGTGGCTGTCGTCACCGGCGCCGGTCGCGCCTTCTGCGCGGGGAACGACCTGCGGTACGTGGCCGAGGGCAACAAGCCTTTTCGCACCTCGGGCGGGTTCGGCGGCCTGACTTCGCGGTTCGACCTGACCAAACCCCTCGTCGCCGCCGTGAACGGCTTCGCCCTGGGCGGCGGTCTCGAGGTAGCACTTGCCTGCGACCTCATCATCGCTTCGGAGGACGCCGTACTCGGACTGCCGGAACCGACCGTCGGCACGGGGGCGATCGGCGGCGGCCTGCAGCGACTGCCCCGGATGATCGGGTCGAAACGCGCGCTCGGAATGATCTTGACGGGGCGGCACATCACCGCACGGGAGGGCTACGAACTGGGGTTCGTCAACGCAGTGGTGCCGCATGACCAGTTGATGGAGGAAACCGGCAAGTGGGTGGCGCAGATCGTGAGGTGCGCGCCGCTGGCCGTCCGGGCCAGCAAGGATGTCGTATACCGCAGTCTCGACATCCCCTCGCTCTCGGATGCAATGGCGAACCGCTACCAGTCCGTCTGGGAGATGCTCCACAGCGAAGACTTCGCGGAAGGGGCGAAGGCGTTCTCGGAAAAGCGGCCCCCTGTCTGGAAGGGCCGATAATCGGGAGAACTCCACGGAAGGAAGGTCTTGGACTCGAGCGTCACCCGCCTCGGTTCAACCTTGGCGAAATGGGGTGTCTTTCGACCCGGAGGCTAGGTCGTCTATGATGGACCAGTACAGTTTCCCAAACATGGATGGAACAGTGCTTGACACCGAGACTCGTCAGGTCTGGACCGTGACCGAAGCGAAAGCGCGGCTATCCGAGATTCTTCGTCTCTCGGACGAACAGGGACCGCAGCGCATAGGCACGCGGAAGTCCTTCGTAGTGGTGCCGGCCGATGTGCGGGACGGGCGACAATCGCCCCGTGAGCCCCTCGGACGGTGGTTGGTTGAGAACGTGCCGCGGGGAACCAATCTCGAGGCGCCGGACCGGAGTTCCAACCGCCCCGTACCCCTCCTTGACGAAGACAACCAGTGACCGGCTATCTCCTGGACACCAACGTAGTCTCCGAGTTGACGCGCGATGAACCGAACGAAAAGGTCGTCGCCTTTCTGTCGACTTGACCCTGGTCACTCGCAACATCGACCATTTCCGCGTCCTCGACGTCGAGGCGGTCAATCCCTGGGAAGCTTCTTGACCTCCATCACGGATGCCAAAGCCGTGGTCACGGCGCACCTTTCCGAACCGTGGCGACAGCAACTCGAGACGCAGTGAGAACGGTTGCCGTCAACGTCCTCGCCTTCGGGGGCGGTTTTGTGATCATGTCCCTCGAACTGCTGGGCGGCCGGGTGCTGGCACCCTACTTCGGCGGCAGCATCTACGTCTGGGGCAGCATCATCACCGTATTCATGCTGGCGCTCTCGGCGGGTTACCTGCTTGGTGGATATCTCTCCCTCAGGCGCCCGAACCTGCGCAAGCTCGGGCTGATACTGATCGCCGCTGGTGTCCTCGTCTGCCCGCTGGTGCTGATCGCCGAACCCGCAATGTCCTGGATCTTCGATCAAGTGGAAGATCCCCGCTACGGATCGCTGCTCGCTTCACTGGTGCTGTTCATGCCGCCGACGATCATTCTCGGCATGATCTCGCCCTACGCGGTGCGTCTGCTGGTGAAGGCGACCGAAGAGTCCGGCCGCGTGGCCGGCACGCTGTATTTCGTCTCCACCTTCGGCAGCGCCCTCGGCACCCTCGGGACATCGTTCTACTTCGTGCTCTGGTTCGAGCTGAACACCATCGTGGCGATGCTCGCCGGCGCCCTCGCCCTGCTCGCGTGCCTGGCTTTCGCCGCCGGACGAACCGAATGAAGCCAGCGCTGGCGCTCGCACTGGGACTCGCCTGCGCCTTCCCGCACGCCGAAGTCATCCACGAAGAACCATCGCTCTACGGAAAGATCCTCGTGACCCGGGAAGACGGCTTCCTGTGCATGCAGTTTGCCGTACGGAGCGAACGGCGGCGGCAGTCCTGCATCGACGAGCGGGCGCCGAAAAAGATGGCGCTGCAGTACACCCGCATGATGATGGCATCACTTCTGCTGACGCCGGAGCCCGAGAGCGTCCTGATCACGGGGCTCGGCGGCGGCACCCTGCCCAAGGCACTCGCCGAACTACTGCCCGAGGCACGCATCGATGTCGTCGAGATCGCCCCGGCCGTGGTATCCGTGGCCGACCGGTTCTTCGACTTCCGCGCGGCCGGGAACACCACGGTCTTCGTCCGGGACGCGCGCGTCTTCACGCGGCGCGCGCTGCGCGACGGAAAACGCTACGAGTTGATCCTGCTCGACACTTTCGACGGCGACTACATTCCAGAACACCTGATGACGCTTGAGTACCTGCGGGAGACGCGACGGCTGCTCACACCCAACGGGGTACTCGCGGCCAACACGTTCGCCACCAGCCGGCTCTACGACCACGAGTCGGAGACTTACTACCGCGCTTTCGGGCCGTTCCTGAACTTCACCATCCGGGAGAGCGCAAACCGCATCGTGCTGGCTTCGATCATGCCGCTGCCGGACAACGCCACGCTCAGGCGGGCGGCCCGGTCCTGGCGCCAGCGCCTCGCGCCCTACGGCGTCCCCATCACCAGCTATCCGCGCCGATTCGACCGCACCCAGGACTGGAACCGGGATCGCCGACCCCTGACGGATCAGTACTCGCCGGCGAACGTGCTGCAGAGGATGGATTAAGGCTTTCCCGGCCGCGCAATCGCCGCCACGGCCACCCCGACGCGACATACAATGTCCCGATGCGCCCCGACCATTCTCCGCACCCTGGTGACATAGCCCGCCGCGGAAGATGATCCACGTACACGCGTCCAACCGCATGGAAGTCCTCGCCGAATGGCTGGCGGAGGACATGCGCAAGCATCCCGCAGATCCCCTCGACGCCGAACGCGTCGTAGTGCCGCATCCATTGCTGGGCGAATGGCTTCGGCTCGAACTGGCCACACGCCTCGGAGTTGCCGGGCACCTGAAGATCGAGCTGCCGGCAGAGTTCGCCTGGTCCGTGATGCGCGAGGCCCTGCCGGACCTCCCGCTGGAGTCGGCATTCGAGCCGGCCATCCTGCGGTGGCGGATATTCGGTCTGCTCGGTCGCTGGGACGGCGACGATCCGGTCAACGATTACCTGGCGGACGGCGATTCCCGAAAACGGTTCGAACTCGCCGACAAGCTGGCTGCCGCCTACGACCGTTGCATGGTGTTCCGGAACCGCGCCTGGAACGCCGGCAATCCGGAAGACTGGCACGTTCGCCTCTGGTCGCAGGTCACGGCCGACATACCCGATGCGACCCACTGGGCAGACGCGGTAGCTGCGTACGGGCAAGCCGTTGGCGCGCGCGAACCCCGGTCACAACGCTCCAGGGTGTACCTGTTCGGCATCGCCGAGCTCTCGCCGTCCTATCTCGAGCTATTGCGTCATGTCGGCACCGTCATGGATGTCCACCTGTTCCTGCTGAGTCCCTCCCGCGACTTCTGGAAAGGGGACCGCCCGTCCGCCGATGCCGACGGCTACTACGCCGAGGGAAACGAACTGGTCACCACCTGGGGCCGGCTGGCGCGCGACATGCAGGCGCTTGTCGAAAAGGCACCGGCAACTGCAGAACGCGAGGCCTACGGAGATGCCGCCGATACATGTCTCGGGGCAGTACAGCGGGACATCGTTGAACGGCCCTCCACCGGCGCACACGGCGCCGCACCGCAGGTTGGGCCGGACGACACCCTCCAGATCCACGTTTGCCACTCCGCCACGCGGGAGGTCGAAGTGCTCCACGACCGCCTGTTGGGCCTGTTCGACGATCATCCGGACATCCAGCCCGCCGATGTCCTCGTGCTGACGCCCAACCTGGATGCCTATGCGCCCGTCATCGAAGCGGTGTTCGGCGCGGCGAACAGGATTCCTTTCAACATTGGCAGGCAGCGCGCCCGGGTCGGCACGGCCATCAGCGCGTTCCTCGATCTTCTCGCGCTCGCCGGATCACGCTACACCGCCAGCCAAATGCTCGCGCCGCTCAGGGCCGCGTCCGTGCGGCAGAGTTTCGGCCTCCAGGAAGGAGACCTGGGCCGCGTTAGCGAATGGGTGCAACGCGCTCGCATCCGTTGGGGCATGGACGCCACGCACCGCACCGACGAGGGCGTGTCCGCACCCGCCCGCAACAATTGGCAGCACGGCCTGCGGCGACTTCTGCTCGCATACGCGATCCCGGACGAGAATGTACTGCTCGATGGCGTGGTCCCGTGCATCCTGGACCGGTGGGGCTTCCAGTCCGGTGCGGGCGACTACGAACGCCTGGGACGATTCATCCACTACTGCGAACTCGCCTGGGCCTTGAATGACTGGACCGCCGATGAGCGCACGCCGGCCGCCTGGGCGGAACGTCTGCATACCGAAGTTCTCGATAGGTTTTTTGTCCGCCAGCCATATTTCGACCCGGAGTCGGCGCGCGAGATCGACTCCGTGTCGCGCCTGATAGACGACTTCGCCCAGGAGCCTTCAGCCGGGGGAGCTTCCCCGACCGCTGACGCGTATGGAACTTCCAGCGTTTCCCCCGCCGCCGGAGGCGTGCTTCCAGGGAAGTGCGCGGTGGCCGGCAGCGACCTTCCGGTTCCTTTCGAGGTGCTTCGCGAATCGCTTGCGCACCGGGCGCGCGTCGATTCCCGCGCCGTCCCCCGGCTTGCGGACGGCGTGACGGTCGCGGGCCTCGCCACGGGCCAGGTCTTCCCCGCAAAAGTGGTCTGCGTCCTCGGCATGAACGACGGCGCGTTTCCGCGTGTGCCGCCACCCGCCGTGTTCGGCTTCATGGATGACCTCTTCGGGGAGAATGCCCGACAGCTCGGGGATCGCGATGTGCGCGATGAAGACCGCTTCGCGTTTCTCGAGGCGCTGCTTGCCGCGCGGCGGTGTTTCGTCGTCAGCTACACGGGCAGAGACCTGATGGAAGACAAGCCGATCCCGCCATCGGTGGTGGTGAGCGAGTTGACGGATTACCTCCGGCGGCGCTTCCCGGCGGGCGAGGACTGGGAGACTTGCCACCCGCTGCAGCCATTCAACCGCCGATACTTCACGTCAGAGGATCGGAACCTGTTCAGCTACGCGCAAGCGATGGAAAATGCCGCCCGCGCCGTTGAACGCATTCCCCAGCCGCC
>JAPOYI010000176.1 GCA_026706665.1 Gammaproteobacteria bacterium | reverse complement strand
TTTGAAGCCATGAGAATGAAGCTGATCGTCGCGCTGGTAAGCGACGACAAGACTGACGCGGTGATCGAGGCCGCGCGCGCGGGCGGCGCCACCGGGGTTACGGTCGTCACCAGCGCGCGGGGGGAGGGGATCACGCCGAAGCGGTCCTTTTTCGGCCTCGACCTGACTGCGCACGGCAACGTCGTCCTGTTCCTGGTCGTCGAAACGCGCGCGCGGGACATTCTGGAGCAGATTGGGAGCGCGGGGCGCTTTGACGAGGAGCCGGGGTCCGGCGTCGCCTTTCAGATCGCCGTCGAGGATGCGGTGGGACTGTCCTCGCAAATCTCGATAATGCGGGAAGAACTGGAGGAGGAACTATGAGCGAGCAACGCGAAGCCCGGGTCGAGGACGTCATGGTTACCGACCTCTACAACATCAATGGCCTGGCATCGGTGGGTGAAGCCGTACAGATGATGAAGAAACACCGCGTCAGTTCCCTGGTAGTCGACCGGCGCGACGCGGATGACGAGGTGGGGCTGGTCGAGGTGGCGGATGTGGCGAACGAGGTGATTGCCCGCAACCGGGCTCCGGACCGCGTCAGCGTCTACGAAGTCATGACGAAGCCCGTGGTGACGTTGCCGCCGGGCATGCTCGTGCGCTACGCGGTGCGGCTGCTCGCGCGGCTCGGACATTCCCGCGCCGTGGTGGTGGATGACGGTCGCAACGCCGTGGGCATGGTGACATTGCGGGACCTGGTCCTGGGGCCTCGGGAGGACTGACCGGAGGGCCTTGCGTTGAGTCTTGGGCCTGCTGGCCGACCCGCCCCCCGCCAGGCTATTCGAACGGTTTCATCCGGCGCAGCAGGTGCCGTTCGCTTGCAGAATCAGCCGATCTGGCGGTCGCGTCGACCAGCCTGTCGTACTTCGGATCCAGCCGCGCCGTCTTCTGGGCATCGGAACGGTGGTAGGCGTTGACGCCGATGACCCGGTAGGTCGACTCGCTTTCGCAGGCATCGCAGGGCACCCGCTCCGGCGGCTCGAAGCCGGACCAGAGAAGTTCGGTGAGGTTGCCGCAGCGCCGGCAGCGGTAAGGGTAGAGAGGCATCAGTACGTCAGCCTGTCCGATCTCCAGCTCGCGGGAGCGATGCCGGCGAGGGCGTCGACGAACTGCTGCAGGGACTGGTGGTAACGGAAGAAGTCCTGCTTCTTGCGGGGATTGGCGGCCTTGACGATCCCTCTCTCGAGATCGAGTTCGGCGAGCGACTTGCCGTCGCCCGATTCCCGTTCGGCGAGATAGTCGCGCCACTGGGCAGGCGTCATGTCAATCGTGAAATCGCCATCGCGGACGTCGGTCGCGTCGATGCGCCGGACATCCGCGCAACCGAAGGCGCGGAAGGTGGCGAGAAACAGGGATTTGCCGGACGCCATCACGACCCTGGCATCGACGCTTCCAAGGGCGCGGAATGCGGTCGACCCGTTCACGGCAGCCTGTGCGGCCTGCAATCGTCTTAGCGAGAGCAAGCAGTCACCTCAGTCCACGCGGCCGATGGTGGTGGCAATGCCCGCCGAGGCGTCGAAGAAGTCCTGGAAGTTCTGGTTGTAGCGGTAGAACAGGTCGCGCCGGTACTGGTCGTCGCCCGGGGCGCGGGGCAGGCCGTCTTCCAGTTCGAGGTCGATCGTGCTGAGCGTATGGTCGAGGTCAGCCGCGCCGTTCTCCCGGATGTTGTTGATCATGTCGATCCATTCGGGCATCGGCATCTCCAGGAAGAAGTCCGCCTGGTCGATGTCGTCCCGGTCAATCTCCAATATCTCGGCGCACTCGAAGCCCTCGAACTCAAGCAGGTAGACGCTGTCGCCGATACACAGCGCTGCTTTGGCCTCGCAGGGGCCTCCGCCGCCGGAGTGAAGCGTCTGGTCCGTGTTGTACCGCTCGCGCACGGCGTTGAACCAGTCCACGGAAGGAAACGTCGGCATGGGCGGGTCAGCCTCGTTCCGTCGGTACAAGTTGCTCGTCCGGGGGGAGCAGGGCGTTCAGCCTGCGCTGGATCATGTTCCGCTTTATCCCGAGCCACTCGCACGCGTCGAGGTAGTCGTGTATCGATTGCCGAACCATCGCGCGCCACGTTGCCATCCCCTCCTGGCGGCCGCCCTCGACACCTCCGCCGAATACGATCGCGAGGGCCGAGCGCTGCACCGGTTCCTGGATGTCTCGAGCCAGGGTGCTTTCTCCCAGTGACAGAAGCGTCTGGATGATCGCCGCCTGGCTGGCCTGTTGGGTGATGGCGTACTTCAGATGGTCCAGGGCATAGCTCATGTGGCGGGAGTGGTCGGCGAGGCAATTGGCGAAGATCTCCCGCTCGGCGGCATTGTGGGCGTGGGCCAGGAGAAGCCGATACTGGTTCTGGACATGGAAGCCGCGCAGCAGGTAGATGTAGACGACCGCTTCGGTCCAGCCTCCGCGGCTTTCCAGGATTGCCCGGTTCATGCGGCCCCGGCTCTCAAGCCCTAGTCCGCCCCCGTTCGCGAGGCACCGCTTGCGGAACGCGTCGATGTGACGCGCGCAGGTCAGGGCGGCGACGGCAAGGAACTGCTTGACCTCGTGGTACCCGTAGGACATCTGTTCCTGCCAGTACGTGATGCTCTCAAGCTCGGCGTTGGCTGCCTGCATGAGCTCGGTCAAGACTTGGCACATGGCGCGCTCGACGTCGTCCGGCAGGGGCGACAGCTCGCTCCACGGAATGTCCGTGGCGGGAATCCAGCGATGTTGAATCGCCTCTTCGTAGAGATCGGCGGCACTGTCGGCCCAGAGCTGGTGTTTGCTGCGCAGGTGGTAGGGCAGGGGCGGCATCCCGGGCAGGTCCGCCGCGCCGCGCGGGCGCCGGGACTGGTCCTCCCAGTGCTGGGGTATCTCGCCGTAGATGCCGACGTTGAGGTCGCCGAGCCGCAACCCGTGCTCGCCTTTCTTCACGCGCGTGCCCCACTGCCTGGAATGTCCCATCCATTGCAGCCGGGGCGGCGAAACCTCGATGTGCGAGACAGAATCGGTGAGTTTCTTGACGCGGGACGCCTGGGTCACGCCATGGCCTCCTTGAATGGACGGGCAAGGCCCCGTTCAGCAGAGCGCGGCGATGCGCCCGGGCACGGGGGAGCGGCCATTCTCGAAACGCTCGCCGAAACCGGCGCTCTTGACGCGTTGCATGTACTCCTTGAGCTGGCGCTTGCGGATGGCGAGCAGGATGCGGAACCCTTCGTCGTAGTGCTGCTTGCCCCCGCCAAGGAGGATGGCCAGCGCTTCGCTGGTTTCAGCCTGGGGTCCGGCGGGATTCGTGCCGCCCGTCAGCGACAGGTTTTCCGCCTCGTCGAGGTAGGCCTCGATCTCCTCGTGCCGATCCGGTGCCGTCGCGTGCAGATAGCGCAGATGCATGATGCCGAACGCCACGTGCCGTGCCTCGTCCTGGGCGCAGAGCCGGTACATGCGCTTCTCGGCGGGATTCTGGCCCACGAGTTCCCCCATGCGAAACATGCTCAGGACCGCTCCCTCTCCCGAGACGTGCATGCGGGAAGACATCTCCGTGAAATCGCGGGACAGGTCGATGCCGCCGACGAAACCGGATGTGGCGCCGGTGACGCGAGTAAGGCCGCCGCCGTTGGCGAGCGCGCGCTTGCGGAACACGTCCATGTGGCGCGCCTCGTCCTGCACCTGGGCCAGGAGAACGTTGCGCGCCTCGAAGAAGTCCGGCGAGATGTTGGCGACCCAGCGGGCGGGCACATCGCCGGCGACGAACTCGACCTCGTTGAAGAAGGTGCAAAGCGCGCACTCGGCCTCCTCGATGTCGTCCGGCAGGGGCTCGATGGTCTCCCACGGAATATCGGTGGCTGAACTCCACTGTCGCTGCAACGCTTCCTCGTACAGGAAAGTGGCGTTCTCGAGCCAGATTTCCCTTTTGGACCGAACCGTGTAGCCGCCTATCCGGAAGGCCTCGGGACGCTCGGCGGCGCCGCGCGGCCGCCCGGACATGTTGTCGCTCTCTTCCGGCAGTTCGCCGTACCCGCCGATACGGATGTCCTCCAGGGTGAGACCCCGTTTGCCGGGCCGGACAGTGGTGCCCCACTCGCCCATCCGCCCCATCCAGGCGGTGTCGAGTTCGAGGTCGGGCGCGCCGTTCATGCCCAGTTCCCTGCTGAAATCGACCGGGGAATATACACCACAACGGGTGGTCGGAACGGGCAAGAACTTCGTGTTGGTGGGCCCGTCATAAGCCCAGGACCTGCCGGTCGAGTGGCTGCAGGGGCACGTCGGGATCGGGCGACGGAATCGCCGACAGGAGCAGTCGGGTGTAGTCCTCCCGTGGATTGGTGAAGACCTCCTCGACGGGCCCCGCCTCGACGACCCGGCCGCGGTGCATCACGAGGATCCGGTCGCAGATATGACGCACGACGCTGAGGTCATGCGCGACGAAGAGATAGGTGAGACCCAGTTCCTTCTGCAGGTCTTCCAGGAGGTTGATGATCTGGGCCTGTACGGACACGTCCAGCGCGGAGACGGCCTCGTCGCAGACCACCAGTTTCGGCCGCAGGATCAGGGCGCGCGCGATCCCGATCCGTTGCCGCTGCCCGCCGGAGAAGGCGTGCGGATACCGCGTCAGCGAGTCGGATTCCATCTGCACCCGGTCGAGGATGTCCAGCACCGCCTCCCGCCTCGACGCCCGGGTGCCTATCTTGTGGATGATGAGCGGCTCCTCCAGGATCTCCTGCACCGTCATTCGCGGGTTCAGTGACGAGAACGGATCCTGGAACACCATCTGCATTTCCTGGCGCAGGGGGATCAACTCGGAATCGGTCATCGCGTGCAGCGGATGCCAGCCGTCCTTGCCCCTGAAACGCACGGTTCCGATGTCTGGATCTATCGCCCGCAGGATGCAGCGGGCCAGGGTGGTTTTCCCGGAACCGGATTCGCCCACGATGCCGAGGGTCTCCGACGCATCCAGGGAAAAGCTGATGTTCTCGATGGCCATGACGCCGTCGAAGGCCTTGCTTATCCCCTCGACTTCAAGCAGCCGCTCGGTCATGACCGCCTCGTCGGCCCGGGGGCCAGACTGACCTGGCGGCCGTCCGACAGCCGCCTCAATGGATGCGGCGTGATGATGTCGGCGTCGCCCAGCACGCTTGCCATCGTCTCGAGCCGCTGACCTCTCTCCGCGAGACCGGGAATCGCGGCCAGCAGACCGCGCGTGTATGGATGGACGGGGTCTTTCAGCACCTGGCGGACACTTCCGATTTCCAGCACGCGGCCCCCGTACATGACCACGACCTGGTCGGCCAACTGGGCCACGACGCCGAGGTCATGCGTGATGAAGAGCACCGTGTTCTCGAGGTCGCGCTGCAGGCTGCGGATCAACGTCAGGATTTCCGCCTGTATCGTGACGTCGAGGGCAGTGGTCGGCTCGTCGCAGATCAGGAGTTCCGGCTGGCACACGAGCGCCATGGCGATCACGACCCGTTGGCGCATTCCGCCCGAGAACTCGAAGGGATACTGGCGTATGCGCCGGGGCACATCGTCGATCCCGACGCGCTCGAGCATGTCCGCCGCCTCCGCCCAGGCCTGCTTCTTCGAGACCTTGCGATGGCAGAGAATCGCCTCGGCGACCTGGTTCCCCACCGTGTAGACCGGGGACAGCGCGGTCATGGGCTCCTGGAACACCATGCTGATCAGGCCGCCCCGAAGGTCCAGCAGCCGCGGGTCCTTGGTTTTCAGCGACACGATGTCGAAGGGTTCGGTACCCGTGGGCGAGAAATCGATTCGCCCGCTGGTGATCTCCCCCGGCGGCTGGATGAGCCGCATGATGCAGTTGGCGGTCACGGACTTGCCGGAGCCCGATTCGCCGACGATGGCCGTGACCTCGCCCCTCGGCACGTCGAAACCGACCTCGCGCAAGGCGTGGGTCACGCCGATGTCCGTCTTGAACTCGACGGCCAGGTCGCGGATTTCGAGTACGTTGTCGGGCATGGGCTCCAAGTTTCGGTTGCTGTCGGCCTTGCCGCCTTGCGCTCCCCGGACAGTGCGAACGCCGGAGCATTGAGCACGAGACGCAATTCTGGCACCAGCAACAGAATGTATAGTGGTACTGGAGGGAAGGGCAAGCAGCGACATTCAGCGACGTTCTTCAGGAGTGCCGGCGCACCGTTGCTTCATGGGATGATGGGATGTTGCACAGCGAACACTTTGCGCAACAATCACGTAGAATCGGGGCATGGCCACGGCATTCGACATCTTGGGCGCCACGCATCGGCTGGAGGAAGCGGGACTGCCGCGCGAGCAGGCGGAGGCCATCGCGGCGGAGGCCGGGACCGCCGCGCAGTCCGGTCGCGATGACCTGGTAACGAAATCCGACTTGACGGCCGCTTTGGCCGAATTGGAAGCGCGCCTGCTGTGGCGGCTTGTGGGCGGCATGGTCGCCGTTGCCGGTCTGGCCATCGCAATTGCCAAACTGATTTGAACCGTCCCAGACATGCCCGTGATGTTGTCGCCGTCGCGGTGAAAGGCAAGCCTCCGCGCATAGCCTGGAGCTAGCCTTCGAGGCTCGGAAGGCGCCCGGGCCGAGATTCGCCTGCGATGGCCTGTGACCTAGCCCTTGGGCACGTCGAAACCGACCTCGCGCAAGGCGCGGGTGACGCCGATGTCCGTCTTGAACTCGACGGCCAGATCGAGGATTTCGAGTATGTTGCCAGCTATTCGAGGGCGTTGGTTGGTGCCTCGGAAGATCGGGCTGTATGTGTTGCATGAGCCCCGGCCCGCGTTGGAACGAGCCGGTAACAGATGAGAGGAAGATATCTGTGGACGATCAGGGCTCGACGGTCCCGTTGAAATAGTCCAGCGCCAGCTCGAAGGCCGCCGGTCCCAGCTTGAGTCCGATCAGACGGCCGGGAATGTCGTCGGCCGGCGGATGAATCCCGCCCCAGATGCGAGACAGGCTCGTCTGGTCCGATGCGTCTCGGTATGTCGCCCACTGCAGGACCATGTCCACGCTCGGCCCCTCCTCGAAGACAAGAAACTCGTTGGCGACGATCTCGAAGCCGCTCATTCCTCCCGGGAAGTAGGGATTGCCGGTGAGCGCCGTCATCAACTCCGCTGCCGTGCGGGAGTAGGTCGAGTGCCCGGAAACGTATCCGGCGAACGGCGGCGTCACGAAGCTGGGCCGCTGGTAGGGCCACCAGTTCTCCGCCAGGATCCATCCCACGCCGGCCGCGTCGACCCTGGGATTCGAGATGTGGTCCGGGCCGCGCCACGCCAGCAGCTTGATCTTGCCGACGTGCTCGCCGTCGTCGCCCGCCAGGTCGTCGCCGTCCTCCACGAGTTCCACATGGCCATCGGATAGTGGAATGCCGTCCACGTCATGGGACGCGAGGTTCGCATCGCTGCTCTGGCCCCGGTCCGCCATGGCCCTGATCGCTGAGATGGGGCGGATGTAGTCATACCAGCCCTTGATGCCCCAGGCGGCGATCGCCGCGTCGTGCATGGCGCCGCCCATCATGAAGTAAGCCTTGATGTCCCACTCCAGAAGCGAGAGATCCGGCCCGCCCCCGGCGAATCGCCGTGAGAGGAGCGGGTGGTCGTTGACCTCGTTCAGGATCACGAACCAGTGGCCGGGCGGCGTCTCTGAATCCGGGCCGTCCGCCCAGAACTCTGCCAGCACGCGCGCGTAGTCTCCGAGCGGCACCATTTGCGGCTCGTAGGGCGCGCCGGTCGCGGGATTGATGTCATAGCCGGTTCCTGGATCCCCGCCGTCGTTGGCGTAGAACGCCGGGTAGTCTTCGAACGCCCTCGGATAGGATTCGGTACCGACATTGCCGAGGCTGGCCGGGGAAATGTCAACGAGTTGCGCTCCCCGGCAGATGGGTTCCATCGAGCCTTGCTCGCACTCCGCGTCATCCGGTCCGTCCGGGTCGAGATGACTCGACCAGATGGCAACGAGGGAGTGGGTCCACTTGTAGTTGTCCGAGAGGGTGCCGTCGATGGTGGGCGGGGGTCCGGGGTCGTGATACACCCAGTAGTCGAACGTCTCGCCCGGTCGCTGGTAGAGCTTGAGGTCCGTCTCCGAGAGCGCGAACGGCACCACCTGTCCCCATTCCGGACCGAGGTGATCGATCGTCCCCGTGACGACGTTGCCTGACTGGTCGATGAACTCCCGCAAGGACAGGGGTTGCCAGCGGTTGAGGTCGACGATGTCGGGATTGCCCGGCAGGTGCGGTTCGAGCGGAGGGTTCACGGGCATGTAGGCGGTGTTGGCATAGTCATTGGCTTCGTTGGCGCCGTCGGCCATGCCGAAGTCGATGTAGCACCGGGCGACGTGGTTGCCCAGGGCTCCCGGCGATCCGGACGCGTAGTCTGCCGAGTCGTTGTCGGGATCAAAGTCGAGGCGCAGGGCCAGATAACCCATGAGGGCGTCGATGTCCCGCGTGATCCGGCGCTGTCCCGACACCGGCGCGCGCGTGAATCGATGCTCGATCAGGCGATACGCGGCGAAGCTCATGGCCTCCTCGCGCGCCGCCTTCAATGCTTCGGGATCGTCGGGAATGGCAAGCGCCGCCGCATCGAACTCGCACGTCTCGCCCGCTCTCGTGCGGCCCAGCAGCCAGGGGACCGCGACGTCCCCGTAGGCCGCCCAGATGTCATACATGGCGGCGGACGCGTGGAACAGGTTGCGGGCATGCACCACGGGGCGCGCAAAGTCGTTTCGGATCGATGCGAGTAGCGCCTCGTTCCAGCGCCGTGCCACCGAGGCGTCGTGGCCCGGAGCTGCGCCCGGGATGTAGTGCGCGGTAATGCTGACGCTATCAGCCGGCATGGTAAACGTCGTCTCGGGGGAAAAGACGTCTTCGAAGGTGCCGCCGCCGCTGCTCGACCAGTGGCTGAAGTAGTAGCCGTGAATAGGTTGCAGGGCCCGAACCTCAATCGCTTCGCCTTCGACATAGAAGCCGGCCCCCCTGCCCTGCCGGACGCCCAGCCGCAATCGCGGCTGGGGTTGCTCGAGGGTTACGACCTGGTCGGCCTCCACGTCGTTCTCGCGGCTGACTTCGCCGTCGGGCCAGACCACCCGGATGTCGACGGTCGTCTCGTCGCCCAGGCCGAAGTGCGCTTCGAGCGGATCGTGCGAGGCGTAGTTGTTGGTTCCGCCCACGGTACGGATCTGTGTCCGGTCGGACATCCTGGCTTCGACCAGGGTGCCCACGCCAGACGTGTTCGCGCCAAGCGCCGTGACCTTGACCGTGAGGTAGCGGTTATCGTTCTCGGTGTCGTTGCGGTAGTAGACGATGTGGTCCGCGCTGGCATTGGTGAGGACGATATCGATATCGCCGTCGCGTTCCGCATCGAAGCACGCGACGCCCCGGCCTTGCCCCGCGTCTTCGAGCCCGAAATCGGTCGCCCGCTCTTCGAAGGTTCCGTCCCCCTGGGAATAGAAGAATCGCACCGGGATGTCGCGAAAATCCGTACCCGAGTCCTCGCCCCAGCCATTGACCTGGAAGATGTCGAGATTGCCGTCGTTGTCGAAGTCGGCCGCGCAGGTTCCCCACCCCCAGCCGCCATCGGCGACGTTGGCGGCCTCGGTGGCGTCTTCGAACTCACCGGACCCGGTGTTGCGGTAAAGGCGGTTTCCCGTGCGGTCAGCGCCAGCGATGTGGCTTGACGACACGAACCAGTCGAGATCGCCATCGTTGTCGTAGTCGAAAACGGCCGCGCCCGACCCGGCCTGGTCGACGATGACATCCCGGTCGGTGGATTTGATGAAGCGGCCGTCTCCGTCGTTGAGGAATACCTGGCTCGTCCCTTCGTCCCCGGTCATGAGAAGGTCCCCGTCGCCGTCGTTGTCGATATCGGCGAGGTTGGGCGTGAAGGACAAGTCCGTGTCGCCGTCTACGAGCACCGCCGCGATGCCTGTCTCCAGGCTCGCGCTTGCGAACGTGCCGTCGCCCCTGTTGCGCCAGACGGTCTCCGTATCCTCGCCCGCTTCCCGGTCAACGCCCCAGTGCGACAGGAACAGGTCGAGATAGCCATCGCGGTCGTAGTCGAAGAACGTGGCGGAAACCGTGTTGGAGGCGTTCAGTTCGATGCCCGATCCGCTGGTTTCGTCGAAGAAGGCGCCATCGCGGTTCTCGAGCATGTAGTAGCGCCCCCCTTCCACGGCGCCAAGAAACAGGTCGAGATCGCCGTCGCCGTCGATGTCGCCGAAGGCCGGCCCGCTGCCCTTGTGGGTGATGACCGGGGTCATTTCCTCGGTGGTGTCGAGGAAAGTCCCGTCGCCCTGGTTCTCGTACAGGCTGTTCGGGTCCAGGTCGCCGCCGACCACGTAGAGGTCGATGTCCCCGTCCCCGTCGTAGTCGCCCGCGGCGATGCCGCCGCTGAAACGCTCCGGCACGGAAAGGTCTCCGAACTTTGCCCTGTACGGCCTGTCGAGCCCCGCGTCCTCGACTTGTGCGAAGACAATCTCCGGGGGTGGCGGCGGCGGTGGCGGCGGCGGAGGTGGAGGAGGAGGGGGTGGCGGGGAGCTGCCACCACCGCCACAGCCGCCCATGGCGAGACAGGCAATAATCGGAAAGAGGTAACGGTACGCCATGCGTTGGCAATCATCATTCAAGGGAGTGTTGGGAGCAATATGGGCAATGTGGCGGGGCAACGGCGGGGCGGTGAGCGTGTATGATCGGCGCCTGAGGCCGGGACCGCGGCGCGGGGTGCAGGCGCCAGCCTGAGATGGTGGAAAGAAGAAGGCGTCTCGGACGCGGATTGGAGGCGATGCTGGGCAGCCCCACGTCCGAGGCAACGGCGGCCCCAACACCGGGTTTCCAGGAAGTGGGCATCGAGGAAGTGTTCCGGAGCCCGCATCAACCCCGCATGCATATCCCGGACGAAGGCATCGAGGAACTCGCCGCGTCCATCGAATCCCAGGGATTGATGCAGCCCATCGTGGTGCGCCCCCGCCCCGGCGGCGGCTACGAACTGATCGCCGGAGAGCGGCGCTGGCGCGCCGCGCAGATGGCGGGATTGGGCCGGATCGCCGCTGTTGTCCGGGACGTGGATGACAGCGAAGCCATGGCCATGGCGCTCATCGAGAACATCCAGCGCGAAGCGCTGACGCCGCTCGAAGAGGCCGACGGGTTGCGCCGTCTGCTGGACGAGTTCGGGATGACGCACGAGGAAGCCGCCGCCGCCGTGGGCAAGTCCCGGCCGGCAGTCTCCAACCTGCTGCGCCTGCTCGACCTCGGCGAGGTCGCGCGCGAATTACTGCAGTCCGGCGCCCTGGAAATGGGTCATGCGCGGGCGCTCCTCCCGCTGGATGGGGGGTCGCAGGCGCGTATTGCCCGTCTGGCAGCCGAAAGGGGGCTGTCGGTCCGCCAGACGGAAGCGATGGCGCGTCGGGCACAGGAGGTAGCAGAAGCTTCGACGACGACGCGGGCGCGCGACCCCGACACGGTGCGGCTCGAACGGGAGCTGTCCAGCAGGCTCGGCGCGCGGGTAGCCATTTCGCATACCGCGAAGGGCAGGGGCCGGGTGGTCATCTCATACACCAACCTCGACGAACTCGAAGGCATCCTGGAGCATCTGCGTTAGCAGGCCGTGCCGTGGAACGGCGCAATTCCGCATGTTCTGCCGGCCCGTCGGGCGAGGCGCTTCCATCGTGCGTTTGCATACGTATAATGCGCTCCCGTCGCGCACCCCCGGGGCCGTTAGCGCATAGGTGATGGCGGCGCCGTTTCGCATCGTGGGTCTTCAAATCGCCGCCGTCGTGGCGGTGTGCCTGTTGATGTCGTTTTGTGACCAGGCGGGCTCGACTCTGCTTGCGGGGCCCCAGTTGGGGTCCGCCCTGTTAGGAGGAGCGGTGGTGGTGCTGCCGAATGCAATCTTTGCTCTCGGCGCGGCGCGGCGGTTGTCTCTCGACGGCGACGATGCGCGGCTGCGCGAGGCCAGGCGATTGGTTGGCCATGGCGTATTCAAGTGGTTGCTGACCGCGGTCCTGATGGCAGCGGCGTTTGCCTTGGCCACGATAGAGCCGCTGGGGTTTTTTGCCGCGCTGACAGTCGCGATCATGGTGCAGATGATCGCCCCGGTGCTGCCCCGGATTGGCGGGCGGGCGTGAAGGCGGACGGCCGGGCAAGCCGGAAAAGATAAAGATGAGGAGCGGTTTCAGAAGCGCTCCGACGGAACACGAAGATCAAGCTTGACGCAACGCGAGTGACATGGCCGAAAGCTCAGGCGAATACATTCAACACCACCTGACGAACCTCACCTACGGTCGGCATCCGGACGGCACGTGGGGTTTCGCGGCGAATGCGCAAGAGGCGGGGGACATGGGCTTCGTCGCCATCAACGTCGACTCGATGGGATGGGCCGTCGCCCTGGGACTCCTCTTTTGCATCGTCTTCCGGATCGCGGCGAGCCGGGCTACGGCCGGTGTGCCGGGCCGGCTGCAGAACGCGGTCGAGATGCTGGTGGACTTCATCGACGACACCGTGTCGTCCATATTCAATCACCGAAACGAACTCATCGCGCCGCTTGCGTTGACGATCTTCGTCTGGGTCTTTCTCATGAACCTGATGGATCTCGTCCCGGTGGACTGGATTCCGCAACTCGCCCACGCGCTCGGGGTCCCGTTCATGAAAGTGGTGCCGACCACGGACCCGAACGTGACCATGGGAATGGCGCTCACCGTTTTCGCCCTCATCCTCTTCTACAGCGTTCGCCAGAAGGGTCCGGTGGGTTTCCTGAAGGAGCTCGCCTTCCACCCCTTCCCGAAAATCCTGGCGCCGATCAACTTCATCCTCGAGGGGGTCACGCTGCTGGCCAAGCCCCTGTCGCTGGGTTTGCGGCTGTTCGGCAACCTCTATGCCGGCGAGATGATCTTCATCCTGATTGCCCTCATGTACTCGGGCTGGATGATCGGTGTTTTCGGCGGCGTGCTGCAGTGGGCCTGGGCGGTGTTCCATGTGCTGATCATCACCCTGCAGGCGTTCATATTCGCGGTCCTCACGGTCGTCTACCTGGCGCAGGCGTACGAGGTCGAGGAAGAACACTGATCAGAATGGAAGGCAAAGCAGTGCAAACAACAGTCAACGGCCGAAAGGCGTAGCAAGGAGTGTGTAAATCGTGGAACTAGCGGTTCTTTTGTATGTCGCGGGCGGCGTGATGATGGGGCTTGGCGCGGTCGGCGCCGCCATCGGCGTGGGAGTTCTGGGCGGCAAGTTTCTGGAGGGCGTCGCGCGCCAGCCTGAACTCCTGCCAATGCTCCGAACCCAGCTTTTGATCGTGCTCGGCCTGGTGGACGCGGTGCCGATGATCGCAGTGGGTATCGGCCTGTACGTGATATTTGCGGTCGGCGGCTAGCCGGCCAACAAGCCAGTTAAGGAGAGGCAAGGCAGATGAACATCACCGCTACGCTCCTCGCGCAGTCCGTTGTTTTTCTCATCTTCGTGTGGTTCTGCCATCGGTTCATCTGGCCGTTTCTGCGCCAGGCCATGCGGGAGCGGCAGAAGACGATTGCGGATGGCCTGGAGGCCGCCGAGCAGGCCCAGAAAGACCTTGAGCTCGCCCAGGAAAGGGCGGACGCGAAGTTGCGGGAAGCTCGGGAAGAGGCGCGGCAGATCGTCGATCAGGCCCGTGGACAGGCCACGCAGATGATCGAGCAGGCGAGGGCCGAAGCTCGGGAAGAGGGCGAACGCCTGAAGCAGGCGGCCGCCGCGGAAGTGGAACAGGACGTCAACCGCGTCAAGGAAGCATTGCGGGCGCAGGTGGCCGCGCTCGCGGTCCAGGGCGCGGAGAGAATCCTGTCAGCCAGCATCGACCGGCGCCGCCACAGCGAACTTCTTGATCGGCTGGCGGGAGAGCTTTGAGCGACCGATGGCCGAACTAGCGACCCTCGCGCGACCCTATGCGAACGCGGCGTTTGACCTCGCGACGGAAGGGCGCGACCAGAACCGCTGGTCGCGGACCCTCGCGTTCCTGGCGCGAGTTCTTGCCGAACCCGGTGTGCGTGACCTCGTCGCATCGCCCGCGGCGGATGCACGGAAGGCGCATGAACTCCTGGAACTGGTGCAGTCGGAGTTCGGCGAGGTGACGGAGCCGGTACGCCGATTCATCCAGGTCCTTGCGTCGAACAAGCGGTTGGCACTGTTGGGCGAAGTAAGCGAGCAGTTCGAGGCGCTGAAGGCGGAGGCGGAAAAGACCCTGGACATAGAGGTGACTTCGGCCGTGGCGATGACCGGCGAAGAGATCGAACAGTTGAGCGCGGCGCTTAAAGCTCGTTTCGCAAGGGACATAGAGGTCAGCACGGCGGTGGACGGGAGCCTGATCGGCGGTGCCGTCATTCGCGCCGGCGACACCGTCGTGGACGGCTCGGTGCGGGGCAAATTGGACAAGCTGGCCGAGTCGCTGGCAAGGACGTAGAGACCGGCGGCGAAAGCGCGGATTGAGAGGACAAACCGAATGCAGCAACTGAATCCTTCAGAAATCAGCGACATCATCAAGCAGCGGATCGAGAATCTTGACGTCTCGTCCCAGCCGCAGAACGAAGGAACCATCATCGGCGTATCCGACGGGATCATTCGCATCCACGGGCTCGCGGAAGCGCAGTACGGCGAGATGATTGAATTCTCCGGCGGCCTCTACGGCATGGCGTTGAACCTCGAGCGCGATTCCGTCGGCGTCGTGGTGCTCGGCGACTACAAGGGCCTGTCCGAAGGCATGACGGCGCGCTGCACCAAGCGGATCCTCGAGGTGCCGGTGGGCCCGGAACTGCTTGGCCGCGTGGTGGACGCCCTCGGAAATCCCATCGACGGCAAGGGCCCGGTGGAAGCGCAGGCCACGCTGCCGATCGAACGCGTCGCGCCGGGGGTCATCGCGCGCCAGTCCGTCTCCCAGCCGGTGCAGATGGGGATCAAGTGCATCGACGCCATGGTTCCGGTCGGTCGCGGGCAGCGGGAACTGATCATCGGCGACCGGCAGATCGGCAAGACCGCCATCGCGGTCGACACGGTGATCAACCAGAAGAACTCGGACATCAAGTGCATCTATGTCGCGATCGGCCAGAAGATGTCGACGATCGCGAACATCGTGCGCACGCTTAACGAAAACGGGGCCATGGACCACACCATCGTCGTGGCCGCTAGCGCCTCGGCCCCGGCCCCGATGCAGTTCGTCTCGGCCTATGCCGGCTGCGCGATGGGCGAGTATTTCCGCGACCGCGGCGAAGACGCGCTGGTGATCTACGACGACCTGACGAAACAGGCCTGGGCGTACCGCCAGATATCCTCGCTGCTGCGCCGCCCGCCGGGCCGGGAGGCCTATCCCGGCGATGTCTTCTACCTGCACTCGCGGCTGCTGGAACGGGCGGCGCGGGTCAACCCGGAGTACGTGGAGCAGCAGACCGGCGGCGAGGTGAAGGGCCAGACCGGCTCGTTGACGGCGCTGCCGATCATCGAGACCCAGGCCGGCGACGTCTCGGCATTCATCCCCACCAATGTCATTTCCATCACGGACGGCCAGATCATCCTGGAAACCGACCGTTTCAATGCGGGCTTGAGGCCGGCGATGAGTCCGGGGCTCTCGGTCTCACGGGTCGGCGGCTCCGCCCAGGTTCCGTTCATCAAGCAGATTTCCGGCGGCATCAAGCTCGCGCTGGCCCAGTACCGCGAACTCGCCGCGTTTTCGCAGTTCGCGTCAGACCTCGACGAGGCGACCCGGCGGCAGCTCGAACACGGCGAGCGTATCGAGGAGCTGATGAAGCAGCCGCAGGACGCGCCGATGACCGTGGCTGAAATGGGGGTGTCCCTGTACGCGGCGAACGCGGGATACCTCGAGGATGTGCCGGTGAACCAGGTGCTCGACTTCGAGCGCGACCTGCTCGCATACATGCGTACCGAGCACGGCGAGTGGATGGCGGACATCACCGAAACGGGAGCCTACGACGACGAGGTCGAGGCGCACATGAAAGAAGCCGTGGAAGCGTTCAAGTCAACGCACAGTTACGGGGACTGACCGGACAACGCAGCGCATCGGTAGAACGGGATGGCCGTCGGCAAGGAAATCAGGAAGAAGATCGGCAGCGTGGAGAACACGCAGAAGATCACCGGTGCCATGCAACTCGTGGCGGCGAGCAAGATGCGCCGCACGCGGGAGCGCATGGAACAGGGGCGGCCGTACTCGGATCACATTCGGCAAGTGATCGGCCACCTGGCGAACTCGAACCCGGAGTACCGCCATACCTACATGAACGCCCGCGAAGTCAGGCGCATGGGCTATATCGTCGTGTCGACGGACAAGGGACTCTGCGGCGGCCTCAACGCCAACCTGTTCCGGGAACTGGTGCGCACGATGGCGGAGTGGGACGCACAGGGGATCGGGATCGACCTTTCGTTGATCGGCAACAAGGCGGCCGCCTTCTTCCGCGCGTTGGGGGGCAACGTGGTCGCGACGATCAACAATATCGGCGAGCAGCCGGCGGTCGAGACGCTGATCGGCGGCGTCAAGGTGATGCTCGACGCCTTCGAGGCGGGCGACATAGACCGGCTCGACATCATCTCCAACGAGTTCGTCAACACGATGACCCAGCGGCCGACGATCAAGCAGCTACTGCCTCTCGACCCGGAAGACGACGAGGAGCCTTCAGCCGGGGAGCGCGAGGGGCTTGCCCCTCGCATGGGATCGTTGAAGCGCCGTTGGGACTACATCTACGAGCCGGATGCGAGGCAACTGATCGATGGGCTGGTGACACGGTTCATCGAGGCGCAGGTCTACCACGCGGTGATCGAGAACACCGCATGCGAACAGGCCGCCAAGATGATCGCGATGAAGAACGCGACCGACGCCGCGGAAGAACTCATCGACGAACTGACGCTGCTGTACAACAACGCGCGCCAGGCGTCGATCACCCAGGAAATCGCGGAGATCGTCGGCGGCGCGGCGGCGGTCTAGCAACAGGAATACGAATAGGGGACACAACACGCATGAGCAGCGGCAAAATCGTCCAGATCATCGGCGCGGTCATCGACGTCGAATTTCCGCGGGAGGAGGTCCCGAAGGTGTACGACGCCCTCCTCGTCACGGAACGCGGACTGACGCTCGAGGTGCAGCAGCAACTCGGCGACGGCGTCGTGCGCACCATCGCCATGGGGTCGTCGGAGGGCGTCTCACGCGGGCTCTCGGTGACGAACACGGGACAGCCCATCGCCGTCCCGGTGGGCGAGGAAACCCTCGGCCGCATCATGAACGTGCTCGGCGACGCCATCGACGAGAAGGGCGCGATCAACGCCCGTCAAAGACTGCCTATCCACCGGGACCCGCCGACGTTCGAGGACCAGAAAGGCGACATCGAACTGCTCGAGACCGGCGTGAAGGTCATCGACCTCATGTGTCCCATGGCGAGGGGTGGCAAGGTTGGCCTCTTCGGCGGCGCGGGCGTCGGCAAGACCGTCACGATGCTGGAGCTGATCCGCAACATCGCCATCGAGCACTCGGGCCTTTCGGTGTTCGCCGGCGTCGGCGAGCGGACCCGCGAGGGCAACGACTTCTACTACGAGATGACGGACGCCGGGGTGCTGGACAAGATCTCCCTGGTCTTCGGCCAGATGAACGAGCCCCCGGGCAACCGGCTGCGCGTGGGACTCACCGGCCTGACGCTCGCCGAGCAGTTCCGCGACGAAGGCCGCGACGTGCTGCTCTTCATCGACAACATCTATCGCTACACCCTGGCTGGCACGGAAGTGTCCGCACTGCTCGGGCGCATGCCTTCCGCCGTCGGATACCAGCCGAACCTCGCCGAAGAGATGGGCGCGCTGCAGGAGCGGATCACCACCACCAAGACCGGATCGATCACGTCCGTCCAGGCTATCTATGTCCCTGCGGACGACCTGACCGACCCATCGCCGGCGACCACGTTCGCGCACCTCGACTCGACCGTCACCCTGTCGCGCTCAATCACGGACCTGGGTATCTATCCGGCGGTGGACCCGCTCGACTCGACCAGCCGGCAACTCGACCCGAACGTCGTGGGCCGGGAACACTACGAGACCGCACGCGGCGTCCAGGAAACCCTGCAGCGCTACCAGGAGCTGCGCGACATCATCGCCATCCTGGGCATGGATGAACTGTCCGAGGACGACAAGGCGCTCGTCTACCGTGCGCGCAAGATGCAGCAGTTCTTCTCGCAACCGATGTTCGTCGCCGAACAATTCACGGGCCAGCCGGGCCAGTACGTTTCGCGCGAGAACACCGTCCAGAGTTTCAAGGCCGTCCTCGACGGCGAAGCCGATGACCTGCCGGAGCAATCGTTCTACATGGTCGGGGACATCGACAGCGCGCGCGAGAAGGCCCAGACGATAGAGGCATAGGGAGACAGTCCATGGCCGCGACCATGCAATGTGACATCGTTAGCGCCGAGAGAGAGATCTATTCCGGCCGCGTCACGATGGTCATTGCGACCGGCACTATCGGGGAACTCGGTATATTGCCGGGTCACGCGCCGCTTCTGACGGGTATCAAGCCAGGGCCGGTGACACTTCGGTTCGAAGACGGGGAAGAGGATGTCTTCTTCGCGTCGGGCGGGTTTCTCGAGGTGCAACCCGGGATCGTGACCGTGCTAGCGGATACTGCGTTGCGCGCAGACGACATAGACGAAGCCTCGGCTCTCGAGTCAAGGGAACGGGCGGAACGCGACCTCTCGGAACAGGCCTCCGACTTCGACTTCTCCCTCGCGACGGCGCAGTTGGCCGACGCCGCGGGCCGACAGCGGACGCTGGAAGAACTGCGGAAGCGTCGGCGCTGACGGCTCTGAAGATGCGCCGCTCCCTGGGTTGGACCGTCAGGTAACCGATAGGCGGAAAGTACGGGTCAGCCGCTATTCGGTACGCGTGACCGTGCGGGCCGTATCGGGTCCGGCTATCGGCCAATGCGCCGCTTCGTAAGCCTCGACGAGAGCCACGAGCGCCTCAAGTTCGTCGCCCGCGGGCGTGCCCGGTGCGGCGCCCATCAAGTCATCGATCATCAACAGAGAAGCGTCGTAGTCGGCTTCACTCTTGATAGTTGTTTCTGGTATTCCCAATCTCCGAGCGCCACCCCGCGAAACTGACGACAGCTCAATACCTCCGTCGACACTGGGATCAAACTTCTGCGACGCAAGGTACTGGTTCGGCGTTCGATTTGCGAGCAAACGCACCTCATCGATCTGATGAGCCACCCATGCGGCTATCCAGTGTGGAGCGTTTGTTGAGTAAACTCGGTCGTCGAGCTTGAGACGACTTGCGCGCGATGACGAATTGGGTGAGGGAACAATGACGCTGACCATCTACGGCCCTCCGATGAGCCGGGCCATGCGCACCCTTTGGATGGCGCACGAACTGGGACTCAACTTTCGGCACGAGTACGGCTTCCAGGAGGAGGCGCTGACTCCGACGGAGGACTTGGTGGCGGCGAATCCCATGGGCCAAGTGCCTGCCATCGATGATGATGGGTTCACGCTCTCCGAGTCCATGGCCATCAACATCTATCTTGCAAAGAAGCACGGGAAACTGGCGCCGGCCACGCCCGTGGAAGAGGCGCAGACCCTGCGCTGGTCGTTCTGGGTCATGACTGCGGTGGAAGTCACGCTGCTCGACGTGCTGCTGAAAGCGCGGGGTTTGCGGGGCCACGAGAAAGACCCGGAAGCCGCCAAGGCGGGCATCGACACGCTGCAAAAGCCTTTCAACGTGCTGAACGACGCTTTGGCAGGCGGCGACTACCTGCTCGGCAACGCGTTCACCGTTGCTGATCTCAACGTTGCGAGCGTCTTCGCTTGGGCGCGTGCCGCAAACATCGACTTCTCACAGCAGCCGCACCTTGACGCATGGCTCGAACGCTGCCTCGCCCGCGAAGCGGCGGTGTGGGCACGGAGTTAACGCCGGGTTCGACATCTTCCAAAGACCGACGTCTGCGGGTGAAGACCATTCGGCTTTGGTCGCTATCGCGTACCATGCCTTCATTGGTTGTTCCGCACGAGGCACCCGTTGCCCCTTGCGTTTGAGGCATCGCTCGACTGGAACGAGATTTATGGCGGCAGCGAACACAAAACTCATAACAGCCGTTGAAGCGTATTTCGCCGACCTGAGACGGGTGCGCGCCTCCGGCGGGGCAACGGGCGAACTCTCGACCTATGGCCCGCTCGCCAATCTGCTGAACGCTGTGGGCGCGACGCTCAAGCCGAAGGTGTTTTGCGTCAGTGAACTGGCAGACCAGGGCGCGGGCCATCCCGATTTTGGCCTGTATGGGGCGAAACAAGTGAGGCGCGGCCAGCCTCGAGAAGGTCAGATGCCGGAGTCCGGGGTGGTGGAGGCGAAGACGGCGGACGACGACGCTTGGATCACGGCGGCAGGAGATCAGGTCAGCCGTTATTGGGGCCAATATCGACTGGTGCTGGTGACGAACACCCGTGATTTCGTGTTGGTCGGAGAGGACGCGAAAGGTTGCCCGGCGAAGCTCGAGACCTTGCGGCTGGCGGAGAGCGCAGAAGACTTTGGCCACAAGCTGGAGCGCCCTCGCGCTTTTGCCCGCGAAGTCGGTGCAGGTCTGGGTGAATATCTCTCTCGCGCCTTGTCGCACCGCGCTGCGCTTGCCGAGCCAAGAGACTTGGCGTGGCTGCTCGCTTCCTATGCACGCGACGGGCTGGTGCGGGTACAGGCGGCGGGCGATGAACCGGCGCTGGCGGTCGTTCGCACAGCCTTGGAAGACGCACTCGGCGTCCGCTTCGAAGGGGAGCGTGGCGCACGTTTCTTCTTCTCGACGCTCGTGCAGACATTGTTCTACGGCATCTTCTCCGCGTGGGTCTTATGGGCGCGGCAGAGTCAGTCTCCGACCAGCGGATTTGACTGGCGCACTGCCGCCTGGCATTTGCGAGCACCGGTACTCGCGGCCTTGTTCCAAGAACTGTCGCTGCCCGGACGGCTGCAACTGCTCGGCCTCGTCGAGGTGCTCGACTGGACCGCCGCCGCGCTTGATCGGGTAGACCGACCGGCCTTCTTCTCGCGCTTCAATGAAGGCGAGGCGGTTCCCTATTTCTACGAGCCCTTCCTCGAAGCCTTCGATCCGGCGCTCCGCAAGCAGCTCGGCGTCTGGTACACGCCGGTGGAAGTGGTTCGCTACATGGTCGGCCGCGTCGACAAGGCGCTGAAGGACGATTTGGGTATCTCGGAAGGGCTGGCCGGAGAGAACGTCTATGTACTTGATCCTTGCTGTGGCACCGGGGCATATCTCGCGGAGGTACTGCGTCGGATCGCGGCCAATCTGGAAGGACAGGGTCTTGGCGCGCTGGCCGGGGCGAGGGTGAAGCTGGCGGCAACCCAGCGGGTATTCGGCTTCGAGATCATGCCCGCGCCTTTCGTAGTCGCGCACTTGCAGGTTGGCATCACGATGCAGGATCTGGACGCGCCGCTCGCCGACGATGGAGCGGAGCGGGCGGGCGTTTTCCTCACCAACGCACTTACCGGCTGGGAGCCGCGCGTGAACAAGACGCTACCCTTCCCCGAATTAGAGGAGGAGCGCGACCAAGCAGAACGGGTGAAACAGCAAACACCGATCCTCGTGATACTCGGCAACCCACCATACAACGGCTTCGCCGGCGTGGCGGTGGACGAGGAGCGGGAGCTGTCGCAGTCCTACCGCTCGACAAGGCGGGTACGTCGGCCGGAAGGCCAAGGTCTGAACGATCTCTACGTCCGCTTCTTCCGCATGGCCGAACGGCGCATTGCGAAGGAGACCGGTCAAGGCGTGGTTTGCTTCATTTCCAATTACTCTTGGCTCGACGGCCTCTCGTTCACGGGCATGCGGGAGCGCTATCTGGAGGCGTTCGATGCGGTGCGGATCGACTGTCTCAATGGCGATAGGTTCAAGACCGGCAAAGTCGCACCGGACGGCTCGCCCGATCCGAGCATATTCTCAACCGAGAGCGATCCGGTCGGCATCCAAGTCGGTACCGCGATTACGACGTTGGTGCGCAAATCAGACCACAAAGCCACTGAGAGGGTTGAGTTCCGGCATCTCTGGGGTGAAGCAAAGCCGTCCGAATTGACCGCGACGGTGGACACATCTCCGGGTGCGCTCTACGAAGAAATCAAGCCCGTTTTGCCGCTCGGTCTTCCTTTCGTGCCAACGGCCGTGAGCGCCGATTGGTTTGGCTGGCCTTCGCTGCCCGATCTGTTCCCCGTGTCGTTTCCCGGTGTCAAGACGAGCCGTGACGGGTTCCTCGTCGATGTCGATCTGGAGCGACTTCGCGGGCGCGTCGCGGATTACTTCGATTCGAAATTGAGCCACGAGGAGATCGCGCGGCGCTACCCTGCAGTCATGGGAACGACGGCGCGGTTCGACGCTCGCGCCGTGCGGGGCGCGTTGCTGGAACGCGGTGGCCCAGATGAGTCTGGATTCATCCGATTCGCCTACCGGCCATTCGATAACCGTTGGCTCTATTGGGAAAAGGACACAAAGCTGCTTGATGAGAAGCGGGCTGACTATCGGCCGCATGTGTTTGAGGGGAGCCTTTGGATTGAAGCGCGCGAACGCCAAGCCAAGGAAGAGTTCTCGCGCGGAACCCTTGTCCGACATCTGGCGGATAACCTTGGAAATGGCCTTTCCAGTTACTTTCCCGCCTGGGTTTTGGATGACGGAATAGGAGAAGATGGAAATAGTGTGCGCCGAGCCAATCTCTCGGCAACGACGCAGCGCTACCTTGATCACGTCGCCGCAGGGGTCGAAGACCTTTTCCACCATGTCCTTGCCGTGTTGCACGATCCATCCTATCGCGAAGCCAATGCCGGGGCGTTGCGCATGGAATGGCCGCGTATTCCGTTACGGGGCTGGCCGGATGGCGACGAGAAAGCGCCTGCGGAGGAACTCGCCCGATCAGCCGCGCGCGGTCGTGAGCTTGCGGCCTTGCTCGATACCGACACACGGGTTATGGGCGTTACGCACGGGCCACTGCGGCCGGATATCGCGGTGATTGCCGTTCCCGCCACGACCGACGGGCGGAACATGGCGGGTGACGACTTCGCGGTAGTCGCTGGATGGGGCCATCACGGCCGAGGCGACGCCGTTATGCCGGGGCAAGGACGCGCCGTAGAGCGTAACCTCTCCTCCGACGAACGCGAAGCGATGAGCGGCGCCGCACTCGGAACAACGACCTTCGACATCTATCTCAATGACAAAGCGTTCTGGCACAACGTCCCTGCCGCTGTTTGGAACTACCGCCTCGGCGGCTACCAAGTCCTGAAGAAGTGGCTTTCCTATCGCGAACAAATCGTTCTTGGTCGCGCGCTCCATGCGGAAGAAGCCTGGCACTTCACCGACACTGCCCGGCGCATTGCGGCAATATTAATCCTATCGGCCAACAACCAATTTACTTGATATTAACCATATTTGTCGCAGACGAATGTCAATATCTACATCCTACGCCAACGATATGCTGAACCGGCTATTCGCTGCCGAATTGGCTGCATTTCGTGACAACTTCGATACATCCCCCGTTCCGCTCACTCAAGACCTAAGGGGTGGCGCAATTGGTTGGATCGCGACTTTTGCTCCGGACGCGATTAGTCGAAAGGCAAAAGATGAACTGCGTACATTCTGCAGTACGCTGAGAAATCGACCAGATTTTGGTCACTTCACTTGGTATCGGATTCCGTATTTGGATGTCGCGCGATACTCGTTGGGTGGCGACATTTCGGATTTGTCCTTTGTCGTAGATAACATAGATCATCACAATAGTTCTTTGCGTTGCGCCCTTCATGGACCGCTGGCGCTGATAGCGCCCCAACTCAGCCTCGACGACCTAGGTATCTGTCGACGTATAGAGAACAGTAAGGTCCAACTACTTCTTCAACGATAGTCTCATGTGCATATATTGCGCACTAAGAGATGGGCACGTATCCCCTGCCAACTCGGAAGGTGGACTGCTTCGAGACCGTGGATACGACAGCGACCAGCCGGAGCCGACCCAGGCGGATCAAATAGTTCATTGATTCACCCTCAACCAAAGCCCGGGGCGCGGTGGGGGCGCATTTCGCTCCAAGGTGCATGGACCACCAAGACATGTCGGTCACCAACAGGCTTGGGAGATAGAACGAGAGGATGAGGAGGATCCATTCGATTGCATTGGCCTCGAATCCAACGCTGAGCGCGGTCGATAGCATCTGCGGTCATGCCTCGGGACGGTAGGACCCTACGGCTGTCCTCTTCTTCGACCCCGATCACAATTCTCCGCCGTTCAGGTTGTGGTAGTCGTTGGCGAAAGTGCAAATGGTCCGGATGACTTGGGGGGCCGGTCGTCTCCGGGTCCCAAGTCGCCTTGAATTCCACACGCTCCGCCTCCACGGTGCGCCAATGTAGAAGCTCGTCTATGTTGATCGACAGGATCGCGCTCATGGGAGGAAGTACTGCGCACCGCCACCGTTGCCGGGTCCAAGACAAGTTTGGAGGGTGAAACATAGAGTCCCAACTTCCGTGAGGCGGTGTGGTAGGCGCCGCGCAAGGACACGGGTATTAACTTGCCTACGATCGAGTCTTCGAATGACACGCTTCCCAACGGACGGCTAAGCATTCCCACCTATGCGCCCCTATAATCCCTGCATTCCCGTCGCGTCGCAGAAGGGGGCGCCCGACCATTTCCAAACCCACATCGAATCTGGAAATCGTCGTTCTGGCTGCGGGCCGGGGCAAGCGCATGCGGTCCAGCCGGGCCAAGGTGCTGCACGAAATCGCCGGCCAGCCCCTGCTCGCACACGTGCTTCAGACCGCCCGGGAACTCAACCCGGCGCAGGTGCATGTGGTTGTCGGCCGGGATGGCAAAGAGGTCGCTTCACGGTGTGCCGATGGCTCGGATCTCAACTGGATTGAACAGACAGAGCAACTCGGCACGGGGCACGCGACATCTCAGGCCATACCGCATGTGGACGACAACGCGACGGTGTTGGTGGTCTACGGCGATGTCCCGCTGGCGGACGGGCAGACATTGGCGCAGTGCGCGGCTGCGAGCGCCGAAGGCGGTTGCATCGCGGTCGTCACGGCCGACGCTGCAGACCCGGCGGGGCTTGGTCGGGTGCTCCGCAACGATGACGACAGCGTTGCGGCCATCGTGGAGGATGCGGACGCTTCAGACGCCGAGCGTCGCGTCACAGAGATCAATACGGGGATCCTCGCGGCGCCAGCGGTCGCGCTCAAGCGCCTGCTGGCGGGCCTCGGCAGCGACAATACCCAGGGCGAGTTCTACCTGACGGACATCGTAGCCGCAGCGCAGTCTGAAGGCGTCCCGGTCATGGGTATCAAGGCGCCGTCGTTCGAGGACTATGCCGGGGTGAATGATCGGGTACAGCTTGCGGCAGCCGAGCGGCGCTTTCAGCAGCGGCGCGCCGAAGCACTCATGCGGGAAGGCGTGACGTTTCGGGATCCCGCCCGGTTCGACCTGCGCGGGACACTAAAGGCGGGACCGGATTGCACCATCGACGTTAATTCCGTGTTCGAGGGCGAAGTGGTCCTCGGCGAGCGCGTCTCGATCGGTCCCAATTGCTTCATCCGGGATGCGGTCCTCGGCGACGATGTGAGCGTGGAGGCGAATACCGTGATCGACGGTGCGCGCATAGAACGGAGTTCGATGATCGGTCCGTTTGCGCGCCTTCGGCCAGGGACGCAACTCGGCGAAGGCGTCAAGATCGGCAACTTCGTGGAGACGAAAAAAGCGCGTCTCGGAGCGGGCACCAAGGCAAGCCACCTCGCGTACCTGGGCGATGCGGAGGTTGGCGACGACTGCAACATCGGCGCCGGCGCGATCACGTGCAACTACGACGGCGTGGATAAACACGAAACGTCGATTGGCGACCGCGTATTCGTGGGCACCAATGCCACGCTCGTGGCTCCGGTCGAGATCGGCGACGACGCATATGTCGGTGCGGGGTCGACGATCACTGTTCCCGTGGAGGAGAAAGACTTGGCCGTGGGGCGCAGCAGGCAACGCAACATCAAGAAGTGGCGTTCGCCCCAGGACCGGAAGAAACGCGAGGGGAGCCGCCCGAACGAGGAGCGCGAGGGGAAGCCCCTCGCGGACGAATAGCGTCGTGTGCGGCATTGTTGGCGCGGTGTCGAGCCGGGATGTCTCGGGCATTCTGCTTGAGGGACTACAGCGCCTCGAATATCGCGGCTATGACTCCGCCGGTTTGGCGATCGTCGGTTCGGACGGCAACGGCGCGGCGGAATTCGTCCACCGGCGCGCAGTCGGCAAGGTGCAGGCGCTGGTCGACAGTGTGAGGACACGCCCCGTTCTTGGCACTGCCGGCATCGCGCATACGCGCTGGGCGACCCATGGTCCGCCGGTCGAGTGCAATGCCCATCCCCACGTATCGTCAAACCGGATAGCGCTCGTCCACAACGGCATCATCGAGGACTTCGAGCCCTTAAGGGAGGAGTTGGTCGAGAATGGGTACGAGTTCACGTCCGAGACGGACACCGAGGTGATCGTCCACCTTATCGATCAATGCTACGAGCGGACGGGAGACCTGCTGGAAGCGGTGCGCGCGGCGCTCAAGCGTCTCGACGGAAAATATGCCATTGGTGTCCTGTGCCGCGATGAGCCGGGCCGCATTGTCGCCGCACGGGCCGGGAGTGGGCTGGTGGTCGGGGTCGGTTTCGGTGAGAATTTCATCGCGTCGGATGTGCTTGCGTTGCGGCCCGTGACGGATCGATTCATCCTGCTCGAGGAAGGCGACCTGATCGACGTGCGTCCGGAGGGGATAGAGGTGTGGAACGTGAACGACGAGAACGTCGTGCGTTCCACGGTGCGGGTCGAGCATGCGCCGGAAGAGGCGGACCGGGGCAATTACCGCCACTACATGCAGCGCGAGATTCACCAGCAGCCTCAGGTTGTGCGAAACACGCTGGAAGGACGGATCGGGCGCGCCCGCGTGCTGGAGCGCGCGTTCGGCGTGCGCACTGCGAGCATCCTTGACGACACCGAGGCTGTGACCATTGTCGCGTGTGGCACGGCCTATTACGCCGGCTGCGTGGCCAAGCACTGGATCGAGGAATACGTGGGCATCTCCTGCCAGGTCGAGATCGCGAGCGAATGGCGTTATCGCCCCGTCGTGGTACCCCCAGGCAGCCTGTTCGTGACTACTTCGCAGTCAGGAGAAACAGCGGATACGCTCGCGGCCCTGCGTATTGCGAAGGACATCGGGTTTCGCCATATCCTGGCAATCTGCAACGTCGCGACGAGCACCATCGTGCGCGAGTCGGACATGGCCATCATGCTGCAAGCGGGTGCGGAGTTCGGCGTCGCGTCCACGAAGGCGTTTACCGCCATGCTTGCGGACCTCTTGATGCTGACCATCCTGCTCGGACGCCGACATGGAATGAGCCCGAAGACCGAGGCGGAACTCGTGCAGGCACTGCACGGACTCGATGATGCCATCGAGGAAGTCCTCCAGCTTGAGCCTCGCCTGCAGGAGCTTGCCGAGGAGTTCGTCGCCCGGCAGCATGCCCTGTTCCTCGGCCGCGGCCCGCAACTCCCGGTCGCGCTGGAAGGCGCGCTGAAACTGAAGGAGATCTCCTACGTCCACGCGGAAGCCTACCCCGCCGGGGAGCTGAAACACGGGCCGCTCGCGCTGGTGACCGAGGCGATGCCGGTGGTGGCCGTGGCACCGAACAACGATCTCTTGCGCAAGATCCAGTCGAACCTGCAGGAAGTGCGCGCCCGGGGTGGCCAACTCTACGTCTTCGCCAATGCGGAAGCGGGTTTTCGCGAGGGCCCCGGCCTCACCGTCATCGAAGTCCCGAACGTGCACGACGCCGTGGCGCCAATCGTCTACACGGTTCCGCTGCAACTGCTCGCCTACCACGTGGCGGTGTTGAAGGGCACGGACGTGGACCAGCCGCGAAACCTGGCGAAATCCGTCACCGTCGAGTAGCGGTTGGACGTATCGAGCATCATCGGGCCTCTGAACGAGCGGCAGCGGGAAGCCGTTACCGCCCCCCTGGGAAACCTCCTGGTCGTCGCCGGCGCCGGCAGCGGCAAGACCCGCGTGCTGGTGCACCGCATCGCGTGGCTGGTGCGGGTGGAGGGATTGAGCCCCCAGGGCGTACTCGCGGTCACGTTCACCAACAAGGCTGCGGCGGAAATGCGCTCCCGAGCGGAAACCCTGCTCGACATGCCCGGGCGAGGCATGTGGGTGGGAACTTTTCATGGCATTGCCCACCGACTTCTGCGCATGCACTGGGAGGATGCGGGACTGCCGCAGAACTTCCAGATCATCGACGCCGACGACCAGCTGCGCCTGATCCGGCGTGTCATCAAGGCACAGGAGCTGGACGAGGCATCCTGGGCGGCGCGCCAGGTGGCCGGGTTCATCAACGCACAGAAGGATCGCGGCCGCAGGCCTGACGAGATACCGGGCAGCGACGACTTTTCGTCCAGGACATTGAAGCGACTCTACGAGGCCTACGAGGCCGCCTGCGCCCGCGGCGGCCTGGTGGACTTCGCCGAACTGCTGCTGCGATGCCACGAGCTCCTGCGCGACAACGACGCCCTGCTCACGCACTACCGGCGCCGCTTCGGGCAGCTCCTGGTGGATGAGTTCCAGGACACCAACACGATTCAGTACGCGTGGCTGCGGCTGCTTGCCGGGAACACCGGCAACGTCATGGCGGTGGGGGACGACGATCAGTCGATCTACGGCTGGCGGGGCGCGAAGATCGAGAACATCCAGCGGTTCTCGGACGACTTCAAGGACACCGGGATCATCCGACTGGAACAGAACTACCGCTCGACCAGCAAGATCCTGGACGCGGCCAACGGGCTGATTGGCAACAACCTGGGCCGCCTTGGCAAGTCCCTGTGGACTTCTGCTGGGGGCGGTGAGCCGGTCAAGGTCTACGCCGCGTTCAACGAAGTCGACGAAGCACGATTCGTGGCGGACCGCACCCGCGAGTGGCTGCGCGATGGAGCGCCGGACGAGGTCGCGGTGCTCTACCGGTCGAATGCGCAATCCCGCGTGTTGGAAGAAGCCTTTCTGATGGCTGGCATCCCCTATCGCATCTACGGGGGTTTGCGCTTCTTCGAACGGGCCGAAGTCAAGAACGCGCTGGCCTACATGCGGCTGATGAACCAGCGCCATGCCGATGTCGCCTTCGAGCGGGTGGTCAATGTCCCGCCCCGGGGCATTGGAGAACGGACCATCGACAGCGTGCGCGCGGTGGCGCGGACAAACGACATATCGCTCTGGCAGGCGGCCAAGGACGGCATCGCCAGCGGCGAGATCGGCGGCAGAATGGCGACCGTGCTGCGCAACTTCATCGAAGAGATCGATACGATGTCGGAGACGCTGCAGCGCGCGGAACTGGACGAGATCGCCCGTCACTGCATCGATGCCAGCGGCCTCATGGATTACCACGGAAAGGAGCCGGGCGAGCGGGGACTGGCGCGCAAGGAAAACCTGGAGGAACTGGTGACCGCATGCCGGCAGTTCAGGGCAGTGAGGACGTTTCCCGTCGACCCCCGGGGCGAGGCCGACGAGGAGGAGTCGGATCTCGACCAGTTCCTCGATCACGCCGCACTCGAGGCTGGCGAATACCAGACCGCGGGTGGCGCGGCGGTACAGATGATGACGCTGCATTCCGCCAAGGGGCTCGAATTCCCACTGGTGTTCCTCACCGGCCTTGAGGAAGGACTGTTTCCACATCGCAGGTCGGCAGAGGAACCCGGCCGCATGGAGGAGGAGCGCCGCCTCGCCTACGTCGGAGTCACGCGCGCCATGCGCCAGCTCTATCTCACGTATGCGCAGATTCGGCGCTTCTTCGGTACCGAATCGATCAACCGCCCGTCGCGATTCCTGCTCGAGATTCCGGCGGACACCCTGGAGGAAGTCCGGATGGGCGGGGCCGTGTCCGGGCCGGTGCGCAAGACCGGCACGGGGTCGAAGCTGGAAGATTCCGCGGGGGCATTGCGGATCGGGCAGCGCGTGCGCCACGGCAAGTTCGGCGAGGGCATCGTGCTGCAGAGCGAGGGCAACGGCGAGCGCGCGCGGATTGAAGTGAATTTCAGGAAGGAGGGAACGAAATGGCTGATGTTGGGTTACGCAAAACTGGAGACGCTGGATTGAACAGGGCCACGGATACCTGGGCGATGGGATTGGCGACCGCGTTTGCAGTGTTGCTTTGCGCGTGCGCACCGGAGGAGTCTCAGGACGCGGAGGCGCAGGCCGCGCCCGAGCCCTCGAAATTCGAGTGGAAGCTGGTCACGACCTGGCCGAAGAACCTGCCGGGCCTCGGCACCGCGCCCGAGCGGCTCGCGGAAATGGTGGACGTCATGTCGGCCGGCCGGCTCAAGATCAAGGTATACGCCGCCAACGAACTGGTCCCGGCGTTCGAGGTATTCGACGCCGTATCCGAAGGCAGCGCCGAAATGGGCCACGGCGCCGCCTATTACTGGCGCGGCAAGGCCCCGATCGCCGCCATTTTCGCGACGGTGCCCTTCGGCTTGACCGCCCAGGAGATGAACGCATGGCTGTATCACGGCGGGGGGCTCGAGTTGTGGCGGGAGCTATACGGCCGATTCGGTGTCGTCCCGATGGCCGCGGGCAACTCGGGTGTGCAGATGGCGGGCTGGTTCAACAAGGAAATCAATACCCCCGCCGACCTCCAGGGCCTCAAGATGCGCATCCCGGGACTTGGGGGCGAGGTCTTCCAGCGCGCCGGTGGCGTCGCCGTCAGCCTGCCGGGGAGCGAGATCTTCACGTCGCTGCAGACCGGCGTGATCGACGCCACCGAGTGGGTCGGGCCATACAACGACCTCGCTTTCGGATTCCAGGAGATCGCGCGCTATTACTACTACCCGGGTTGGCATGAACCCGGCCCTACCATCGAGGCCATCGTCAACCGGGATGCGCTAGACACGTTGCCCGACGACCTGAGGATGATCCTCGAGACCGCCTGCCGGGCGATCAACCAGGACATGCTGGACGAATTCACGGCGCGCAACGCGGACTCGCTCAGGACCCTGGTCGACGAACACGGCGTGGAGATCCGGCGCCTGCCGGACGAAGTGCTCGACGAGTTTCGGCGGTTGTCCGCCGAAGTTCTGGCGGAGTCCGCGGGCGAAGACGACGAACTGTCGCAGCGCATCCTCGACTCGTACACGAACTTTCTCAACGACATGCGCGAGTACCATGCCGTGACGGAGCAGGCCTACCTCAATGCGCGGTAACCGTCTGGTTCCTTTAGTAGAGAACCCCGGGTAACCATGTGGCGAGTTGCGGTGCCGCGACGAGCAGCAGCAGCATGCAGAGTTGCGCCACGATAAACGGAACGACGCCGCGGTAGATGTCCACGGTTTGCACCTCGGGTGGCGTCACGCCTCGCAAATAGAAAAGAGAGAACCCGAAGGGGGGCGTGAGGAACGACGTCTGCAGGTTGACGGCGATCATGACCCCCAGCCAGATCGGATCGATTCCCATCGAGAGCAGCACGGGACCCACGATCGGCACCACGACGTAGGTGATTTCGATGAAGTCGAGCACGAAGCCGAGCAGGAATATCGTCGCCATGACGATGGCCATGGCGCCCCACGCCCCGCCCGGCATGTCCGCGAACACGCCCTGCACCAGTTCATCGCCGCCGTAGCCCCGGAACACGAGAGAGAAAACCGAGGCGCCGACGAGGATGAGGAAGACCATGGACGTGGTCTTGAGCGTGGACAGCGCGATCTCCCGCAGCACGTTCACGGACAACGCCCGGTAGGCGGCCCCGAGGAGCAGAGCTCCCGCCGCGCCGACGCCCGCCGCTTCGGTAGGCGTCGCGTAGCCGCCGAGAATGGATCCGAGCACCGCGACAATGAGCGCGAGCGGTGGCACGAGTCCGAGGAACAGGTCCCGGCGGGCATCGGGCAATCCCTGCGGGTCGCTGCCCGTATCGCGGTTGGCGCCGGGCGCGCGCTCCGGCCTGAAGAACGCGACCGCGCCGATGTAGATCAGGTACATGACCACCAGGACCAGGCCGGGTACCAGTGCGCCGGCGAACAGGTCGCCCACCGATACGGTCTTCGGCGAAAGGACGCCCTGGGTCAGTTGCGCCTGTTGATATGCGCTCGACAGCACATCGCCGAGCAACACCAGCGCGATCGAAGGCGGGATGATCTGGCCCAGCGTTCCGGTGGCGCAGATGGTGCCGGTGGCAAGCCTGCTGTCGTAGCCCTGGCGCAGCATCGCCGGCAGCGAGATGAGCCCCATGGTGACCACGGTGGCGCCGACGATGCCGGTACTGGCCGCCATCAGCATGCCGACCACGGTGACTGCCATGCCGAGGCCGCCGCGCGCGGAACCTAGCAGAGCCGACAGACTCTTCAGCAGCGTCTCGGCGATGTGCGTGCGTTGCAGCGTCACGCCCATCAGCACGAACAGGGGTACCGCGATCAGCGTCTGGTTCGTGATGATGCCGAAGATGCGGTTGGACAGGAAACCGAGATCGCCGAGATCGAAGACGCCGAACAGGGCGCCGCCGAAGGCGAACAGCAGCGCCACGCCGGCCAGTGTCGGGGCGACCGCGTAGCCGGCGAGCAGCGTGACGAACACCGCCGCGAACATGATGAGCGGCAGGTATTCAGCCATGCGCGATGTCTGTGGGGTTGCCCCCCTTGGTCGTCAACCGTCGTACTTCCCGGGTGGCGAGCAGGCCGGTCTGCAGCAGCAGCAGGCAGGCAGACGCGGGGATCAAGGTCTTCAGCAGGTAGACGCCGCGTATTCCGTCAACTTCCTGGGAGCCTTCCAGGATCGACCAGGAGTTCGCGACGTAGTCGACACTGAAGAAAGTGAGGGCCAGGCAGAGCGGCGTCATGAGGACGAGGTGTCCTGCAAGGTTCACCATGCTCCGCCTGCGGTCGGACATGCGGCTGTACACGAGGTCCACCCGGACGTGCTCGTCATGCTGCAGCGTATAGGAGAAGCCGAGCATGAAGACGGCGCCATGCATGTAGAGCACGGACTCCTGCAACATGATCGCGCCCATGTCGAAGCCGTAACGGAGGATCAGCGTCACGCAGGTGACTGCCACCATGGCAAGCGTGAGCCACGCGGCTGAACGGCCGATGACGTCGATCAGGCGGTCGATCATGCCAGTGCCTGGCACTCGATCGCAGCGCCGGCGAACAACGCGAAACCCACCCAGACGTTGTTGCGGAAGGCCTTGAAGCAGGCGCTTTCCTCGCGATCCCGGATCAACCACTGGTGGTAAACGAAAAGCCCGCCGGCTGCCACGAGCGCCGCGAAGAAGGCATGCCGGAAACCGGCCTGCACTCCAGCGACCAAGAACAGGACGAGCGCCAGGCACTGCAACACACCGATGATGGCCCGGTCGAGGTTGGCGAAAAGGATGGCGGAGGACTTGAGCCCGATGTCCAGGTCGAAACGGCGATCGACCATCGCGTACTGCGTGTCGTAGGCGATGATCCAAACGGCGCTGGCGGCAAAAAGCACCCATGCGATGAGGGGCAGGCTGCCGGTGACGGCCGTAAACGCCATGGGTATGCCCCAACTGAATGCTGCGCCGAGGACGACCTGCGGCCAGTGCGTCCATCGCTTCAGGAACGGATATATGATGGTGATTAGGACACCTGCCGCGGCGAGTAGCTGGGTTGCGGTGTTGAGCGTCATCACGATGGCGAGCGCGAGAAGGAGGAGAACGCCGAACAGCGCGAACGCCTCGACGAGAGAAACGCGCCCTGCCGGTAGCGGGCGGTCATGCGTTCGCGCCACGCGGCCATCGAAGTTCCGGTCAGCGATGTCGTTGATGACGCAGCCCGCAGAGCGCATCACGAACGTTCCGACCACGAAGGCGAGGAGGATTGGCAGCGGTGGGACTCCCTCCGCGGCAATCCACAGCGCGGCCAACGTAGGCCACACCAGCAAAAGGGTGCCGACCGGTTTGTCGAGGCGCATGAGTTGCGCGTAGGCGGATAGGCGGTCTTTCATTATCGAGCGGGAACGTTTAGCGGTAGCATTCGCCCTTCCGTCCGGCCGCCCGGATCATGATGTCGCGGACAATCGATGAGTCGGGCCCCTGGCGGGAACCGAAGATGTTAGAACATTGCTGGCAAGGGCGTCGTGCATCGCGCCGGGACCAGTGCGTGTGAAGACCCGGGCTTGAGAGTCGCCCCGTGAAGAAATGGCAATGCATTGTCTGCGGCTGGATCTATGACGAAGCCGAAGGCTGCGAGTACGAAGACATCCCGCCAGGGACCGCCTGGGAGGACATACCGGACGACTTCGTGTGCCCGGAGTGCGGAGTCGGGAAGGAAGACTTCGAAATGATCGAAGTCGGTTAGGTCGCGGCCGTCGCGGCGGTTCCAATGTGCCGCATGAGGCTTGGAATGCCTGGTTGCCATACATCGTTCTCGCCCGGCGGATTCCAGACGTAGCCAACTGCGGCCAGATGGTCGCGAACGCGAATTGGCGATGCGTGATCAAGCGGTTCCGGGGCGCTCGCATCGCTTGGTGCATCGGTGAGGACATCTGTTTGCGCGCGAACGATGACTTCGTCCACTTCCGCTTGCGACATCGTGGCGCGCTCGCCAAACGCGTTGGCGAACGCCCTCGCGACGTGGAGCAAGCCCGCCCGTTGAAGTTCGTTACGCCGATGACGGTAATAGGTTCCCTTTTTTTCATCGAAGATGGTGGTGGCGCGCGCCACGACGGATTCGTCGATGACTTGCTTGTTGTCCGCCACGACAACGTCCCATAGCGCGGCCCCGAACAACTGAAGGAAGTATGGGTAACACTGACTGTCATCGAGGACTTGCTGCAAGGCGACCTCCTCGAATGTCACTGATGGGGATTCGGTGCCGAACGGTCGCGTCAAGGCGTCAGCGGACGCGGTTCGTTCGAGCAGGCCAATGGCCAGGTGTTCAGCCCGGTCCCAGAACGTCGCGGACATGGCATGGAGGCGCGGTTCCAGGCCCGGCGTGCCCGCGAGCACGAGAAGAAAAGGCGCGACCCCGCTGGCCGACTGGCTCGCGTTCAGAAGGGCTTGGCCGACGACTGGATCCAAAGTGTGAGCCTCGTCGAGCAGGACCACCAAGGGTCGCTGTCCGCAACGAACCGTCAATAGTTCCGCCAAGGTGCCGGCGTTGTTCTTCAGGTCCCAACCCGCGCGCCCAACGCCGACCGACAGCGAAAGCGTATCCGGCAGCATGGACCTGAAGCGCCTGGGCGGCACCAGGGTGGTCGCTAGCGCGTCCACGCTCGGCAGGTCGCTCGGTGTGCGCCACAGCAAGTCAATCTGGTTACCGCGCGCCGCGATCTCGCGCTGAAACCAGCGAAGAAGGACGGTCTTGCCGTTGCCCCGGGGTCCGCAAAGCACAACATCCCGGGGTGCGCCTCGGCCAGCTTCGACGTAGGCAAGAAGGCCCATAAGCGTCTGCTGCTCGGCCTCGCGACCGGCCAGATATGGTGGCAATGCGCCTCGACCGGGAACGAAGGGATTAAGACGTGACTGGCTCATTCTGGAGAGTATAGAGAGCAGACCAAGCCAAGCGCCAATGGAACGCGAACGGTTCTTTCCGGGTGGCATGTGGATCGTCGTTGTTCGCCCCTTTTCGAACGGGAATGGGCGCGAGCGGCTGGTTCCGGTATAGACTGCGACCGGCATTTGGTTTCGAGGGGAGGACGATGGCGCAAGAGGAATCAAGGGACGCGGGCATCTGGTCCCGAATCGTGAACGCGCCTCTGCATTGGCAGATAGCGGTGGCGCTGGCCCTGGCTGTCCTGGTCAGCCTTGTGGCCGATGACGAGACCATGGTGCTCGGTGCGTCACTGGTCGAAATCTTCGACTTCTTCGGGGGCCTGTTCCTCAACGCCCTGAAGATGATCGTGGTGCCCCTGATCGTGTCGTCGATCATCATGGGCGTTCACAACATGGCGGGGCGCGAGAACTTCGGCCGGGTCGGCGGCAAGACGGTGGGTTTCTATGTCGCGACGGGACTGATCGCGGTCTTCACGGGCCTGGTGCTCGTCAATGTGATCAACCCCGGGGGCGGCGAGTCGGTCAAGGCGCTCTCCGAGAACATGCCGGACGTCTCTGACCAGTTGACGCGCGTCGAAGGACGCGATGCCGGCGACCTCGTGGAGGTGATCTCGCGAGCCGTCCCGGACAACATCTTCGCGGCGGCCGTGAACATGGAGCTTCTCGCGCTGATCTTCTTCAGCGTCGTGTTCGGCTATTTCATGGCGCGCATCGAAGGTCCGCCAAGGGATACGCTGACCAATCTATGGACCGGCATCCACGACGTGATGATCCGGATCACCCGGTGGGTCCTGTTGTTCGCGCCGTACGGCGTATTCGCCCTCGTGGGCAAGGCGTTGCTGCAGGTGCCGCTGGAGACGCTCCTGGAGGCCCTCGCCTGGTTCACCCTCACCGTCCTGCTGGCGCTCGCGACGCACTTCTTCGTGACCCTGCCGCTGCTTCTGCGTTTCGTCGGTGGAGTCAGGCCGTATGCCTACTACGGTCGCATCATGCCTGCGCAGCTCATGGCGTTTTCCACCGCATCGTCCTCCGCCACGTTGCCCGTGACACTCAGCAGCGCCCGGCGAGCCGGCGTCTCGGAAGGCACGACGAGTTTCGTGCTGCCATTGGGCGCGACGGTAAACATGGATGGCACGGCGCTGTTCGAGTGCGTCGTCGTGATCTTCATCGCGCAGGCGTTCGGCGCGGACCTGACTGTCGTAGACCAGTTCCTGGTGGTGCTGCTGGCGTTGTTGACGTCCGTAGGCGTTGCCGGGATCCCTGCGGCGAGCCTGGTGGCCATCACGTTGATCCTGACCGTATTGGGATTGCCGCTCGAAGCGATCGGTTTGTATATCGCCGTGGACAGGATCCTCGACATGTGCCGGACATCCGTAAACGTGACGAGCGACCTGACCGTTACGGCACTGGTGGCCCGTACCGAGGGAGAGGAACTCCCGGAAGTGCGCGCAGGGGAATCGAGCGAAGAAGCGGCGGCCTGATAGTCGCCGGGCCAAGTTGGAAAGGGCTGCCCGTCGGGTGGCCCTTTCTGCGTCTGCAAGTCAGTCGGGAAGCCCCAGTACGCGTTTGGCAATGATGTTGAGCTGAATCTCCGAGCTACCGGCGGCGATCGTGCCCCCCTTGGCGCGTAGCCAGGCGCGGGTATTCGCCAGTTCTTCGTCCGTGAACGCAGCACCTTCCCAACCCAGGCCCTGGGTGCCGCACATGCGGGTAAGCGACTCCATGTGGCGGGTGGTCAGCTCGGAGTTGTAGTACTTGAACATCGACGTCACGAACGTCGGCGTCGCGCCTTCCCTCTCTTCCGCCGCGCGGCGCTGGGTGAGCCGAAACGCCCGCGCGTCCATGTTGATGCCTAACACCTGCTCGCGTAGCGCCGTGTCCCCGATCCTGCCGCCCGCCTCGCCCGCGTAGTGCTTCGCGATGCCGTCAAGCGCAGGGGGTGACGTCCGCTGCGCCGCCGGCATTCGTTCGTGTTGAAGCAGCCGCTTGCCGACCGCCCAACCCTGGTTTTCCCGGTGGACGAGGTCGTTCTTCGGCACGATGACGTCGTCAAAGAAACACTGGCAGAACTCCTGGCTGCCGTTGATCAGGGTGACTGTCTTCACCGTAACGCCGGGATCGGACATCGGGAACAGGACGAGGCTGATGCCTTCCCACTTGGGCACGTCGAAGTTCGTTCTGACGAGGCAGAACATCCAGTCCGCGTAGTGAGCGCCGGTGGTCCAGATCTTCGAGCCGTTCACGAGGTAATGGTCGCCGTGATCGTCGGCGCGCGTTTGCAGGGACGCGAGGTCCGACCCGGAGTTCGGCTCCGAATATCCCTGGCACCAGCGATACGTGCCGCTTGCGATATTGGGAAGATGGCGCGACTTCTGATCCTGGGTGCCATACTCGAGTAGTGTCGGCCCGATCATCGTGAGGCCGTGACCGCCGAGGGGTAGCGGCGCGTTCGCGGCGACCATTTCTTCCCGGAGCACCTTCTGTTCGTCGGCGCTCATGCCGGCCCCGCCGTATTCCTTCGGCCAGGTCGGCGCGGTATAGCCCCGCTCGTAGCAGACCTCGGCCCAGCGCAACGCGTCGGGCGTTATGGTGGGCGTCTTCCTGCCACCGTTGAATACCGTGCCGGCACCTCTCAAGCCCGGCGGCAGGTTTTCTTTGACCCACGCGCGCGCTTCGGTGCGGAATTCGGACAACGTGGTCATGCGTCTCCCTGGATCATCGCGTCCACTCTATCAAATCGCAGGTTGGGGCAGCATGCGATGAGTCGGTACATCCCGCCGTGCCTGCTACTAAGGAGGGCTGCGAATCTGCGGGCGGCGTCTGGTTGCCGTTGTCTTCGCATTGTGATTTCAGCCCAGAGGCGATGTGCGAAGTCAGGGGTGGCAACCTCATCAACAACCGATCACGCTTTTGGTGGTGCGACGTGGACCAGAAGTTCGGCTGCGAAAGGACAGGTGGCACGTGGTACAACACCTCCTTCTATAATGATGTACTCGGTTGGCGCGAGTACGACCATGAGGTGACCGGGTTCTGTTATGTCGTGCATCTCGGATCAACCCTACGATTTCGCGATTTTCGACAAGGCAAGTGCGAAGCTCATAACGGACAATGGGAGCCACTCTCGTGAACCGGCAAGCAATCTTCGCGACTATGCCCGCGGTTGATCCTTTCGTCGCGAGAATGTTCCGCGTTGCCGCCGTCCGCGGGTCGTCGTCGACTCCACTGACAACCAATTGCCGCCGCTCATGGCGGCTGGATTCAATACAATGCTGAAAGTCCGCGCCTTGGTGATTTCCCTTGCGATTCTGGTTCTTATCGGGCTGGGTTTTGTATCTCTAGGACCTCTTTCAGGTCCTGACATCGCCAGCGAAGACGAAACCACCGTCGCTCGGCAATCCACAGCACCTATCACGGATGTCTCTACGAACGCCCCGTCCAGCTTCGGAGAGGTCCCGCCCGTGGTAGTCGAGCGTACAACGTATGCTACCTCTTCCACGTCCGGCTCGGTCGAAGAACCCGAATCTCCTCAGGCCGCCCATACACTGCCAGTTGTTCCAGAGGTGTCCCAAAGATCTGAGGTTTCAGCACGTAATCTCGAAGGGGCTGACTTTCGGGATTCGAATTTGAACGGCGCTCGTTTTGCGAATGCCAATATGAGGCGGTCGTCGTGGGCGCGAGCTTTCGTGGTGCGGACGTACGGGGTGCCGATTTTAAAGGCACTGCCGGCGTCGAGGGGGTAGATTGGCTCGGCGCACTCTACGACGAGTCAACGAGGTTCAGTGAAGGATTCGACCCTCAACAGCGCGGCATGATCTTGTTCGAAGAGGACGAAGATCTAACCCCGGCCGGTGGCTAAAGCAGCGATAGCGCCATTCGTTCGCTGAGCTGCAGCGCGCCGCCGGAGGGCCATGCGCAGTGGTCGCTGCGGCTGCTGACGGACCGCGCGGTAGAGATCGACTACATCGACAGCGTGTCGCACGAGACGGTGCGGCGGGTGATAAAAAACGAGATCTAGAGGCGGATCGGCTGGGTGATACCGTCGCAACGCAACGCGGACTTCGTGGCGGCGATGGAGCGGGTGCTGGGCGTCTACCGGGGTCCGTAAGATGCCGCGTTTCCGGTGGTGTGCGTGGACGAGACGCTGCGGCAGCTGATCAGCGAGACGCGCAAGCCGGGCGGCAGGCCGACGCCGAGCGGATCACGCTGGTGATGGACGAACTGAACACGCGTCGTCTCGGCGCGCTCTACGAAGCCTTCCCGCCCGCCCAAGCCAAGACGCTGTAGGTCGCTTCGAGTCCGTCCACGCCCCGAAGCACGGCAGCTGGCTGAACGTCGCCGAGGTGGAGTTCAACGTCATGATCCGCCAGTGCCCGAACGGCCCAGCGCAATGCGTCGGGCGTTATGGTGGGCGTCTTCCTGCCTCCGTTGAATACCGTGACAGCACCTCTCAAGCCCGGCGGCAGGTTTTCTTTGACCCACGCGCGCGCTTCGGTGCGGAATCCCGCCATTGCGTTCAGGCGTCTCCCTCGAACATCGCGTCCACCTTCGCATCGAACAAACGCCACTTCGGAGCGTAAGCGACTTGGGGCTTTTGTTCCATGCGCGACGAGCGGGGCCGGGCCAAAGGCGACGGTTGTGGGCACCATCAAATCGCCCGGGGGCGGGTGTCCGCCGCAGCGAGACCGATCAGAGGGCTCGCGTCGGCTGCGACGAGTCGTTCCGCCATCCCTCAATCGCCTCGGCGTCCTCATCCAAGGTGGCTGTTGATCCGTGTGCGACGGGTATGCCAAGCCGCGATACGTTCTGGATGAACTCGGCGATGCCAAGGCCGGAAAACCGTGCCGCCTGTCCAAGGGAGAGGCTTTGCTCGCGATACAGCGCCGTAGCTATTGCACGTCGAACACCCGGTTCGCCGAGCAGCGAGTCGTCGCTTAGATGTATCAGTATCGCTTCGGGCTGGTGGCGTCTAAGCACCATGACCGGTTGCTCGCGGGCAGCGCGAAGAGCCGCCGAAGGATTGTCCTTCAATTGACGAACGCTAACAGCCTTCATTGCTCCCCTTTGTTCCCCCTTTTCGTGGGAACCCAACGTCGGTACAAGTTGAGCGCAAGTTCGATGCAAAGTCGATTCAATTCGATTGGAAATTCGGCCACCATCGTGGCTTCATTGTCGGTTCGCTCATCAAGGGGAGACACGCGTGGCAGATACGACACCGATCGAGACCATCGACGAGTTCGAAGAGGAATACAGGAAAGGCGCCGGCCAATCGTTGCCGGGAGCCACCTCCTCAAAGGAAGCCAACCTCGACAACATCCAGCGTTGCGGCGACGGCATCGGCGACTACAACCCGCTGTACCGTGACCCGGAGCACGCTGCAAGTAGCCGCTACGGCATGGTCACGGCGATGCCTGCCTTCGTCTACAGTGTAAGCCTCGGTGTCGGCGCGGCGATCAACGGCGCCATCAACCCGGCCCGGGTGGGAGGGTTCGCCATGAACTATGCCGGGGGCGAACTGGAGTTCTTCCGCCCGATCTGGCTCGGCGACACGATCACGATCCGCGAGAGTGTGGGGCCGGTGGTTCGCAAGGAGAGTAGCAGGATCGGACCGTTCTGCATCTGCACGGGCCTCGTGACATACACCAATCAGCGACATGAGGTCGTGGCGACCAAGCGAACGCTGATGGCGCGGTACAGGATCCTTGGCGGCGGCACCGAGACGATCACCTACGACCGCGATAACAAGACCGACGTGCAGCAGGAGTCCCCGGACCCGCTCGTGTGGGAGCGGGAACGGCGTGGCGCCGAAACGCGTTACTGGGAAGACGTCGCCGAGGGCGACGAAATGCCGCCACTCAAGAAAGGCACGTATACCGTCAACGAACTGTATCTCTTCAGCTTCGGCGTTTGCGGCACGCGCCGCGGCACGCGGGCGTCGGTGGGCGATCGCATCGAGTCCCATGGCCGCTACAACGCCGCGTACGCCAAGAGCCGCAGGAGCATGCCCGGCCAGTTCGACTACGGACCACAGCGGGTGTGCTGGCTGTCGCAGATGGCGACGGACTGGATGGGTGATGACGGGACGCTGAAGAAGATGGTGACCCAAATTCGCCATCCGAACATCGTCGGCGATACCAACACGATCTCCGGGACCGTCGCGAGCAAATACGTTCAGGGCGACGAGCACCTCGTGGATCTGGATATCCGCAACGAGAACCAGTCGGGAATCGCCAGCGCCTTTACCCGCGCGACGGTGGCACTCCCGTCGAGGGGTTAACGTTGCAATTGGCGCGCGGGAGCTGTTGCAGGGTCCCGCGATGCGCCAGGTAGACAGACCATGTCCAAGCCGTTACGAGTCGGATTGATCGGGACCGGGCGGATAGCCCACTCCCACATGACCGCGTACCTGGACTATCCGGACCGGGTGCAGCTTGTCGCCGTGTGCGACATCGTCGAGCCGGCGGCACAGGCGTACGCGAAGGAAGCGGGAGTCGATGCCGTCTACACGGACCACGAGGAGATGCTGCGCGAGGTCGACCTCGATGCTGTCGACATCTGCAGCAGTCACGACCAGCACTGGCCGCAGACCCTCGCTGCCGCTGCGGCGGGCAAGCATGCGCTCGTCGAGAAGTCGATGGCCCACAACATGCTTGCTTGCCGCGAGATGCTCGAGGCGGCCGACAGCGCCGGCGTGACCCTGATGGTGGCCCAGAACCAGCGCTACACCGTGGAAACCGCGGCAGTCAAGAAGTTCATTGACGAGGGCAATCTCGGAGACATCCAGGCAGTCCGGACCCACGCGATCATGGGTACGGTTGGCGTAAACCCGCCCGGTCACTGGATGAACGACGGCAACGCTGGCGGCGGTGTCCTGTTAACCAACACGATCCACCACGTGGACCTGCTGCGCTACTACATCGGCAACGTCAGGCGCGTGACCGGGATTTGCAAGTCGGTGCAGTCGCAAATGGTCAATGGTGCCGAAGATCTCGTGGCCGCGACGCTGGAATTCGAAAACGGCGCGGTGGGCGACGTATTCGGTAGCTGGACCACCAGCGTGGTCCCCGAGGGTCAGTACTACATGGTCGTTGGAAGCAAGGGAACCATCCACTCGACCACGCCGCCGCGCGGGCGTCCTGGCGTGGGCCACTTCGGAACTGCCATGTGCGCACTCAAGTCAGTCGAGCAACCCGCCCCGGAGCCCCCTCGGCAACCCGGTCAGAGACGTCGTCGGCGTCGGGGAGCGCCCGTGCGTTTCGAGCCCCTTTCAGTCGAAGACACGGGGCTGCCCACGGAAAACGGTGTCGTGAACGAGATCCTGCATTTCGAGGAGTGCTGCAGGACCGGCGCGGAACCGATCAGCAGCGGACGAGACAACCTGGAGACCATGAAGGTGATCGCGGGCATCCAGGAGTCATCCCGAACAGGCAGAGCGATCAATCTCGAGCAACTCTAGCGGCATGTTGTCTGCAAGCGACACCGCTCGAATCTGGGGCGACTCGCTTGGGGAGCGCCTGGACGGGGCTCGAAAGCTGCATGATTCGGCGTTGTCCGCCGTGCATGAGGATCTTTGCAAAGGTCGTCCCGTCGCGCCTTGGCCGTATGGAAACGCAACATCAATCAATCCGCTATTGGTGACGCTGGGTCCGTCCCCGGGGGGATCGCCGGACCGCCGAGTTCAAGGCCCTGCCGTACAGCCCCTTGAACTTCCGACGGCCGGAGTCAAACATCCCCACACTGACTACGAAGACGACAAGGGATTCTGGGACAAATGTCGTTGGCTCGCGCGTGCTGTCGTCCAGACGGGATCGACAATCAGCGAAGACTCGTATGCTCTGTATGGCAACATGAACCTCGATCCGAACCCAAGCGGAAAGGCGAGCGATGTGCGGATCGATCCGGCCTTTGGAGAGTGGGTGCTACGGACTATCCGTGATGGGCTTCGACCACGGTTCGTGATCTGTCTGGGGCTGAAGGGGAAGTCGGATGCGATCAAGCTCTTGGAGCGGGTATTCGATGATTTCCATGCCGCGAAGCCGCACGCGGACTATCCGCTGGAGTGCTACGAAAAAAAGCGCCTAAGGTTCCGCGAGTGGAACTGTGTGGGGTCCACCGGCAATCAGATTAAGCTTGTAATGTGGCCGCAGCACCCCAGCCAGCCACCGTTCAGTAGTCTCGAAACATGGCGCGGCGCTTGTCGGGAGTTCGCGGGTCGCCATTGCGGCCTCATCCGACCATAGTTCCTTCAGCCTTCGATGATGGATGGGGCACGGGGGTTGATGTGCCAACGAGGGACCTCAGCCCCTCATGGTTCGGTGTACACCCTTGTAGGGTCAGGTGGAGTTGCGGTACCGCGACAAGTCCTCTGGAGTCACTTCCGATGCAGGGACGAGGCGGTAGTGCTTCTCCTGCACCACCTTGATTTCATCGTCGTCAAGAGTGACCTCGAACATCGCGATCAAGTCGCCTTCGGCGAACTGCGTGAGGACAGGCCGGCAGATCAAGTTGGGAAGTCTCTCGCGACACCAGAGGAGGTCTTGCTCGGATTGGACGACGGACAACTGGTCGCTGCCTCCCTTGGCCTGCACCGGCATCACGAACTGCCTTCCGGTGCTGTCGACGGCGACGTATATTTCGTCCACTTCGATCTGACCGATGGATTTCACGGTCGTTCTTAGGTGGCTCTGTAGCGAGTACGCTGACACGCCCAGAAAGACATCCAGCAATCGGTTGTAGCGAATCTTGGCGAGCAGGGCTTGCTCATCCGACATGGCATGCGCCGAGACGATTTCGGGGGTGGCGTCGGGAATCTTGATCGTCATGAGCGCGGGATTGGGCACGATTCGGTTGACGGTCACCAGACCAAACTTGTATGCGGCCTGTCCCGTACCGTGGATGGTCCACTCCATTCCGGCTGGCGCCGTGCTGGTGATGGATTCCGGCAGCTCGGTGCGATAACGGAACGCGTAGAGAATGTCTCCCAAGTTTCTGGGAACGGTAACACCAAGATGTTGGGCGACGTCGATCAAGTCTTGCCTGACGAAGGGGACCTCGACATCACCAGGATGGTATCGATCGAGGAAAACTCGTTCGATGATCCTCTGATAGCGGTTCATGTGGTAGCGGCGGCGCGTTGACGCTCGATGTCCGTCTGCTTTCGTTTCTTGGCGCCGCTCTTCCGGTCGCGCTTGGCGATGGGTACCGTTATGCCCCAATAGGCAGCGGCCTCCGTCATGTCCATACTCAGGAGTTCAGGTGCCCCAAGCGGAATAGAGTCAGGCGGACGCGTTGGCGAGACCGCGAGCGCATCGCGCACGGACGCGGCGACCGCTCTCGCCAATGGGGGTGGCACGGAATTGCCGATCTGCCGTGCACCGTGCCATTTCGTCACGTGAAACCGGAACCAATCCGGAAATCCGTGCAGGCGGGCCATTTCGCGCACCGTGACGCAACGGTCGTAGCGATAGTGTATCGGTCGGGGGCTGGTGAAAGCGCCGCGCGCGGAATCGGTGCCAGCGCGCAGGGTGTTAGAGACGCCATTTCCCGCTAGCTTGTAGAACCGGGAGATGGGCTCGACAGTCGCGGGGCGTGTGTTGCGAAAACGTCGCCGGGAGATGTCGGTGTGAGCGGTCCTCCTGCTCGCTGTCATCACTTGAGGGTCCCACTCGCGAACATAGCCGTTGTGCCAGGCATCGTTGCCAAGACATCGCATTTCTCGCGCGTAATGGCTCAAGCCGGCGGTCTGCGGTTCGACACGTACGCTGTCCGAGGAGGCCAACTCGTTGAAATCCTCGGCGTTCGGTAAGTCGTCGAGGGCATCGCGGCAGGTCGGCGCTGGCGAGAGAATCTCCAGCATAGGGTAGTTGGGAGTCCGTGGTCCCTTGGAACCCAGCAGGAATAGGCGGTGCCTGTCCTGCGGAACGCCGTAGTCCCGTGCATTCAGGATTTGCCAGGGTAGCGTTACTGAATAACCCGCTTCCTGCAATTCCTCCGTCAGTTCGTCAAGAAGCTGGCGGTGCTTCCCTACGGTTAGGCCGCGCACGTTCTCGAACACGAAAACGGAAGGCGCCAACTCAATGACCAAGCGCAGGAAATGACGAACGAGCTGGTTTCGCGGATCGTCGAGAGCGCGTTTGCCAATCATCGAGAACCCTTGGCAGGGTGCGCCTCCGACCACTACGTCAATTGGAGTCGACAACTGTCGGCGAACTTCTTCCCCGCACGTCTTCGTGGCATCGACGCAGATCGTCCGGCAATGAGGGAAGTTGAACGAGTGAGTGGCGGCGTGGACCGGATCGATTTCGACTGCGCCGATCACATCGAATCCTGCCTGCTCGAACCCGAGGCCCAATCCTCCAACGCCGGCGAAGATGTCGACGACAGTCGGTCGGGTCAGTTGCTTTGTGCGATCATCCAACACCTGCGGTACTGTATATCCCTACAGACGGTATGGCAACGACGACGAGAGACCCCAACGCGAGATCGGAACTGCCCTCGATCGACCCCGGAACCGTACTCCGTCACGGATAGACCACAATGCAGACTGACGATGGCTTGAAACGGAGGAGCTCCTCGAAGATGTCGAAGGTGTAGGCGCCTCAAGGCGTATACCAGATCGGCGATGTATAAGCCCGCTCCTGGATCACCATGGGGACTTCGTCCGGCAAGTCCGTCAATCCAAAGAACTTCGCGTCGTACGCCGTCCAGCGAGGCGTCGGGATCTCCAGTACACGCAGGTAATAGAAGGCGCGTTCGTCCTCGCTGAAGTCGGGGTCCGTCCACACCACGGCCAACTCCGGGTCCCCGATGCTGTTCGTATAGGAGGCGTTCTCCAGGTCCACCGTATTGCCTACCGGCGCGACCTCACCCCCGGCGTCTTGCTCCCGGCCATCGGACATGGCCACGTTATGGACTTTTTCGTGCAACTCGCCATGCGCATCGCGCCAGCCTTTGATCACCTGCACCCGGTCCAGGTTTGCGCCATCCGGGTCCTTCACGGCCCGAATCAGGAAACTCGGCGCCTTTTCCCCGGGCGCTTGGGTGAGATCACCGCCCATCGGCACACCCTTGGCGTATCCGATTCGGGCCAGGTCCGGCCGCACGGCGTCCCCGGGCGCGTAGTCCCAGCCGCCGAAGAAACGCACGGTGATGCGCGGACCGGTAGACGCATAGACTTCCCGGCGACGCATCGCGCTGAATATCGCTTCCCGCGTATTCTCGGTCGCCCATACCGCCGCATAGCCGGAAGCGACGTACTCCGCCTGGGTCGCTGCACGGTATGGGCTGGGCTCTTTCAACCCCGAACCGCCCCAGAAGTTGTTTTCGTCGGCTGCCGCCAGCGAATTGTGGGTATCGGTGCTGCCGATCATGCCGAACTTGAAGGGATTGACGTCCAGCTCCGCTTCCTGGCCCAAACCCAGCTTCAGGGCGGAACGGGCATAGGATTGTGCTGCCAGCGCAACAGGATCCTGCGGCGATTCTTCTGCAGCCGCTGGACCCTTGCCTTGCTTTTTCGATCCCGCCGCAGGTTTATCGCCCTTGGCCGGCGCGGCGGTGAAGCTGCCCATCGTCTCGTAGTCGGCGAACTCATCGGTCGGCGATACCAGCGGATGAGTTTCGCCGTCTCCCTTGGCCTGGGTCACCTCGACGATGGGTTCCCAGCGCGAACGGGTCTGCGCGTAGGCCTTCGTGAAAGGCTGCCCGCCAAGCGTGCTGAGCTTGAACATGTTGCCCCCGCTCAGATTGGAGTTGTGGGGGATGGCAAGCACCTTGCCTCCCGTTCGCTCCTCGTAGTCCCGCAGGTATGCCCAGAGATCCTCCGGGTCACTGCTGTCGAAGCGGGAGAACGGCACCACCTGTCGGGTCTCGTCGGGACCGCCTTCGAAGAGCACGTTTCGGTGGATCATGTTCGGCTTGTTCGGCGCCGCCCGGGCGCTCCACTCATAGCCGATGAATGCGGTGAACGTGCCCGGGTCGTTGTGCCGTTCCGCGTTTGCGATGACCCCTTCCCAGACCGAGTGCCGAAAACTCCTGTCTAGGCCATAGTCGGCGCCGTGTGCGCCTTTCGTCAAAGCCAGGAGCCGGAAACCGCGGTTGTACTCATCGAGGTCTTTCGCCTGGAGAACGTCCCGCAACGGTGGAAGGGCAGCAAGTTCCTGCGCCCAGCGTCGACTTGCCTCGGTTGCCGGCACCCAGCCGTCATCCACCGCCAGCCGAGGCAATACGCCTAGATTTTCGGCGTGATCCGAGACCATGAGAAAGTCCAACGGTCGGCGCAGGCGAACTTCCTCGCCGCCGGTCGCTCGAACCGTCTCACCCTTGGCGAATCGATACGCCTCGTCCGGCGTTAGCCGGGTGCCCAGGGCGAAGGCGTCACCCGACAGCGCGGTATGCACATGTGTATCGCCCCAATAGACATTGGTCGGAAAGGAATCGTCGGCATGAGGCGAATACGTTTCGCCGGCCAGGGCACCGAGTGGAAGCAGAACAAGCGCGTGCGCCAGGAATGTCGCTTTGCTCACGTGAGCGCGGGTTCCTAGAAGGTCCATTTCACGGTGACGCCATCCACCGAGAACCCAGGCATGTCCTTTACGGCGAAGCTGGGCCAGAGCGGTTCGATGTTTACCGCGTTCCACTTGGCATAGCTTGCCCTGATCCTTGTCACGACATCCGGACGCTTGTCGGCGAGGTTGTTGATTTCGCCGATGTCCGTAGACAGGTCGTAGAGCCAGTATCGGTCCGCGGCGTAGATCAGTTTCCAATCCCCGACCCTCGCCGCCCATATGGGACCGGCCCGCCAGAAGAGCTTTTCGTGAGGTTTGTTGCTGTTTGAACCGTTGAGGTACGGGATCAGGTCAACGCCATCGATGGTTCCGTCCGTCGGCACCGTGCCGCCAGCCGCAGCGACGGCAGTCGGAAAGATGTCCAGCGCGCTGACCGGATGTTCGTAGACGGTGCCTTTGGGGATCTGCGCCGGCCACTTCATGGTGAAGGGCACGCGGACGCCTCCCTCGAACATTGTCTGCTTGCCCAGCCGAAGCGGCTTGTTGCTGTTGACGTCGCTAACGCCGCCACCGTTGTCGCTGAGAAAAACGACAAGGGTGTTCTCTGCAAGGCCATTCTCCTCCAGCGCATTCAGGACAACGCCGACGCCGTCGTCCAGGGCGGATGTCATCGCGGCATAGATGCGACGGCCTTCGTCGTCGATGTGCGGGAAACGGTCGTAGTATTCCTGCGTGACCTGGAGCGGGCCGTGAACGGCGGTATACGGCAGGTAGAGGAAGAACGGCCGTGACTTGTGCTTGTTGATGAACGCGACCGCTTCGCGCGTAAAGGCGTCGGTCAGGTAGTCGTCTTCCTCGACCGGAGTGGTCCCTCGCATCAAGGTGTCGTTGCCGCGGCCGTTCCATGGGGCTTCCGGCGATGATTCCGCCGCATTCGGATCCGCCCCTGCGCGACGAATGGTCCTGGCATCCTCTCGCGTCGGGTCGAGATAGTCGGCGCCCCAGGTGACCATGCCGAAGAACTCGTCAAACCCCCGGTTGACCGGATGGAATTGTTCCTGCGAACCCAGGTGCCACTTGCCCACCATGCCTGTCACGTAACCGGCTTCCTTCAAGGCATCTGCCAGCGTCACCTCTTCCGGGGGCAGACCATCGTCGTTTTCCGGCTCGAACCCGGGGAGGAATTCGTGCCCGAAGCGCTGCTGGTAGCGGCCGGTAAGGAGCCCGGCGCGTGACGGCGAGCAGACGGGACTTGAGACATAGCCATCGGTGAACAACGCGCCCTGGTCCGCGATCTGCTTGATGTTCGGTGTCGGGACGGCATCGCAGCCGTAGAGTTCGCTATCGCAATAGCCGAGATCGTCGACAAAGATGAGAACGACGTTCGGAGAGGTGGTGTCGGCGCCGTAGGCGTTTGCGACGCATGCCAGCACCAGCATCAACTTCGAAAACAATCTCACGATATGACCTCCACGTCCGGCGCGGCCGCCAGGACCTTGGTGACTACTAACCTCTGCCCGCCATTGGGTCCGTTTCGGGACGGTAGATCTTCAGCCCTTCCGATGGCATCGAATCCAGCACGGCCTGCAACTTCCTTCGCGCCTCGCTGCCGCCCTGGGTAACAGGATTCTGCTCGAGCACATCCTTGCTGATGTCATACAGGCGGCCATCGTTGTACAGCTTCCACCGGTGATCACGCGCGAATATCGTAGGGTTGGGCACGGGACCGGGAATCGGTTCGTCGTACATGTAGATCCAGTCCCGGGGTTTTCCCTGCCTGCCGCGGAGCTGCGGCGCGAAGCTGACGCCGTCGATCACATCGCCGCTGCGCAGTGGGGCGCCGGTCATGCCGGCCATCGTCGGCATCATGTCGCTGAAATCGACCAGGTCGTCAGTGACCCGGCCCGCCGGGACGGTGCCCGGCATGTTGGCGACGAGGGCGACACGCGTTCCGGCATCGGTGGTCTTACCCTTCCCTCCGTCGATCTTCCTGCCGTGCAGTTCAGATACGATTCCCCCCTTTGCTCCCCCGGGCGATCCGTTGTCGGCCGTGAACAGGATGAGCGTATCTTCCCTTAGCCCGGCTTCGTCGAGCTTGTCGACGACACGGCCCACCAGCTTGTCCATGTAGGCAACCATGTCCTCGAAGTTCTGCTGTGAAGCGGTGGAGGATCGATCCGCGCTGTCGGGCGTGGGAAGGAACGGTCCGTGGGTGAGCCACAAGGGGTAGTAGATGAAGAAGGGCTCTTCCTTCTTCCTGTCGATGAAGTCCAGGACGTAGTCATTGACCAGCGTCGGCGCGTAGGTGTTTTCTTTCTGGACGGATTGGCCGTTGACGGTGAAGACCGGATTCCAATAGTCCTTCTGGCCGCTCTTCAGTTCGTAGCAGAAGTGTTCGTCGAATCCCGCGTCCCGGGGGAGGGTGCCCGCCCCCCGTGTCTCGGGCGCGAAGGTTCCCCCGCCTTCAAGCTGCCACTTTCCCGCGACGCAGGTGGCATAGCCCGCGTCCTTCATCATGTGTCCGAGGGTCCTCTCCCGGGGATCGAGAACACCCCAGTGCACGTAATTGCGGACATTGGATTTCCCGGTCATGATCTTGACGCGGCTCGGGGCGCATACCGGGTTCGAGTAGCAGTGGTTGAAACGCATGCCGGTCTCCGCCAACCGGTCAACGCGCGGGGTCTTGTATTGCGTTGACCCGTAACAGCCGAACACCTCGTATCCGGTATCGTCCGTCAGGATGAGGATGACATTGGTTTTCTTGCCTTTGATTGCATGGCTCAACGCGGCAGGTAACAGTGCCGCGGCACCAACACCCTTCAGCAGGTGACGTCTTTGCATGGCTACAGGATCCGTGATCTCGTCATGCCGCGTGTGGCCGGATTGTGGACAGTTCGAGATTCTCGGCCGCGCATTCGAGGTCGTAGGAGCTTTGCAGATTCGCCCAGAACTGAGCCGTGGTCCCGAAGAAACGGCCTAGTCTGAGCGCCGTATCGGCGGTAATCGCCCGTTTTCCTTTTACGATCTCGTTGATGCGGCGGGGAGGCACATGAATCTCCCGGGCCAGCCGGTACTGACTCAGACCCATGGGCTTGAGGAATTCCTCGTGCAGAATCTCGCCAGGAGTAATGGGCGCACAATCCCTGATGCTCACAGCTGTCTCCTTCAGTGATAGTCGACGACTTCCACGGCCGTAGCGTTGCCTCTGTGCCAGCGGAAGCAGTTCCTCCACTGATCGTTGATGCGGATACTGTGCTGGCCTTTCCGCTCCCCTTTCAGCGTCTCCAGCCTGTTCCCGGGAGGAACGCGCTCAACTCCACAGGGTCGTTCACCAGCTTGAGTTTCCGAGCCGCGATGCGCCGAATGGCCCTATGGCCCTCGGCAACTTCCCGGAAAACCGTCCCCGGGCGAGCTCTTCGGTCCCCCCCTGCACTTGAAGCTCAGTATCATCGACGAATAGTAACGCACGACGTTAATAACGCAAGGGTGCGCACTGTCCAACGCGAAGTGAGGGTGAAGCGAAGGTCCGATTCCAACGCGAAGTGAGGGTGAACGGGGTGTTCTGCGCATCATTCGGGGATGATCG
>JAPOYI010000142.1 GCA_026706665.1 Gammaproteobacteria bacterium | reverse complement strand
CCGGGGTGAGGTCGAGCAGTTCGAGGCCGTCCGGGGCGATGTGGCGGGCGATCTGCGTCAGGTACTGGCGGACGCCGCGCACGGTGCCCCTGGACGGCTTCTTGCCGGGCGTGCGGCTCAGCACCTTGAGGTTGACCAGACGGCCGACGGCGTCCCTGGCCTGCCGTTCGGGAGACGGGAGCTTGCGGAACTTCGGCACGGGCGGTCAGTGGCAGCCGCGGCGGCGTAGCCAGCGGCCGACGGTGGTCTCGTGGACGCGCACGCGCCGTGCCGCGAGCCAGCGCTGCAGCTCGGCGACGGTGGCGCCCGCGTCGTACAGCGCGAGCAGTTCGTGCGTGTGGCGGTCGAGGCGGGAGGGAGCGCGGCGGCGGCGGCGACGCGCCCGGGTGTCGGCCTTCAGGCGCGCCACCTCGTCGACGGCGTCGAAAGGCTGTGTGTGATGCGTGCGTGACAAGCGGCTTGTCATCGGCCGGACCGCGGGAGCGGCATTCCGGCTGGGGTGGGGATCGAGGGGAAGCGCATGGATGGATCGTAAGCCATCCGCGCGCGGTAAATCAAATAAATATGTTATTTATCAATAGGATAAGATGACATTGCGGATCTCTCTGGCGCTCCATGGCGCGTTCCGAGCCCCGGTGATGCGGGTGGTGTGGCGCTCGCCGCGCGGGCAGGGATGGTGTCCGGGGGAGGGATGCTGCGGAGGATCGTGATCCATGCGCCGGGCGATGACACGGACAGCGGCGCGGACACCATCCCGCCGGCAGCGTGGGGGGACGCATAGCGGGCCGTAAAGGATGCGCTGCGCCGACGGTACCCGTCGCCCTTGACGGCCCGCTACGCGCCGGGAGCGGCTCCTGGGAGCGTTGGGGACGCCCAGGCGCGCCGGCCGGAGCCGACGCGCCTCGACGGTGAAGAGGAACGGTCAGTGGCGGCTGTAGCGCCAGCCCGCTTCAAACCGAAGCCTTATGAGGACTAGCCAAAAGGGACATTCCAGTTCGGTACGAACTTCTACGTCGAAGGACGTTCAGCGCGCGTGTCATTGCCCGCGTTGACGCTCAGGTGTCTACAGGGGGCGGGGCGAGGTACGTTGCCCAATCCTCCATAAGCTCACGCCGTCGCTCGAACAGATCCGAGCGCCGGTAGGCGGCCTCAACGCGGTCGCTGTTGACATGCGCCAGTGCGAGTTCGCAGACCTCGCGCGGGGCCTCGGAGCACTCGGCAGCCCAATCTCGGAAGGAGCTTCTCATGCCGTGGGGCACGCATTTGATGCCGTTCTCCCGGACGAGCTTGGAGATTGTGCTGTCGCTAAGCATGCGACCGGTCGGCGACGGGAAAACCAAGTCGGTATCGTTTGACAGGTCCTGCGCTTCCCCGAGTATCTCGACGGCGCGCGTCGAAAGGGGTACGCGATGAGGGCGGGCAATCTTCATTCGGGAGGCGGGCACGGTCCATGTGACGGCGTCGAAGTCCACCTCCTCCCACCGGGCGCCTCTGACCTCGCCGGACCTGCTGGCGGTTAGCACTAGGAACTCGAAGGCGAGGACGGTCGAGCGGTACGCCCCGGAAGCGCGGATTGTTTCGACCGCAGCACCCACCTCGGCATGCGGCAAGGCGCGATGGTGGACTTTGGCGGCCGTGCTGTCGCGCGGTAGCGCTTCGGCGATCGCGTCGCCGGCGGGGTTGTCCTGCCTGTACCGGTGCGCGACGCTCCACTTCATTACGGCGCCGATGCGCTGGCGAACCCTACGTGCTGTCTCGCGCTTCGTGCTCCAAATGGGAACCAGGACGGCCATGACGTCGGTCGTCGTGATCGTGTCCACGGTTTTTCGGCCAAGACTCGGCATGGCGTAGTCCCTGAGGCTCGACCGCCAGATGGCGGCGGACCGTGCGCCGTTCTTCCAAGTCGGTTCGTGCATGGCAATCACTTTCTCGGCCGCCTCCTCAAAGGTCGGCACCCCTCCGGCACGCGGGTCGAGCCCCCGTGCGATCGCCCGTCGGTTGGCGATGACCGCCCGGCGGGCATCGGCGAGGGACACGACAGGGTAGGCACCGAGGCCGATGTTGGTTGGTCGACCGTTGATGAGTACCCTTTGCGACCAGGACTTGGAGAAGCCGCCGGCCCGCATCGGCTTGACGAGCAGGGAGAGCCCGTGGCCGCCACGCCGGTCACCGTAGCGACCAGGGACGTTGACTGTCTTGACGAAAGAGGTTGAAAGGCGTTGCGGACGACGCATAGGTAATCACTTGAGTTATCAGTTTTATGGAGAGCCTACGCTGCCCGCCCTGAAACGTCAATAGGTATAAAGTCTCTATTTATCAGAATGTTAAGGTGAATTTATGGGGTGTCTGGAGTCTCCCGAAAACCTTGTATCGGTGGACGCCGCCTCCACCAAAAATAACTCAATTACAATAGCTTACTGTACTCGTGGTCCTTTTTTCGTGCCACAACTTTCTGAGTCTTGAAGCGGCGCTCCTTGCTTCTCCGAACCGCATCGTGAGACAAGGGAACAGCGGGCATCGGCGGTTGGCTGCTCGCCCGCCGCTTGGATGCGGCTTTGACTGCCTTCGCAAACTGACTGACCGAACGCGATGTCGACCACTGCCGTCTGCCGGACTTGGCTGACCTCCAATCTCGGACCGCGCTCGCCATCGATGTGACCCGCCAACTCTGCGCGATAATCTGCCCGTCCAAGCAGCGACGTGATCCTGCATCGCTCTGATGCGTGTGGCCATTTGGGGTTACCTCCTTCAAGCCTTGAAACGCTAGGACTTGGGTCACCCGCGCCGTGGGTGCTACTCCACCCATGGCTCTGACCTTCCTGGCGGCGCCGGTCCTCGTAGAGCAGCGTTTCTTCTTGAACGACATCCGAACTGACCGCGCCGATTGAACGAAGGGAATCTTCTATCCGTCGGACAAGCCAATGGACGTGGTTGACGAACTGTCGTTCAAGATCGACGACTCGTATCTCGCATAAAGGGAAAGTGTGTGTCTGAGCATGAACCACGAGCTCGTCGCGAAGCCGAACAGCGGGGGTGGAAGATTGAGCGTCGAGACCTGGAAATAGGTGCACTAGGTGTACCCTGCTTTGTCGCACCGAATACCGTAAGGCAGGTGTCACATTTGCGTTGGGACCGCATCCGACTCAGAGGAACTCGAAGCAAAAAATGATTGGCAGCAAGGTGTCTTGCACACGGCCAATATTCGAGGTCTTGCCGACGGGCGACTGTATTGATCGGTCTGGCAACGAGATGACAAACGGCGTCATTGGCAGACTCAATCCGGGCTTGTTCTTTCCATTAAGCTGAAAGGCCGCGAGTACGACGACGCTTGGGAAGCATTAAACAATTACGTCACCCAGATATACGCGCTGTTCCTTGGCCGATCAGCCTCGAGTGGGGAAGCGGCTCCTCGTGCCTATACGTTTGATGTGCTCGGTGACCAACTGCCAGAAGCAGTGGAATGGAGAAGTCTAGTAGCTCAAGAGTGTGTCGCTATTGTCGGACTTGGCGGTGTCGGTGCCTGGATAGCAGACTTTGTTGCAAAGGCCGATCCTCGAGAGGTTCATGGTTGGGACTACGACTGCATCGAACCCAAGAACATACTTCGCATGCCCGGTGGACTTGATCCGAACGTCTGGATCGGTAGACCAAAGTCCGACTGGTTCCAAGAGACCTACTCTCTCATCCACACCAACGTTCACGGGCACAGCGTAAAGGTGCTCCCAGAAAACGTGCAGGAAGTCATTGAAGGAACCACGTTTGCTTTCGTGGCCGTGGACGACGCTGGCCACCGGATGATGGTGTGTGACGCGCTGGCTAACGCTGGAATCCCATTCGTCGTGGCAGGACTCTCCGCAGTGCGCAAGGACAAGCGCGTCAGGGTTTCCACACGGATAGTAACCGCCCATGTAGGTGTGTCCTCTTGGCGGGACGCTATCCCTCAAGTTGGCCAGGCGGGACAGGAAGACTACGGGAGCCTTGAGTTGCCCGATGTGTACTCATCGGCTGCGAGCTGGGCAATTCAGTCGTGGAGAAAAATGCGCGGTCTATGTCCATGCGGGTGTGGTCGTTTGGTCGACGTGACGCTCGACCCTACGACTCGTAGTCTGACCTACGATGGTGAGTATCTAACCCTAAGACCTTTGATCGGGGTCAAGTTCGCATGCAGAAGCCATTACTCGATTATTCGGAATGCGGTCATGTGGCATCCGCCGATCTCGGAATCGGAGGGCAGGTGGTACAACCGCCTTTGGTGGGGACGAAGCTAGGCAAGGCTGGTCGCCAATTCCCTTCGCTGTCGGCGAGTTCATATCCCGGATCTAACGTGTGAGGTGGCCATCCGCGTTTGCTTAGTGCAGGATGTGAACATCGCCCCTCAACCTTTCCGGGCGGTTGTCCGACCGCGCAAGGTTGCGTATCCCGGTCGCCGCGTCGAGTTGGTCGAGCTTGTGTGACGCAGTCCGCGCGAAGCCGGAGATGGCGGCAACCCTTCTTCCGTCGGCGAAGCCGGCGATCAACGTCTGTGCGATTCGTTCGGTAGTCGCGTTCGAGCGTAGACCTAGGTATGCGTCACGTCACGCGTAATTGCGACTGGATGTCCCCGGTCGTCGGGCGTCCCGAATCTCCATGCGGCGCGTCCTCAATCAATCCGTCCGGTCCGCATATCTTCCCCCTACAGCGCAAAGCTGCGTTCCGCAGACAGGCGATTTTCCAGCGCGGCGAGACGGGCTTGTCCGTCGGTTCGACCGGGAGCCTGCCATGCGGGCTTCAGGGGCCTTGGGGGTGGCCCGATCCTCCCCACCCCCAAGAGACTGCGCGCGCGGGACAACATTCATGCGCGTGGACACTCGTCGTCGTGCCAATGCCACACTTTCGTCCCCTCCTGAAACATGCCAAGACGTCTGCAATCTTCCTCGATCGCGGCCGAATCGGACCGGGACCATTGCGCCTGCTCGACGTAGATCAGTTCCTCGGACCCACCGTGCCCCTTGATGGCGGGTTCACACGCGACTCCGACGACACGCTCCAAATGCGGGAAGCGGGCCAACAAGCCCTTGGCGCAGATCAACGCTGCGTTTGCCCGCGCCCTACGGTACTCCTCGTAGCTCCCGCTGCGCTTCATCCAGTCAAGTCGTTTCATCGTTAGGACGAAGAACCCTGTCTCGCATTCCGGCGGATCGGTGGGCACGACTATGGCGCGACGGATCACCTCTACTGCTCCGCCAAGACCTCGCCTCACGACCCGGCACTGGAGAGCCATGTGCCGAACACCGAGCTCGAACTTCTCCAAGTCGTAGTCGTGGCCATCCATGATCACGGAAGTACCATCGATGATGTGATTCGCAAAAAACTCGATCAGTCGATCCCAGAAATACGATGGCGCGTCCGCTTCCTTGCGCGCGACGTAGCGGGTGTCCCGCTCGAAGATTCTGTAGAGTCCCGGTTCCACGTGCAGCGGTGGGCACCGCAACGCTCTGTTTTCGACAAAGTCGTGTTCATCGTCCTCGTTCATGCGAACCGCGTAGTGTGCCAGCAGATCCTGTTCGCCGACCGCCGACTCAAGTCCTCCTGACCTAAGAAATGCCGCTTTCTTCGTCAGGTATTCCGTGAAATCCAACACCGTGTCCAGTTCTGTGGGAAGGACCGAATCGAGACGCAAGGAGAACGGAAACGGGCTTTCAGCTGATTGCCTCCCCCCCGGACTTCAGCTATTTTGGATGCTCGGAGGCTTGGCGCCAATGCCCGCCCAGCGCCATGCTAGGGGGCATAGCCGCCGAATCGGTGGAGCCCAACTGGAGCAAGCACAATGACCAGCAAAGAGGACTCTCGCACTACCCGGAGCTTGGAGACACGCCCAAGCGAAGTGGAGGTTGCCCAACTCCTCAAAGAGGCAGAGCAGCAGTACGAAGGGTGCATGCGTCTTGCGGATTTGGCCGACATCTCGGAGACCGGCGAGGTCAGCCACCCCAAATACGCCTGGGACAATCCTCTGGGGCTTGTGGTGGGCGAACAAACGAATGCCAAGCTGGTTTGATCTCCAGGACGAGCTGAATGGCATTGAGCCCGAGGAACGAGGCGACCATATAGCTGGCAGGTTGCGGGAGTTGGCAGCGCAGATCGGCGCGCGCTACGACCGGAACGTCCTCTACTACGCGTCCAGCTTCCTACAGAAGCCCCAAGTCCCGGGGCTCTTTACGTCGATCAACATGGAGGACATCAACGGCTTCATGGCCGGGGTCCACGGTCATGATTTCAGCAAGGGGCTGTTGCTGGTCCTCCACACACCGGGCGGCATGGCGGAGGCCGCTCAGACTATCGTTGACTACCTCCGAAGCAAGTTCTCTGCTATCGACGTTCTTGTCCCCACGTATGCGATGTCTGCGGGAACTATGATCGCCTTGGGGTGCGACAGGGTCGTCATGGGCAAGCAGAGCCAGCTGGGGCCGACGGATCCCCAACTCATTGTGGGGAATCGGGCGTTTTCGGCGCATTCGATACAGTTCGAAGAAGCGAAGGCGGAGATTTCCGCGAACCCGACTCTCGCCCACGCTTGGGCGCCGGTGCTGCGGTCGTTTGGACCCGCACTGCTTCAGGAAGCCCGGAAGTCGATCTCGTACGGGGAAACTTTGGTCCGAGACTGGTTGGAGCAATACATGTTCGCGGAAAGGGATGACCCAGCGTCTCAGGCGAAAGATGTAGCCGCACACTTCGGCGGCAATCAGCATGGAAGCCATGGAAGACGGATCAACCGCGACGAGGCGAAGCAGCAAAACGTTGAGGTCATCGACCTAGAGGATGACCAAGACTTGCAGGAAGAAGTACTTACCCTCTACCACCTTTCAACTATCGCATTTGAAATGGGGCCGGCGGCGAAGTCGGTCGTTAGCAGCAATGGCAAGGCACTGGATCAAGAACATGCAGATGGAGGTCGTGGTTCCGCAGTCCGCGTAGCACCACTCGAAGATGGATCGCGACGTCAAGGGCACCATTGGTAACCAGGAGAACGAAGCCGACAAATGGTCGGAGGTCCCGGCGTTGCTCGGCTCGCTTTACGATATCGTGGATGACCTTGAAGCGCTCTTTCCGGGCCGCAAGTTCACGCCCGATGGGCATCTGGTTGGCAGTATCGGAGAAGCCGTAGCAGCCCGGATGTTTGATCTCCGTCTGTTGCTGGCGTCAACCCCCGAGCACGACGCGACCACGGCAGACCGGCAGACGCTCGTCCAGGTCAAGCTGACGCAAGGGAAGCGAGGCGTGGCTCTGAGGGCGGAACCGAAGCACTTGCTCGTCTTGCGACTGGACCCTGATCTTCACGTCGAAGTGGTATACAACGGGCGCGGCCGCGCGCCCTGGTCATCGGCCGGTAAGATGCAGAGGAGCGGCCAGCGAGCAATTTCGCTGTCGAAGCTCCGCGACCTGAACGTCGCCGCACCGGAGGAGCACCGACTGCCGATTCGTAACGAAGTGGATTTGCGCCGATAACGGTTCGTCCAGAGTTGGCACGCGAGCTGCACGAATCTTCTCGCACGGTCAAGAGCTTCCCAGCAGCAACCCCTTCGCCGACACATGGACGGCACGGTTGGCCGAACTTGCATGGAAGTACGCATCCGGCGACGGGGCAATGCCAGCACTTCCTTACGCGT
>JAPOYI010000148.1 GCA_026706665.1 Gammaproteobacteria bacterium | reverse complement strand
TTGCGGGGCGTGATCTCGTTGCGGAACGCCTTGCCGATCTGGGCGATGCCGAAGGGCGGGCGCCGCGAGGTGGAGTCGAGCACGTGCTTGAAATTGGTGAAGATCGACTGCGCCGTTTCGGGCCGGAGGTAAGCGAACGAAGATCCGTCGTCCACGGGCCCGAAGGCGGTCCTGAACATCAGGTTGAACTCGCGCGGCTCGGTGAGGTCGTCGGAGCCGCAATGCGGGCAACGGTCCTCGACGTGGTCCGCCCGCCACCGTGACTTGCAGGTCCGGCAGTCCACCAGCGGATCCGTGAAGGTCGCTTCGTGGCCCGAGTAGTGCAGCACGCTGCGGTTGGTCAGGATGGCGGAGTCCAGCCCTTCGACGTCGTCGCGCTGGTACACGACGGCGCGCCACCAGGCGGCCTTCAGGTTGTTCTTGAGTTCGACGCCGAGCGGGCCGTAGTCGTATATGCCCTGGAGACCTCCGTAGATGTCGCTCGCCGGAAAGATGAACCCGCGGCGCTTGCACAGGGCAACCAGTTCGTCCATGGACTGCGCGGGCATTTGAGACTCCGGGTTCGTCGAGGTTTTCGGGGCGGCGGCACTATACCGCAATGTGTGGACCTTTGTCGGAAGCCCTTATTTCATGCGGGTTTTAGCGGATTTGGGTGACGCCACCCCTCCTTGTAACCCCTCGAAAAGGGAACTTCATCGGAGGGACGGCTTAAGCCTCAAAAGGCCAAGGTGTATTGGCCTGCAACACCGTTGTACACGAGTACGCACCGGCCCAGAACATCTCGACCGACAAGAGCGTGAAACCCTTGCTTCGCCAGCGGCAACTCTACGACCGGAAGGACCGGGATGACCAACGGTGGTTCTTGAGACGACGAATAGATCGCGACACCGACATCGTACTGACTGACGGTTTGACTCTTCCCGCTGCCCGCAGTAGTCAAGGCCGCATTACCTGTCGGGATAAGCCTAGACCGCTAACAACGCTTGGATCGACGCTCGTACAGCTAGCGCCCGTGTCGACTAGTCCTTTGACGGTGACTGGACTTGGTGGAGTTTGACCTGCACGAGCTAAGGCAACCCATCTGGGTTGACTTATGGCGAATTGAACGTTGAGCAGAGGGCCCGGCGGGATCAACTTGGACCGTGAAGTGCGGCATCAATAATTCTCGGGGCCGGGACAAAATGTGTCTGTTCTATGATGCTCACTTGTTTCACTAGGAACGGGTCCGGCCCGAACCTGCCGTAGCCTTCGGTGATGGCGGCCTCGTAGCTTGCGAAAAAACCAACGACCTCGTCCCCTTTGACAAGAACGTGTTGACCCACATGTTCAGTCCACTCGCTAAGGCCTTTTTTGTAGGTATGCCCGTGCAGGGCCAGGTCGTGTTCCGGGCCGAGCGCGCCCGTGAGGTCGCGCGGATCATGCACCACGATTATGCGCCGGTTGGACCAGGCGAATTCAATCGGCGGGTCCCGGAAGCAGAAGCCGAGTTCCCGCGCGGCAGAATCAAGCGCGTCGCGCTCCTGGTCGTTGTTGCCGTATACGCCATATAGCGGCGCATCGAGGGCGGCGAACACGGCCAGGGTTTTCGCCTGCGTGATGTCGCCGGTATGCACGACCGCATCGACGCCCGTCTCGTTGAAGAGCCGGGCGATGCGCCGGCAGTTCTTGAGGTTGTTGTGCGTGTCGCTGACGACGCCGATGCGCATGATTCCAGGACCGCGCCCTATGGTGCCGGGTACCGGTTCAGGCGACCCGTTCGAGAATATGGATCCCGCAGGCGCTGCCGAGCCCGATCACGTGGGTCATCCCGAGCCGTGCGCCCTCCACCTGCCGCTTGCCCGCTTCGTCGCGCAGATGGGTGGACACCTCGTGGATGTTGGCGATGCCGGTGGCGCCCAGCGGGTGACCCTTCGAGAGGAGACCGCCGGACACGTTGACCGGGATCCTGCCCCCGAGTTCGACTTCCCCCCCGTCGATCATGCGGCCCGCCTCGCCGTCGGCGCACAGCCCGAGATTCTCGTAGTGCAGGATTTCCGCAGTGGCGAAACAGTCGTGGAGTTCGACCAGGTCGATGTCGTCGGGACCCGCTCCTGCCATCTCGTACGCCGCCGCTGCCGCCGTGCGGGTGCAGGTATTGACGTCGGGCATCACGAGATCGCGCTCCTGCCACGGATCGGAAGTCAGCACGGATGCCCGCACCTTGACGGCGCGGTCCATGAGTCCGAGTTCGCGTGCCTTGCTTTCGCTGGCGATGACCGCGGCGGCGGAGCCGTCCACGTTCACCGAGCACATGAGCTTGGTGTTCGGGTAGGAGATCATCTCCGAGTTCATGACGGTTTCGAGCGGCGTCTCGATCTGGTACATCGCCTTCGGGTTCATCGTGGCGTGGTGATGGTTCTTCACCGAGACCCTGGCGAACTGCTCGAAGGTGGTTCCATGCTTGCGCGAGTGCTCCATGCCGGCCTCGGCAAAAACCGACGGCATGGTGCCCGAGCCGAGCAACCCTTCCCTGGGAATGCCGCTGCGCCCACCCCCGCCGCCGAGCAGGCCGCGGCCCATCTGTTCGACGCCGACCGCAAGCACGAGGTCGCAGAGTTCCGCCTTGACGGAAGCCCAGGCTTCCCGAAACGCCGTCGCACCCGTGGCGCACGCGTTGGCGCAGTTGACCACCGGGATTCCGGTCTGTCCGATCTGCTGCAGGATCCTCTGGCCGACCATCGCGCTTGCCTGTCCCAGGTTGCCGCAGTACAGCGCCTGCATGTCCTGGATGGTCAGGCCGCAGTCATCCAGCGCCAGCAGCGCCGCCTCGGCCCCGAGCTGGGGCACGGATTTCTCGGGGAATCGCCCGAACCTGATCATGTCCACGCCGACGATATGGGCATCAGTCATTGATCGGCTCCTTGCATGGAAGTACGCACCGGCGACGGGACAAGTTCCAGCACTTCCCTACGCGTCAGCGGTCGGGGAAATCCCCTGGCTGAAGGCTCCTTGCATGGAAGTACGCACCGGCGACGGGACAAGTTCCAGCACTTCCCTACGCGTCAGCGGTCGGGGAAATCCCCTGGCTGAAGGCTCCTTGCATGGAAGTACGCACCGGCGACGGGACAAGTTCCAGCACTTCCCTACGCGTCAGCGGTCGGGGAAATCCCCTGGCTGAAGGCTCCTTTGGAATCCTGCTCCGGGCGCGCATTCTACCCGGTTCGTGGTTGGAAAAAGTACGACAGGTACGCGTTGCCGTCCCTGTCCCTGCGCCCCAGGGCATCGCCGTAGGTCACTTCCACCGGCATGTCGAAGGCGATGTTGGCGGGGTCCGGCTCGACATTGATCAGGTTGCCCTTGACCGTCGCGCCGTCGTCGAGATCGACCACCGCGGAGATGTACGGCACCTCGACGCCGGGGAACGACCGGTACACGATCGACCAGGAGTAGAGCGTGCCCGTATTGGACAACCGCGTGGCGTGCATCCGATCCCGGACCCCGCACTTCGCGCAAACGCGGCGCGCATCCAGGAAGATCGCGCCGCAGGCATCGCACCTGTGACCCTCGAGGTAGGGGTCTCCCTCGTCCGGAATCTTCAGGTAGGCAACCGCCGGCAACGGCTTGGCGGACATCGAGCGCTCCCAGGCACGAATGCCCAGCGAGCATACACCCTTCAGTGGATGAAACCTCCCTGCCGCAGCAGTTCCATGACACGCAAGGCGCAGTCCTCCACGCCAAGGGACACGGTATCCAGCACCAGGTCCGGCGATGCCGGTTCTTCGAACTCCGAGCTGACGCCCGGGAAACTCGGAATCTCGCCGCGTTCCGCTGCCTCGAAAAGGCCGCTTTCGTCGCGCCGCTTCAGTTCCTCGATGGGCGCGGTCAGGAATACCTCGAGGAAGCGTTCGCGGCCGACAACGGCCCTGGCACGTTCGCGCACGCTGTCGAGGGGCACCACGAACGCCGTCAGGCAAATCAGGCCGGCGTCGTTGATCTGGCGGGCGGATTCCGCCGCGCGCCGCACGTTCTCGGAGCGATCCTCGGCGGAAAAGCCGAGATCGCGGCTGAGGCCCAACCGGAAGTTCTGTCCGTCGATCACCGTGGCAAGCCGTCCCTCGTCGAACAGCTTGCGTTCGACGGCCTGGGCGATCACCGTCTTGCCGCTCTTCGAGAGGCCGGTGAACAGCACGGTCACCGGTGTCTGGCCGAGGCGCTGCGATTTTTCTTCCGCGGTGACCGCGGAACCGGTGGCAGTCAACGCCCCGTGGGGCGTTTCGTCCCAATGGGAGTGCGTCGCCTGTCCGCCGGGGGCCTGGATCATCCCGGCGCCGACCGTGATGTTGGAGAGGCGGTCGATGACGATGAAGGAGCCCGTGGCGCGGCTGTCTTCGTATGCGTCGTACGGTACCGGTTCTGCGAGAACCAGGCGGACGCGGCCGATTTCGTTCAGGGCGAGGGTGGATGCGGGCAGGGGTTCCAGCGTATTGACATCGACCCGGTCGCGCAGCGTTTCGACCCTGCCGAAGACCTGTTTCGCGCCCTGCTTGACAATGTACTGCCTGCCCGGCGCCATCGGCTCTTCGCCCATCCACACCAATGTGGCGTCTATCGTGTCCGAGACCCGGGGCTGGTTCACGGGGCTCGCCAGGATGTCGCCGCGGCCGACGTCGACCTGGTCGGCGAGCGTCAGGGTCACGGCCATCGGCGCAGACGCTTCCTCGAGGTCGCCGTCCATGGTGACGATGCGCGTGACTTCGGTGGCAAGGCCCGAAGGCAGGACCACGACGGAGTCGCCGGGCCGCACCGCACCGCTCGCCACGCTGCCGCTATAGCCGCGAAAGGAGGCGTCCGGACGGCTCACGCGCTGAACGGGCATGCGGAAGTTGTCGATGCCGCCGCCGGGCGCGATGTGCATGTTCTCAAGCAGGTGCATCAGCGAGGCGCCGCGGTACCACGGCATGTTCGTGGACCGTTCGACGACGTTGTCGCCGTGCAGCGCCGACATGGGAATGAAGTTGAGGTCCTCCACCCTGAGGCGCGAAGCGAACGTTTCGTAGTCTCCGCGAATGGCTGCAAAGGTGGCTTCGTCGTACTCGACAAGGTCCATCTTGTTGACGGCGACGATCAGGTGCCGGATGCCTAGCAGCCGCGCGATGAAGGTGTGCCGCCGCGTCTGTGTCAGCACGCCGTTCGTGGCGTCGATCAGGATGATGGCGGCGTCGCAGTTGGACGCGCCCGTCGCCATGTTGCGCGTGTATTGCTCGTGGCCGGGCGTATCCGCGATGATGAACTTGCGCCTGGCCGCGGAAAAGTAGCGGTAGGCCACGTCGATGGTGATGCCCTGTTCGCGTTCCGCCTGCAGGCCGTCGACGACAAGTGCGAGGTCGAGTTCGCCCGCCCGCGAGCCGCCGGTCCTGCTTTCGCGCTCGACCGCCGCGAGCTGGTCTTCATGGATCAACTGCGAGTCGTGCAACAGGCGTCCGATGAGGGTGCTCTTGCCGTCGTCCACCGAGCCGCAGGTCAGGACGCGCAGAATCTCCTTGTCTGCGTGCCGGGCGAGATAATCATCGATGTCCCGTTCGATCAGCTGCCGCTGATCGGAGCCGGGCGTCACCGGTTCGGACATCAGAAGTACCCTTCGCGCTTCTTTTGCTCCATCGAACTCGCGGCGTCGTGGTCGATTAACCGGCCCTGACGTTCGGAGTACCGGGCAAGCAACATCTCCTGGATCACTTCCGGCAGGGTCCGGGCGGTGGATTCGATCGCGCCGGACAACGGATAGCAGCCGAGGGTCCGGAACCGGACCATGCGCTGCTCGGGCACTTCGCCGGGATCGAGCGGCATGCGATCGTCGTCGACCATGATGAGCGCGCCTTCGCGCTCGACCACCGGCCGTTCTGCCGCGAGATAGAGCGGAACGATCTCGATGTTTTCCGCCAGGATGTACTGCCAGACGTCGATCTCGGTCCAATTCGAGAGCGGGAAGACGCGCACTTCCTCGCCGCGGTTGATGTTGCCGTTGTACAGGTTCCAGAGTTCGGGCCGCTGGCTCCTGGGGTCCCAGCGGTGGTTGCGGTCGCGTATGGAGTAGACGCGTTCCTTGGCGCGGGAGCGCTCCTCGTCGCGCCGGGCGCCGCCGAACGCGGCGTCGAAGCCGTGCTTGTCGAGCGCTGCGAGCAGCGCCTGGGTCTTCATGATGTCGGTGTATTTCCTGCTGTCGTAGGTGAACGGCGTGACGTTGTCGGCGACTCCCCGCGTATTCGTGTGGACGATGAGATCGAGACCGTGCTCGCGCGCTATCCGGTCCCGGAACGCGATCATCTCGCGAAACTTCCAGGTCGTGTCGACGTGCAGCAGCGGAAAGGGCAGCCTGCCGGGAAAGAACGCCTTGTGCGCGAGGTGCAGCAGGACCGTCGAGTCCTTGCCGATCGAATAGAGCAGGACGGGGTTCTCGAACTCCGCCGCAACCTCGCGGATGATGTGAATGCTCTCCGCTTCGAGTTGCTCGATGTGCGTCATCGCTGGCATGGGGCAATTCTAATGCCAGAATCACGTCCCGAATCAGCGATGAGTAAGCCGATTTCGCATTTGGATAGAAACTGATCGGAGAATGGTTCGCGCAGCATCGTCATCATGACGCCGGAAACAGCCAGGATCAGGTCGATTTCGCGCTGGTCGCTGGTGCGCAGGTAGAAGGCGTTGTGAACCACCCCCTTGACCTCCAGCGCGCTGATCACCTGTTGAATGACATACCCTTCCCAGCTTGCCCCGACCCAGGGCTGGCTCAATAGCGAGTCGGCGTCTTCGACGTTCAGTATCGAGTGCAGCAGACCCGTGTCCCGCCAATAGACCTTGGGGCGCTTTACCAGGCGCTTCCCTATGTTCGCGTGATATGCCTCGAGCCTGCGGAGCAGGAAAGCGCCCGCGAGGTAGTCGACATGGGAATTTACGGTGCGCGTCCCGCAGCGACTTCGTCCCATTGGACGTCAAGCCGCAGGCGATCCGATTCCTGCTCCAGGTCGTAATATCGTTTGCCGATCCGACGGGCGAGAGTCGTCTTGCCGGATTGCCGGGGTCCAATGAGAGCGACGGCGGGATAGTCGCGGAGTCGTTGAGCGATCAGGGGAGAGATCGTGCGCTTGAGCAATGGTGCATTTTAGAAATACATTTCTATTTTGCAAGAACAGTCCGGGCATTTCCCTCCTTTGGACGGAGCGTTCGACCGATCGCTGTACGAGGCACCGTTAGTCAAGTATGGTCGCGCTGATCACCGAATCCTCGACTTTGTCCATGCGAAAAATCGGGATGGAAGGAGCAACCCAAGTACACAGGAGATCGCCATGATATTCGGCTTGCAGACCGGTCAATACAACACGCAGTGGTCCGACGTTGTCGCGGTCGCGAAGACCGCGGAAGCTGGTCGCTGGGACAGCCTGTGGCTTTCCGATCACTTCATGCCGCCGGGGGTAGGTGGACACGGTTGGGCGTTCGAGGGCTGGACGCTGCTTTCTGCCGTGGCGATGATCACCGACCGGGTGCGTCTCGGCATTCTCGCGACCGGAAACACCTACCGAAACCCGGCGCTGGTAGCAAAGATGGCGACCACCATCGATCACATATCGGGCGGTCGGGTGGAACTGGGACTGGGCGCCGCCTGGTACGAACAGGAACATAC
>JAPOYI010000073.1 GCA_026706665.1 Gammaproteobacteria bacterium | reverse complement strand
ACCATCACCCCGGAGCAGCACCCGCGCGAGTTCGGCGACATCCCGCTGGCCGACACGCCACGCGAGGACTTCGACACCCACGTCGAGCCGATCGCGCTCGCGCAGGACTGGGACCACTGGTCCGAGACAAACCGACATCAACCCCCTGATATAACTACGTTTTGTTGGCCGTGTCCAGAGTGGGTTGCTACTTGGGTTAGTGGTTCCAGAGCGAGATCGGGAGCGTCGATACGCAACGCTCTGACGCCCTGACACGCGCCTCGCGCCACCGGACGCCCAAGCCGCTATGCTAGAAAGGATCGGGCGAAAGCGTGACTGCCAGCAAGGTTTGGCGAGACACAGAACCGGAGGCGACGGATATGGGGGTTGATGAGCATGCTGACTTGGTTGGCGACAGCTACGTGGTGGCCTGGACTCCCAACGATGAACTGTCGCGCCGATCGGACTACGTGATCGGAGTGAGGGTGGGAGGTTATCCCGATGAGACTGGGTGGAGCCTCCGGTATGCCTGCACCCGCAGTTTCGTGAGAGGAAGGGGCGAGGGTGCGGAAGCCGTTGGGCTGCGAGACATGGCTCTCCAACTGTTGTTCGATGGATGTGAGCCGGTCGAAGTGTTGCGAGAGTTCTCGCGGATTCCAGCGTGGCGGAAGACTCGGCTGGCGAGCGGCCATTGGGCCCTCATCCCTGGGCGGTGGGATGAATGGAACCCACACAATGATCCCGCTACGGACGAGTATTGGGAGTGCGCGGATTGAACGGATCATCGCTCCCATCTGCGATTGTTGAACTCATTTCGAGCAGGCCAAGGGCGGGCGCTGACGAGTTCGATCAGGCGAGCCGCCCCCGAGGCCAAAAATTGGACCCGTGGACCGTAGGCCATACAGGGAACAGGCGAGCCAGTAGTCGGTCCACCGTCCAAAATCCATAGGCGTGTTGCAAAGAGCCGCACTCAGTGCGATAGAATGGGCCTGATGGCGTTGGGTGCCGGATCACGGATTGCAGACGTTTAAGACGAAGGCGTTCGCCCGCTTTGCCAAACGCGAGGGGGTGCAGGATGCTGCCTTGCGTGAGGCCGTCCAACGCGCCGAAAAGGGGCTGGTAGATGCCGACCTCGGTGGCGGAGTGATCAAGCAGCGCATCGCCCGGCGGGGCGGCGGTCGATCCGGCGGATTTCGGACGATTGTGCTGTTTCGCAGTGGCGGGTTAGCGTTCTTCGTCTACGGATTCGCCAAGAGTGACCGGGAAAACCTGCGACCTGACGAGTTGGCGGCATTTCGGTTGTTGGCCGACAGGTATCTTGCGCTGGACCAGGCGGGCCTGAAGGCAGCGCAATCAGTTGGAGCGATCATCGAGGTGAAGAGCAATGGCGAAGCAGTACAAGAGTGAAGCGATGGCGGCAGCGCACGAAGCGGCGCTCGGTCTAGCGGAAGCGGGACTGATGCCCAAGCGGACCATGCGGGCTTTCGACGAAATGTGCCTGACACGGGTGGAGGACATGACGCCGGAGGATATTCGCGCGCTTCGGCTTCGGGAGAACGCGAGCCAAGCGGTGTTCGCGCGATACCTCAACGTGACGACGGGCTTGGTGAGCCAATGGGAGCGTGGCGAAAAGCGCCCGAGGGGTGCTTCGCTAAAGCTGCTTACGCTTGTCGAGAAGAACGGACTGGGGGCGGTTGCGTGACAACCAGTAGGCCGTCGGATGAACAGGTCGTTTAGAGCACGATGACGCAAGCGGAGACCGCAACGGCTGAAGTAACGCTCGTCGCCCCCGAAACGTGGGACGGAGAGGTCGCCGAATTGCGGGCGGCGGGTCTTCGCGAAGCCAATCGGCTTCGCCGTAGAGGGAGGAAGTTCCTGCCGGTGATACTCGCACCGGACGCGATGCGCGGCGGCGGACGGCCGGCTCAGTTCGGAGCGGCATCGCTGGCTCTGGACTGGAAGATCGCCGCGAAGCTGCAGATCGTGGGGCTGGTACGCAGCCTGCTCACCAAGATGTACATGATCGAGTCACTCGACCCGTCGCTGGCACCCGTCCTTGGTGCCGCTCTCGAAGGGAAGGGTTTGTTCGAGCACAACATCGGCGAGTTCTTCCTGCTCTACGGCAGATTCGAGCAGATGTACGGCGTCGCCAAGGGTGCTGAGGTCCGCGCGAAGATGGTCGAAATCCTCAAGGGGGATACCGGCTACTTCAAGACGTACCAAGAACGTGGCAAAGACAGATCGGGCCCGTTGCCTTACGTGGTGCGAAACGTGCTGTCGCACATCGGAAACAGCCCGACGACGGTGACGCGCGAGGAGCTGCGCCAGGCAGTTGACCTGCTCAAGGGCTGGACATCGGAAAATGCGCACCGGGCATGAGCGGGACCACCGAGGCGTTCGCCCGCGTCAAGATCGACGCTCTTCTGACGGACGCGGGCTGGAACCTGACGGACGGCTCGAGCGTCGTCTTCGAGCAGTCGCTGCCCGACGGCACGCAGTCCGACTATGTCCTCTGCGACCGGCAGGGGCGTCCGATGGCGGCGCTGGAGGCGAAGCGGGCGAGCACGGATCCGCTGACGGCGCAGGACCAGGGACGCCACTACGCAGAGCAGCTCGAAGTCCCGTTCGTGTTCCTGTCGAACGGCGAGGAGGTCTGGTTTCTCGACCGCGAGACGGATGCCCACGCGCGGAGGATCGCGGGCTTCTATTCGCAGGACGACCTGGAGCGACGGATCGCTGCCCGGCGCGTTCGCCGCGACCTTGGTGCCGTGGAGACAGACCGGCGGATCGTGGACCGCGACTACCAGATCGAGTGCATCGACGCGCTCTGCGGCGAGATCTCGTTCGGCAGGCGCAACCTGCTGGTCGAGATGGCGACAGGGACGGGCAAGACGCGGACGGCAGCCGCATTCGTCAAGCGGCTCTTCGAGGCGGGCGCCGTCACCCGTGTCCTGTTCCTCGTGGACCGGATCGCGCTGGCAGGACAGGCGGAGGACGCGTTCACGGACCACCTGCGCGATTATCCCTGCCATGTGCTGCGGCCGGGGCGCGGATTCGACCGCGCCAAGCGCATCACAATAGCCACGCTACAGACGATGATCGCGGAGTACCGGGATCTCTCGCCCGGCTACTTCGACTTGGTTATCACGGACGAGTGCCACCGCTCGATCTATGGCAAGTGGAGCGGAGTTCTTCGGCACTTCGACGGCATCCAGCTCGGCCTGACCGCGACGCCGTGCACGGTCGAGCCGGCCGACCTGCGTGACCCGGAGGACGGACGCTTCGTGCGCGACACGCTGCGCTTCTTTGGTCTCGACGCGCCGACGTTCCGCTACACGCTGAGCAAGGCGATCGACGCTGGGCATCTGGTGCCCTACCGCATCTACAAGGCGATGACGGTCAGGACGGCCGCCGACGGCGGCTTCGAGGTCGGTCGGGACGAACTGGACTGGAGCGCGATGGACCGGACCACGCAGGACGAGTTCGATACGCTCTTCGAGACCTCGGACCGGATCAATGTGGACCCGCGAGCGCTGGAGCGTAAGTTCACGATCCCAGAGCGCAACCGGGCGATGGTGCGCGAGTTCCGCGACTGCTTCGAGAAGGGCTTCATGGGGAAGGACGGCGTGCGTCGCACACCGACGTGGGGCAAGACCATCGTCTTCGCGGTGACGAAGCGCCACGCGGAGACGCTGGCGGGGATGTTCGACGAGCACTTCGCCGATCTCAAGCCCGACCCGAAGACGCGCTTCGCGGACTTCGTCGTGAGCGACCTGGGCGGCGGGCCGGCGCCCGATGCCGGAGCGATAATCAAGCGGTTCAAGGACGAACCGTTCCCCCAGATTCTCGTGAGCGTGAACATGCTCGATACCGGCTTCGACTGCCCGGAGGTGGTCAATCTGGTGATGGCGAGGTTCACGCGGAGCGCGATCCTGTACCGGCAGATGCGCGGGCGCGGTACGCGCAAGGCGGAGCACATCGGCAAGACGGACTTCACCATGTTCGACTTCGTTGGCGTTACGGACTTCCACGGGGACGACGACGGAGAGATCGCCGGCGAGGTCATGGCCGAGAAGCGCCCGCACAAGGCCCCGGAGACGCCCGGCATCGTGCTGACACTCGACGTGGACGACCACATTGATCCGGCGACGCGCGAGTGGCTGACGCTCGACGAGGACGGCAGGATCGTGCGGACGCCGGAGCACGAGGCGCGGGCCGCGGACCTGGGGCTGCGCGTCGAGGCTTGGCGCGGGACGCAGGAGTTCAACGCCGAGCAGTCGCGCTGGGCCGGTCTGATGGGAAGGCAGATCATGGCCGATGCGATGAACCGGGAACCCTTCGGGGACTACGACCTGGACGAGCATCCGTTCGACGTCCTGGGCGGCTACGACCAGGCACGTCGCGTGTTCGGCGGCGCCGACGCGCTCGGGGAAGTGATCGCCGGGTTCAACGCGCAGGTGCTTGGTGCGAGGGCCGCGACGGGTCCTGCGGCCGGCGGGATGGGCTGAGGGCTCCAACGGTGCCGATGACGCCTGAACTGCGGCGCGGCGTGGACCGCATCCGCGACTACCTGTTCGGCGGCGGCTACCCGAATCCCGCGCAGAACGCCGAACAACTCAGCTTCCTGATCTACTTCTACATGTACGAGGCGGCGGACGCGGCGCGGGTACGCGCTTCGCGCCGGCCGGGTGCGGCCTCGTACAGGAGCGCATTCGAGGGTGACTGGAAGCTGCGCAACTTGCGCAACTCCCCGGCGGACGGCAAAGAGGCGGTATCGCGCGAACTGATGCGCTGGTCCTCGTGGGCGCACGCGCTGAACGGGGAGCGACTGGTCAATTGGGTGCGGGAGGAAGTGTTCCCGTTCCACGCGGAACTGGCGGCAAACGGCGCCACGGACTTCATGGACGGCGCGCGGCTGGTGATCGACGAGCCGACCGTGCTTACGCAGGTGGTGAGCCAGTTGAACGACCTGCACCTGGACCGGGTGGACGCCGACACCAAGGGCGACCTGTTCGAGCATGTGCTCCGGCAGATCCGGCAGGCGGGCGAACTGGGCCAGTTCCGCACGCCGAGGCACGTCATCCGGACCATCGTGCAACTGGTCGATCCGCGGATCGGAGAGACGGTGTACGACCCGGCGGTGGGAACTGCCGGCTTTCTGGTCGCGGCATGGGACCACATCCGTCTGGCGAACTCGTCGCCGGACGGCATCGAGGAGATCGAGGCGGAGGGCAGACGCTCCGGCGTGGTCTGGGAGACGGACTGAGCCGGGCCGCCGTGCGCAGGCTGCACAGGGAGACGTTCTACGGCGCGGACGTGGATCCCCAGATGGTGCGGCTCGCGACAATGAACTTGACCTTGCGCGGGCTGGACGAGGTGCGCGTGCTGCGGCGAGACGCGCTGACCCGTTCACTCGACCGGGCGGCCAAGGCCGAACTCGGCATGCCACCCAATGGGTTCGACGCGATCCTCGCGAATCCACCCTTTTCCGGGCGGCTGGACCGCGACCGTATCGTGGAGGACGTGAAGGTCGGGCGCACGGCGCAGACCGAACTGCTGTTCCTGCAATACATGCTGAACCACCTGAAGGGAGGCGGGCGCTGCGGGGTGGTGGTGCCCGAAGGCGTCCTGTTCGGCTCCACTGGCGCCCACCGGGAGTTGCGGCGGAAGCTGGTGGAGAACAATACGGTCGAAGCGGTCCTTTCTCTGCCCGGCGGAGTGTTCAACCCCTATTCGGGGGTGAAGACGTCGGTGCTGGTCCTTAGGGAGGGCGGGACAACGGAGCGGGTGATGTTCCTGCACGCCGGCAACGACGGTTTCAAGCTGGACGCCAACCACGACCAGCCGATCGACGAGGACGATCTGCCGGAGCTGGTGGCTGCGTATCGCGACCGGACCGAGCGGGAAACCGAATGGCGGGACCGCGATCCGGAAGCGGAGTGGACGGCGAAATGGTGGTTCGCGGAGACGGAGGCGATCCGCGAGGCGGACTTCAACCTGAGTGCGGGCCGTCATCGGCCCCAGAGCCGCGCCGCGGTCAAGCATCGTGATCCGCTGGAGATCCTGGAGGAACTCCGGGGTATCGAGACGGAGATTCTTGAGGAGATTGACGCGTTGACGACGGCGGTGTCGGAGGCGAACCGGAGGTGACAAATCAGTTCGTGCCGCTCGCGGAACTCTGCCGGATAGATCGCCAGCACGTACGGCCGACCGATATGGACGCTTCGACGTTGCCGTTCGTGGGTGTGGAGCACGTCGTCGCGGGCAACGGATCGATCGACTTCAATTCAGATTCACGAGTTGGCCGCCAGAAGAGTGCGACATTTCGTTTTGATGCGCGGCACGTCCTCTACGGCAAGCTACGGCCCTACCTGAACAAGGTGGCGACTCCAGCTTTCGCAGGCAGGTGCTCCACGGAGTTGATCCCGCTCCTGCCACAAGACGGCGTGGACCGGGCGTTCCTAGCGCATTTGCTACGGCGCCAGGACACCGTGGATTTCGTGATGGCAGCCGTCACCGGATCGCGGATGCCCCGCGCCGACATGAAGGTGCTGCTATCGATGCGGGTCCCTCTCCCGCCGCTCGACGAGCAGCGGCGGATCGTTGCGATTCTGAACCGGGCGACCAGGATCGAACGGCTGCGGGCTCGGGCGGCGGAGAGGATGCGGGAGTTCGTGCCGGCACTGTTCGTGAAGATGTTCGACGACCCGGCTGATAAGGGAATGGAGTCTGCGACTCAGAAAGTGCCCTTAGGCGAGCTCTGTGGTCTGATCAACGGTCGTGCGTTCAAGCCAACGGATTGGGTCGATGTCGGAGTACCGATAGTTCGCATTCAGAACCTTCGAGACCCCTTGAAACCGATGAACAAGTTCGACGGTGAAGTGCACGAGAGATTCATGATTGACAGCGGCGACGTTTTGCTTTCTTGGTCCGGGACGCCCGGCACATCGTTCGGCTGCTTCGTTTGGGACCGGGGTCCGGCGGTACTCAATCAGCACATCTTCAGGGTTGAGTATGACAGTTCGATCATCGAGAGGGATTTCTTTGTCAGCGCGATGAACTCGAAGCTTGACGAGATGATTGGTCGGGCGCAGGGCGGCGTCGGCTTGCGCCACATCACGAAGGCAGAGTTGAACAAGATTAAGCTACCGTTACCCCCTCTTGAAGCGCAGCAGCGGTTCGCCAGAATCGTGAGGTTGGAGCGGGGCGTGTCCAAACTGGCAGCGTCTGGGCTTGAGGTTGTGGCGGACCTCCGGAGGTCGCTCATGGCTAACATGCTGCGAGAAACGTCACACCATCTGAGGTAGACGGGAAGTAGAACGGTAAAGCAAGGTGGCTTGGGAGATGGACCGGAGCCCAAGATTCGAAGTAGCGGGCGCCCGTCACTACGCTACCTGTCGCAGGACGTATCGACGGCTAGTACGAGCTTGATCTGGCGGCGCGGCAAATCCGGTAGTGACGGGGCGCGGAAGGCGACGCGAACCCTGTGGCGGCGGGCGCGTACCTGCAAATTTAGCTGGTGACCCGCTGATGACGCCTGTATAGTGCGCGGCGCTTTGGAGCCGTCCTTCGACGGCCTCGCCGGGGCCACCCGGAAGTCCAGGGCGTCCTGGGCGCGTCGAAGCAATTCGGCGTTGACCGTAGCAGCTACGGCCGTGAACCGGGGAATACCCGGTAGTCCGGGAAGCCGGGCGCGCCTGGAGCAATCCGGCGTCTGCCGGGGAAACCCGGCCCGGGCGCGGGTTACAGCGTCCGACGTGCCACGCCGCGAGAATACCGCGGCGACCGGGGAGATGCACCGGG
>JAPOYI010000030.1 GCA_026706665.1 Gammaproteobacteria bacterium | reverse complement strand
ACAGGCTACAATGGCAAATGCCCGTTGTCCAGCCTTCTTTCTCATGACACGGCAGGCCTAGCTAGCGCTGCGCTTTCCGCAATTCCGCTTCCAGTTCGGCCACGCGATGCAGGGCCGCCTCGGCCCGATCCGCCTCTTGATTCGCCCGATCCGCCTCCCGATTCGCCCGGTCCGCCTCTCGATTGGCGCGAACCTGGTCCTCGTACGGCGTTGGCAGGTATTCGGCACGCGCCGGATCGAAGAAACGCAGTGCATTCCCGGACAGGTGCAACTCCAGCCCGAGCGGGCGGGAAGCACATTGGATGCCGCCCGGCCCGATGGTCGCCGGGATCGGCCGGTACGCGGGTCCAGTCAATCGAGCGCCCTTGAGCCTGGGATCCAGGTAATCGCCGGTTGGGTCGTATTGCCAATACTCCTCGACTCCCAGACGCTGGTACAGTTCCCGCTTCGGTCCTTCATCCCGATGACGGGTGCGGCGCGACGTCACTTCCAGTACGAAGTCCGGCAACTTGCCTTCGCGCCAGGCCAACCAGTTATCGCGCGGCGGAAGCTTGGGCACCCCGAACACCACGAATATGTCCGGCACGACTGATTTGCGCGGATCTCCTTCGACGTAATACAAGAGCATGTCGACGCCGACATATACGTCTTCCCGGTCGGCGAATTGCCGGCGAAGCGCCTGCCACGCGTTGATCGTCGCGATCGCGTGGCGCTCGGTTTCAGCCATGGGCTTGCCGTCGCTGCTCGGGTAACACACGGCGGTGCTCGCGGCGGTTCCCCGTTTCGGCGGGACGCTGTCGACTGGCTTCACGCGCGATTCTCCCGTGCGGGCGATGCGACTCGGCAACAGTAGCACGGGTGGTCCGAATTGCGTAGCTGCGAGCTTCCACCATCGAGCGTTTCCGTCATGGCTGGCCAAGGAGGCGTCCAGAAAGGATGAAGATTCGCAGGAAGTACGGCATGGGCGCTATGGCCGATGTCTGCTTCGCGTTGGAGTAGATTGCCGCAATGAGCGAGAGCGATGACTGCGAAGATCGGACGGACGGAGCTGTCTGGCCGAGGAATGCCGACTTGAGGTGATCGGTTCGCGGCGCTATTGCTATTGCCCCTGCAATTGATCGTCAGCGCGCCAGCCAGGCGCTGAACCGCACGTTTACCTCGTCGGCGTGATCGCTCCACCACTCGGAATTGATTGGCAGGGCTCGGTCGAGGTTCTGCGCGCTGGTGGGGACATGCGGTCGCATGTCCATGCCGGTTGCCAGGAGGGTGCCGATCAATGCGGCACCGGATAGCCTGCCGGGGCTGTACGAGATGTAGTGGCTGAGATCTGCTTGCCTGTCGGGCCGGGACGAATAGGCAAGGAACCTGCGGGCAGCATCCAGGTTTCGCGTCCCCGCCACGATGACCCAACCGGTGGTGTCCAGCACCTGGCCGTCCCACACGATGACGAAGGGCTGCTTTTCCATGACCGCCGCATCGAAGATACGGCCGTTGTAGGCGGTACTCATCACCACCTCGCGGTCGGCAAGCATCTGCGGCGGCTGTGCACCGGTCTCCCACCAGACAATATCGTCCTTGATGGTGTCGAGTTTGCGGAAGGCGCGTGCCATGCCCGCCTCGGTTCCGAGCGTCGCGTAAACATCCGAGATGGGCACCCCGTCCGCCATCAGGGCAAACTCGAGATTCGCCTGCGCCGTGCGGCGCATGCCTCGGCGGCCCGGGAAACTCTCGATATCGAACAGGTCGGCGATGGTGGTCGGCTTGTCGCCGGGGAAAGTCTCCGTGTTGTAGGCGTAGACCGTGGAGTAGACGATGAAGGCGCCACCGCAGTCGGTGAGCGTTCCGGGGAAGAAGTCGTCGGCGGTCCGCCTGCCATCGGCAGCGGGCGCCAGGTCTTCGGGTGCGATGAGTTCTAGCAGCCCCTCGTCGCAGCCCAGGATGATGTCCGCCATTTCGAGGTCGACCAGGTCCCAGTGAACATTGCCGGTCTCGACCTGGGCGCGCACCTGGGCGAGGCCGCCGTTGTAGACCTCGACGAGCACCTCGACCCCCGTTGCGGCCGAGAATGGCTCCAGTACCGCTTTCCGGGTCGCCTGCTCGTAGGCGCCACCCCATGAAACCACGGTCAGGGATTCCGCGGCGGCGTGGCAGCACGTCGCAAGCAGCAGCGCAAGCCCCGCCCGGTATCCATTCATGCGATCTCCTCGTCCGGCGTCAACGCCCTGCAATCGGTGGGTGTCCAACCGATGCGTACGTGATCCCCCTTCAATACCGCGCCGTGGCCGACGGTGTTGGGAATCTTGATGGCGAAGTCGGCGCTCCCGCACACGGCCAGCCGCACGCGCAGATGGTCTCCGAGGAAGGCGATGTCTTCGATCGGGGCTTCGAACTCGTTGCTGAATGTGCCCGGTGTGGGTGCAAGCGCCACCCGTTCGGGACGGATCGTCAGCGTGACGGCGTCACCGACCTTGCGAGGCGCCACGAGAAACGCGCTCACGACGTCGTTGCCGGTGTCTACCGTGCAGATGTCCTGTTCCACACCGAGTACGCGGCCGTGGAGCAGGTTGTTGTCGCCGATGAACGTGGCGACAAACACGCGTTCCGGCTCCTCGTAGAGGGTTTCGGGGGGCGCGACCTGCTGGATTCGGCCTCCGTTGAAGACGGCAACGCGATCGGACATCGCCATCGCTTCCTGTTGGTCATGGGTGACGTAGACGATCGTGACCCCGAGGGTGCGGTGGATGCGCCGGATCTCGTATTGCATCTCCTCGCGGAGACGGCGGTCGAGGGCGCCCAGAGGCTCGTCCATCAACACCAGGCTTGGCTCGAACACCAATGCCCGGGCGATGGCGACGCGTTGTTGCTGTCCACCTGAAAGGGCGTCGGGACGGCGGTCTTCAAACCCCTCGAGCCGCACCAGGCGCAGCGCGCGTTGCACACGCTCGCGAATGTCGGCCTGGCGGAGATTCCGGACTTCGAGCGGGAATGACAGGTTGCGGCCCACCGTCATGTGCGGGAACAGTGCGTAGTTCTGAAAGACCACCCCGATTCCACGCCGGCGCGGAGGTACGTCGTCCACCGCGCGCCCGCCGATGAGGACGGTACCGGAAGTCGGCGTTTCAAATCCGGCAAGCATCATCAGGCAGGTCGTCTTTCCGGATCCCGACGGGCCGAGGAGGGTCAGGAATTCGCCTTCACGGACCGCCAGATTGAGATCGCGCACGATCTCGGTGACGCCGTCGTAGCTCTTGCTCACGCCGTCGAACTCGACGTGCGCCGGTTCGGGATTCAATGAAGCCTCGGATGCCTGCCGCCTGGCGCAAGTATACGCGGGCGCCCGGCCTTCCCATGGGGCGAAAGCTCGATGATCAAGCCTCGGCCGCCCTCGCGCTCCGCCGGCGCAGCCATTCCACGGTGAGCATGAAGAACAGCGCGAAAGCGATGAGCAGGGTCGCGACTGCGAGGATAGCGGGGCTGATCTGTTCACGGATGCCGGCCCACATCTGGCGCGGGATGGTGCGCTGCTCCAGGCCGCCCATGAACAGGACCGTCACGACTTCGTCGAATGACGTCGCGAAAGCGAACAGCGCCCCGGAGATGACGCCGGGAGCGATGAGGGGGAATTGCACGCGCCAGAAACTCCGCCATGGGCCGGCCCCAAGGCTGGCGGCGACGCGCATCAGGTTCCGGTCGAACCCGGCGAGCGTCGCGGTCACCGTGATGACGACGAACGGCGTGCCCAGCGCCGCATGGGCAAGGATCAGTCCGACGTGGGTCTGTGCGAGCCCGAGACTCGAATAGAAAAAGAACATGCCCGCGGCAGAGACGATCACCGGCGTCACCATCGGTGAGATCAGCAGTGTCATGACCAGTGATCGGCCGTACATGGCGGGGTTGGCAAGGCCGAGTGCTGCGAGGGTGCCGAGCACGGTGGCGAGAGCCGTCGCGCAGACGCCGATCACGATGCTGTTCACGAGCGCGCGGCGCCATTCAATGTCTTCGGCAACGCTTCGATACCACCGCAGGGACCAGGCGTCCGGGTCCAGCCGCAGCATTCCCTCGGTGAACGTGAAATACGGCTCGGCATTGAAACTCAGGGGCACGACGACGAGGATCGGCGCGATGAGGAAAATGAACACCGCCACACAGAATGCGAGGTAAAGGTTGCGGCCAATGCCTCCTTTCACACGGACCCCCTTGCCTGTGTCGCGCGACGGGATGGTCGGGTATTCTCGCTGTCGGGGCAAGTTGTTCGTTGCATGGAGCAAGGGAACTTCTGCGGCGCGAACAGGCCGAAACGTTGGCCACCACTGAAGATCCAGGGAGTAATGTGCATTGAGCGAAAGGGAAGCTCGATGGCTTGGGCCGTGGTTGTTCGCAGGGTGCGCCTGCGTCGCGGTCATTGCGGCCCTCATCCATGTCGCGCCGGACTCCGGAGAGGTTGATCCGTCGCCGCAACGGCAGGTCATTGACGCGGCGGTTGCCCGGATAGCCGCGGAGAGCGGGCATGCGGACACCGAACCCGCCGTTCGAGCCAGCCCGCCGTCGTCCGAGGTCGCTCGGGACCGAGCCGAAATCGACTTGCCGTCATCGCCGCCGGATGGCTACTCCTTCGTGGGTCTTGACGGAGAGATGCCCACCGCGGCCATTCACGACCGGGTCGTCACGCCACGCCGTCGAAGCGAAGACCCGGAGTGGCTGCGCTCGCCGAGGGCGATTCAGGACCTGATCGATCAGTCCGTTGCTGCCGGGCGTCCCTGGTCCTTCGGCTGGATAGGGCTGGCAGAGAACCGGAGACCGGACGATCTTGCGGCCGGGTTGACAGGTGCGGGTGGCGAGATCGTGGGCGCGGCGGGCACCTTGATACGTGCGAGGTTGCCGGGCGACAGGGACCAGCTCGAAGCGATCGCGGCGCTGCCGGCGGTGGACGGGCTGGGCGTCACGCCCCGGGGCAGCAAGCTGGCGGAGGCGTTTGTCAACGAGGTGATCGCGCAACCGCCGCATGCGCAGGTCCCCGTGTTCGTTACCCTCATGGCTGACGACCCCGTTGGCGAATGGCGGCGGGCGTTGGAAGAGTTGGGCGCGGTGGTGGGCCGTTTCGACCCCATGATTCGCGTCTACGCCGCCAACGTCACCCAGGGTGTGCTCGAAGCCCTTGCGGAAACGGATTTCGTGCTGGCCATCGAACCCGTCGGCATCGTCGAAGCGGCGCACGACACGGCAGTGCCGGCGATGGGCGTCGACGCACTGCGGGAGTACGCGGGTTCTCCGGGCAAGTTCTCGGGTACTGGAGGGGCGTCCGTTCCCATCGCCGTCATGGACAGCGGGCTCAATATCAACCACCTGGACATCGCTTCGAATCGGCAGAGTATCTGTGGCGCGAACTTCGCCTGGGTTGACTTTTTCTTTGCTTCTCTCGCGAGCGAGGCCGAGGACTTGTGGATAGATGCGGCAGGACACGGCACCCATGTCACGGGAACCATCGCGGGGAACGGATACGTCGAACCGAGATTCGCGGGCATGGCGCCCTCCGTCGGCCATATCCGCTTCGCCAAGGTGCTGACCAGCTTCGGATTCGGTACCACCGACAGCATCCTGCGCGGGATGGACTTTCTTTCCAGGCCCTCGGGGTGCCTGGAGGGGGGCCAGATGTCTGATCGGGTCAAGCCCCTGATCGTCAACATGAGCTTGAGCGAGGACTCGAGGTTGTTCGAGGGAAGGAGCGTCGACGAGCGCAAGCTCGATTCGATTGTCTGGAGCCATCGCCAGCTCTATGTCGTCGCGCAGTCGAACCTCGATGTACATGGTTTTTCGAACTACGCGAGCGCGAAGAACTCGCTGGCGGTCGGCGCGTCGATGGACAGCGGCGACATCGTGCCCTTCAGCAGCCACGGCCCGACCGCAGACGGGCGCCTGGCGCCCCAGGTCGTAGCCATCGGGCTCAACGTCATTTCGGCCAGCGGTGACGGAAGCCGGGGAGGCTATCGCGTATCGAGCGGCACGAGCATGGCATCGCCGGCGGTCGCGGGAATTGCCGCCCTGCTGATGGATGCTTCGCCGGCGCACCGGGAGAACCCCGCGTTGGTCCGGGCGAGGTTGATGGCAAGCGCCATCCGGCCCGACGCCTGGTTGGAGGATTCTGCGGCGTTTCCCGCCAACAACAGCAACGGTCCCGGGACGGTGCAGGCGCAATACGGCATGGGGAACGTGTCGGCGCGCACGAGCGTCCTGAACCGCGATCAGGACGACGGCTGGGTAAGTGGTAGCGCTACCGCCACGTTGGAAGATGGCACCTACGCCTACCAGGACATCGTCGTGCCGGAGGGAGCCAACCGGCTGGATATCGTGATGACGTGGGACGAGCCGCCCACGGACGCGATTGCCGACACCGTCCTGAACGATCTCGACCTGTGGCTCGACAAGGACGGCGACTGCGAAACCGTCGCGTGTGGAGAGCATGTTTCCGCCTCCCGCATCGACAACGTGGAATGGATCATCGTGAGCGATCCGGAACCCGGTACCTACAGGGCCAGGGTGGCGGCGCATCGCATACTGTCCGATGCGCCCCGTGTGCCGCGCTCGCGTGGACGGTCATACGGGGTGACTCCACGCCAACCCTCACGATGAGCACCAGCAGTCAAACCCTCACCGGGGAGGAGAGGGATGAGTTCACGGTGACGGTGTCGGCGGACGCGTACGTCGCCGCCGGGACGCGGCTGCAGATCGATTGCCGTAACGCCGCGGACGCGACGGCCGGTTGCGACGACTTGAATCTGAAAGCAATCGTCGGGCGCGAAGACGGCATATCGGTGGACCTGTCGGATGAACTTCCGGAAATTGCTCCGGACAACCTTCGGGGTGTGTCCATACCACTGGGGGAGGTCGGTGCAGGGGAATCCCAGGAAGTGAGGTTCTCCGTCTCGTACGACGGCGTGTCCGACGGGGCCCGCCTCTACTTTGCCGCCACCGCGTGGAACGCGAAAGCGGCGTCGGCGACCATCGACGTTCAGCGGAGCGACACTGAGGAATACGCGGACGTTGCAACTCCCGCCAACGACGACTTCGAATCGGCACGGGAGATAGAGGGCGAATCGGGTTCCCGCGCAGTGGACCTGTTGCTCGCAACACCGGAGCCTGGAGAACCTGCGTTTACGGGATTCGCAGGGCGTCCGGCCGGATCCGTCTGGTATGTCTGGACGGCACCGGAAAACGGCGCATACCGGTTCGAGACTTCCACGCCTGCCGATGCGCCAGACATTCACAATGACCGCATCGACGTCTTCAAGGGTGATCGCATCGCGGATCTCACGTCGGTCTCGTCCAACCGATCGGGTGCGACTTTCTTTGCCGAGAAGGGACAGCGGTATCGGGTCCGGTTGAGCAATCTGACCGTGGGGCTCGCGCAGACACTCCGCTGGAAGTCGGGAGCGCCCCCCGCCAACGACGATTTCGCGCAGGCCACGTTGGTGGAAGGTATATCCGGTAACGCCGAAGGGACGAGCGGGGGCGCAACCCTGGAGCCGGACGAGTGGTTTGGCCAGGTGGCTGCTACCACCTGGTACCGGTGGGTAGCACCGAGCGATGGCGACTGGACCTTCTCAAGCGATCGCCCGAAGGTGGTCCTGGTGCTGGAAGGCGACGAGATTTCAACACTCAGGCTGGTATCCGGGTACCCGGGAACAAGGGCCACCTTCCCTGCCCATGAAGGAAACACCTATCGCATCGTCGTTGCGGAACCGGACGCGTACACCTCGAGTGGCGCGTTTACCCTGCGATGGTCCGAGAGCACGTCCAGCCGGGATGCGAACGACGATGTCGCTGGCGCAGAGCTGCTGGCGAGTGAGGCATCGTCGCGGCATTCCATCGACGTCAGTTCGACATCGACGGTGGAACATGGAGAACCCGCCGAGTCCGGAGTGAGGACGAAATGGTGGATGTGGGACGCGCCTCACGACGACCGCTACACCTGGCGGCTGGACGGCAGCGATTACCCCTGGCTGCGGGTTGCCGCATTCGACGGGGAGTCCGCCGAAGCGTTGCAGTTGGTGGCAGAAAACGGCCCCGACGTCTTGCCGTTCAACCTCGTGTTTGAAGCCGCGGAAGGCGAGCGGCACTGGATATCGGCGGGTTTCGCGTCCGGCGATCTTGCGGCCTACATGCTGCCTCGCGCGCGGGCCGACCTGATCTGGGGGCCGACTCCCGACAACGACGACGTGGCGAACGCCTCTGCGCTGGAAGGCGCCGAAGGGTCGGTTACCGGGACCAACGCGTTCGCCACGGTAGAGCGCGGACAGCGCACCAATGTCCTTGGTCACTCGACGCTGTGGTGGACGTACGAAGCGCCGGAGTCGGGTTGGTACCGATTCTCGCTGGACAATTTCGAATCGTCCTGGGTCCTGGCGGTGCATCGGGACTCGGCGGATGGCCTCGGCGGATTGGACATCATCAGGTCGAGCGCCTGGCAGCAGAGTTTGCCCGAATCGCCGGAAGTGGTCTTCTACGCCGAGGCAGGATCTCGTTACACGATATCGCTTGGCAGGCGCGGTGAGGAGGCCGGCGGCACTTTCGGATTGCGTTGGGCGCCGACGGACGCGCCGACCTGGCTTGGGCTGGTCGGGCGGCTGGCTGACGGAGACGCCGACTCGGATGGTGAAACGGTGGAAATGCGGGGCTTGGCCGACCTCGCGTTCAACGGCGGCGGCGATGTGCTTTATCTTGGGTCGTCGCTCGGCCTGCAGGTATTCGAACGCGATTCCGAGACTGGCGGCCTGGCCCTCGCGCAATCGTTCGAGGACTATTTCCGCCGCAGCGTGCTGCTTTGGGACCCACATCAGACGAGGCTCCTGGTCGACGACTGCGGCGCCTGGCGTTCGTTTACGTCCGACGGAGACGACTCTTCGCTGACCGATGGAGGCGAACTCACGGTGGCCGACGATCCGGGAAGGTGCGGAGACGATCTCTTCATGGACTCGTCGGGGGCGTTCCTGTATCGGGTTGGTGACGAGCACATCGACCTGTTCTCGGTCGAAGACTCCGGCGACTTGCGATTCGTGCAGACACACGAGGCGGCCGGGCTACGGGACGCGGTAATGGCGAGCGGTGACGGTCATGTGTATGCGGTCACGCGGAGTGCGTTGCACGTGTATACGCGGGACGCCGAGACGGGCGCACTGACGAGGACAGACAACGAGACAGCGCTTTCGAGAGCGGAGACACTCGCGATCAGCGACGATGACGCGCACCTCTTCGTGTTCGACCGGGACGGCGAGCGCACTAACCTCTTCGACCTTGAAGATCCGGCGAGTCCGGTCACGCTGGACGACTTGCCCCGGTTCTGGCAGGTACCGTTCTTCCCTGCCTCAACGAATCGTTGTCAGTTCGCCACCCTCCGAACGGATGCGCTTGTTGCGGACGTGTTTTGCACCGGTTCGGCCTTTGTGGTCGTGTGGGACTCGAACTTCGAATTCCTGGAAGGAACGGACTACGTCGCCAGTACACAGCCGGATCGATTCAACAGGCATGTGCCGGAATTCGCCGTTCCGGAAGACATGGCGGCAAGCCCGGACGGACTCCATGTCTATCTCGCCACGCCGCGGCATGGGATCCTGATCTTCGAGCGGATCGGAAGCCAGGGCGACGAGGACGAGTCCGAATAGCGCCGACGTCGATGCGGGTCTGTCCTCGCCGGTCAGTCGTCGAACACGAGAATCGAACGGCCGGCGATCCTGCCCTCCTCGAGAGCCGTCGTGGCTTCGTTGATGTCGTCGATGCGGTAGCGCTCCGTGACAAGCGCTTCGAGGTCGAGTTCACCCCGCGCGTGCCAGTCGAGGAACATCGGGAAATCGCGGTCGGGACAGCACGATCCGCCGAAGCTGCCCCGCAACTGCTTCTCGAACATGATCATCGCGCCTGCATTCAGTTCCAGGTTGGTACCCGGGATGCCGACGAGGACCGCGGTGCCGCCGCGGCGGGCGCCGAAATGGCCGGGCCGGCAGGCAGGCGCGATCTGCTCCATGGTGGTCTTGAGGCCGATACAGTCGAAGGCATAGTCGACGCCGGTGACGGGAGCGCCGCCGACGGCCAGGTCGTTGGGATGGTCCACCAGGGCGCGAATCTGTTCCACCGGGTCGCCCGCTGACGCGTTGACGCCGTGCGTCGCCCCGAACCGCTTGGCGAACGCAAGCTTCTCGTCATTGACGTCTACTGCGATGATCGGGTTCGCGCGACGCATGCGGGCGCCGCAGATGGCCGACAGGCCGACGCCTCCCACGCCGAAGACCGCCACGCTCTCTCCTTCCTGCACGTCGGCCGTATGGAGCACCGCGCCGGCGCCCGTCATGACCGCGCAGCCGACGATGGCGGTCACGTCCTTCGCGATGTCATCGTCGGCCTTCACCACGAACTGGTGGTCGGCGATCGTGTTGTCGGCCCAGGTGAACACGGCGTGGGATGCAACACCGCCGCCGGGCAGTTCAAGACTGATGCGTTGGGGCGCGTCCTCGATGCCCGCCGCGTCGCGCGGCACCCAGGTGAGCAGCACCGTGTCACCCTCGTCGACATGGGTGACGGCGTTGCCTTTCTTCAGGACGATGCCGGTAGATTCGTGCCCGAGCAACGCAGGTTTCAGGCGGGGACCATGCATCTGATGCAGCTGGGAGTGGCAGATGCCGGAGGCGTATTGCCGGACAACCACCTGTGTCGGCCCCGGATCGGGAAGGTCCATCTCGCGGATCTCCAGCGGTCCTTCGTGGTCCGGCAGAACGACTACGCGCGCAGGTGTACTCATCGATGACTCCTCATATTCCGTGATGGCAAAAGTCCGTCACAGCCGAAGGCGTGTGCCGTGTTGGACCCCCGCCCATGCGCATTAGCTTATCTCGAACTTGAGTGCCTTGAAGCCGCCGGTCGCCAGGGCGGCGACTACATCATCGGAGGACTCGGGGCAGAGCGCAATGATGGATCCGCCGCCGCCGCCGCCGGTGAGTTTCGCGCCGATGGCGCCATGCGAGCGTGCGATGTGAACCATTTCTTCGAGCTCTGGCGTCGACAACTGCAGCGCGTTCAGGCTTCCGTGACAGAGATTCATGAGTTCGCCCAGGTCGTCGAGCGCGCCTTCGCGCACGGCCTTTGCCGCGGATTGGGTCAACGACTCGATCTGATCGAATATCGCCTCGTACAGCACAGGCTGCCGCTCGCGTGCTGCGCGTACCTGAGCGACGGTATGCGATGTCAGGCTGTCCCTGCCGCAGATGCCGATCACCATGGGGATCTTGCGCTCGGGCGCTACCGGGTGAAACTCGGGCGTCCCGGGGTTCCGGTACAGGACTGGTTCACCGTAGGTTGCGACGGTGTTGTCGACGCCGGAAGGCGTGCCATGCGCTGCCGTCTCGCACTCGAAGGCGAAGCCGTTGACTTCGCTGTCCGACAGTTTGAGCGCATAGTGGTCATCCAGCGCGCGTATGACGGCGACCGCCATCGCGGAAGAGCCGCCGAGACCCTTGGCCAGGGGCACATGGGGGAAGACCTGGATGGTCATGGGCCGGTCGGCCAGGTCGAGCCGCTTGAGCAGCATAGCCAGGATGGCCGCGAAACCCCGAGGGTGATCCTCGAGTTGCCTGATCTGTTCATCCAGCCCCCAGTTGGGGATCATCAGGTGCACTCCCTCGCTGGCGTCGAGCACGCGGGCTTCGACCGCCAGCGGTATGGGTGCGGCGAGAGCTGAACGGCCATAGACAACGGCGTGCTCGCCGCAAACGATGACCTTGCCGTGGGCCGCGCTGCGCTCGCCACGCTCGGATGCCACGATGGCGGGTGCGCCGCGTTGCAAGCGTTCGGCAATTTCCCGCGCCTTCCAGATCTTGATCTCGCCCGACTCCACCAGCGCTTCGACAATAGTGTCGAACAGTTCGTCGGGAGCACCGGTGGCCGATGCCACGCTGCGTGCATGCAGCGTCATGTGATGTTGCTGAATACCGGCGGTGGCGAGTGAACGCAGCGCGGCGTAGTTCTGGGCCAGACCCACGGCACCCATCACGCCGGCCAGGTCCGTCGCATTCGGAGAGCCGAGCAGGCGATGGGCGATGCGAACGATGGGATTGGTTTCGAGCGCGCCGCCCACGGTGCCGACCTTCATCGGCATGTCTATTTCTCCGACGAGATCGCCGCTCGGGTTCCTGCTCCAGCGCGTCAGGCCCCGGTACTTGCCGTCGCGCGCGGCATATGCGTGCGCGGCGGCCTCGATCGCGCGGAAGTCGTTGCCCGTGGCGATGGCGACAGCGTCAACACCGTTCATGATGCCCTTGTTGTGGGTCGCCGCCCGGTACGGGTCCACCAGCGCGAGGTCGCTGGCAAGGATGATGCCATCGCGTACTTCGGCATCGGAGTAACCCCTGACATCGAGGTTGTGCGCCGGTATGCGGACGGACGCCCGCACCAGTGCCCGGTCCGTGAGATTCGACAGGATGCGCAGAAACACCTTTCCGCCGGTGATCGCCTCGACGAGACCTGCGACCCCTTCGCACATGCCGTTCACGAGGTTGGCTCCCATGGCATCGCGGGTGTCCACCAACAGGTGCAGAACGACCATCTCGCGGCCGTCTTCAGGCGCCGTGTGATGGAACGCTTCTATGTCCCGCGCGCCGCCGCCCCGAGCCACCATGTTGGGATGCAGCCTGTTGGCCAGATCGACGATCTCGTCCTTGTGCGCCAGCAGGGACGCCATCGCGGCCTGGGCGTCCTGGAAGTCGACCACCTGTACCTGTCCAATCAGGACCGGGTCTGTCGTGACGGCAGTGAATCCGCCGGACAGGCGCGCCGTGCGCGCGGCGCCCGAAAGTCCGGCAACGATGGAGGGTTCCTCCACGGAAAGCGGCACGATGTAGTCCTTGCCGTTGACGAGGAAATTGAGCGCCACGGCGAAAGGCAGGCCCAGCACGCCGACGACGTTCTCGATCATCCTGTCGGCGACCGCCGCCTTGAGCGTGTGCTCGCCAGAGGTCAGCGCCTGGACGTCTTCGTCGGTCAGCAGGCCGCGTTCGCGCAGCGCCGCAATACGATCATTGATGGGCAGCTTGAAGAAGCCGGATATTCGCGAACCTCTAGCGGAGTCGGATTTGTAGGCCATGCGGTGAAATCTCTGCCGGTACGACGAGTAAACCCTCCCGCTCGATGCGCTCCCGGTAGGCGGCGAGCGCGTCGGGGTCGCGCGATACGCCCATGCCCATGTCGCCGCCGGCGCCGCACGGTTTATAGAGGACGCCAGACGCTTTGGCAAGGCTGGCCGCGCGCAGGTGTTGGGGGGAGAAGATGCCGATCCGGGCGGCGCGATCGAGTGCGAGCAGGGCATCGATGTAGTCGGCCAGCGCTTCCAGGAAATCGGTTCCCGGCTCGGCGACAGCCGTGGCGGATTGCACCAGGGCGCGCAGTTCCGGCGGTGATCCCCCCGCCCGCCACGCATCGAAACGCCGAACCAGGGTGGGGGTGTCGGCGCCGACTCCGGTGAACGCGAACATGTAGTGTATGTCGGGCGGCAGCTTGGCTTTTCGCGGGCGGCGGTCCTGGTACCGGATGACGCCGCCGCACCAGGACGCGGCGACATCCACGCCGCTGCCGCCGCGGCCCTGCAGTCCGCGGTGTGTCGCCAACGCGTGTTCCAGGGTCGGGGTCGTGCGGGCCAGTTCGGCCAACGCGCCGGTGACGGCAACGGCACAGGCTGCGCTGGACCCGAATCCCAGCTTTTCGGCGTCCTGATAGAAGGGCCGGGAGTCGATCCGGATGTCCACGTGCTTGGGCAGTGTTCGCGAATCGACGTCGAGACTCGTCATGGCAGACCTTGCGAGCGCGGCGGGACCGGCGTCCGGCAGGTCGTCGCGGGGATGCGCGGCGCGTGCCTCGAAGCCGTGACTGACGAACGACCAGCCACCTGACGTCGCCGGTGTGATCCGGCACGTGACGCGACGTTCCACGGCGGCAGCCAGGGCCGGGGCGCCTGCCAGCACGGCGTACTCTCCCGTGAGCACCTGTTTGCCGGGAGCGGTCGCCTCGATGACGCGCGGATCAACCACGACTCGGCTCGGCGTCCCGGCGCGCCGACGGGCGGCCTACGACGGCACGCATGTCGCGCCGGATCCGAGACCCGTGACATGGATGTCCCGCACGCCGGGAAGGTCGTCGAGCGCGGCGCGCACCTTCCCGGTGTCGCCGGAAAGACAGACGGCCTTGATCTGGGGTCCGGCGTCGATGGTAAAGAACACGCCGACCCCGGTTTCGCGTAACGCGCGAATGCGTCGTATCCCTTCCATGGTGCCGGCGTTCCAGTAGACGAGCGGCGGGTCTGTGGTCAGCATCACCGCGTGCATCCTGAGACAGCTCGCTTCGGCAACGCTTCCAAGTGCGGCAAAGTCCCGGTGTGCGATGGCGGTGAGCGCCGCGTCGCAGTCCCTCACGGTCGAATCAAGCCACGCCTCGTAGAACGGGGATGTCTGCCGCGACAGTTCCATGCCCTCGGTGGAGCCGACGGTCTTGCGTTCGCGGGAAGTGACCGCGACGACCACATTGATGGCCCAATCGTCGGGCGCGAGCAGTTGTTCGGCGGCCCAGCCGTTCCGGGCGTCGAGGATGGCGAAGCCGCCCGCCATGGACCGCGCCGCGGAAGCCGAGCCCCGACGAGCCCATCGGGACTGTTCTTCGAGGGTAAGGTCCAGGCGCATGGCCCCGTTGATCGCTGTGACTAGTGCCGCCATGCCGGATGCGGAAGATGCCAGTCCCGAGGCCGTCGGAAAGTTGTTGGACGTATCCACGGCGAGCGGAGGTATGTCGAAGTTCTCCCGCAGGAGACGCAGGAAACCTTCGATCTTCGCATCGGCGACCTGCCGCCCGTTCACGACGATGTGATCGGTCCCGCGCACTTCCACCACCGTGGTCGTCGTTTTCAGCGTGTCCAGGGTGATGGAGAGCGATGGAGTTGCGGGGGTGTTCGTCGCGGCACAACCCTTGCCCCAGTACTTCACCAGCGCGACGTTGGGATGCGCCACGGCGGTGGCCCGCCGGACTCCGGCGGTCGCTTTGCTGGGTGCTTCCTGCTTCACGGCAATGACTCTGAACCCCGTCGGTGGTTTAATCATACTGTCATTCAACCAATCTACGGGCCGCCGGTGGGGCGACGGGTGTGGGCGGCGCGTTGTGAATCGGGCGGGATTGGCCCGGGGGAGGACAATCCATGGCAGGCCGTTTCGAGACGCTGATCGTCGACGGCATGAACATGTCCGCGTATGTCGCCGGCCCGGACAAGACGCGTCCCGGCGTTCTTGTCTGCATCCACGCGCCGGGGGTGGATCCTTTCATTCAGGACATCTGCGTGCGCCTCGAGGCCGCCGGCTTCACCGCGGTCGCGCCGGATCTCTACCATCGCCATGACATCGACGGACGCGGGCCGATGGAGCGGATGGCGCTGTTGCGCGACGACCAGATTCTGCGGGACTTCGATGCGACCAAGGCGTACCTGAACGAATGCTCCAACGGCAGGCAACTCGTCGTCGGCTTCTGCATGGGCGGCCGCCTCGCCTACCTGTGGGCGGCACATGACAGCGACGTACGTGCGGCCGCCGTCTTCTACGGCGGCAACATCATGGTGCCCTGGGGCGAAGGCAACCCGGCACCGTTCGAGCGCACGGCCGAGATCGACTGCCCGCTATTGGGCCTGTTCGGCAACGAGGACGAGAACCCGAGCCCGGCGGACGTGGACAGGATCGCAGAGGAACTTGACCGGCACGAAAAGTCCTACACGTTCCATCGATACGACGAAGCGGGCCACGCCTTCCTCAACGCCATGCGCCCATCCCACCGTCCGAGGCAAGCCGAAGAAGCGTGGGAAAAGTGCCTGGCGTTTCTGCGCGAGCACGCGGGCTGAGCAAATGACCTGGCGAGGGCACTCGCGTGCCTTCCGCGTGGCGTAGCGCCATGGGCACCGCACCGTTTCGCCGCCGGCAACGCATCGGTCACCTGCGCCGTACCTGGAACTCTCCGGGGCTGTCGGGCTTCGAGGAGCGGGACGCTATACCACCCTGGAAGCTGTGCTGATCCCAGACGGATGCAGGTCATGGCCTTGAGACCGAATGTCGTCGTGATCATGACGGATCAGCAACGTGCCGATGTATCGAGGCGCGAAGGATTTCAACTCGATACGACTCCCTTCCTGGACAGTCTCGCCACGCGGGGCACCTGGTTTGATCGGGCTTACACAACGATGCCTGCCTGCCTTCCGGCACGTGTGAGCATGTTGACGGGTCGGTATCCCAGCGCGACGCATGCACGGACAAATCACAACGGGGAAGACGCGTTCTTCGAGGCTGACCTTTACGAAGTCATGCGTCGGCGGGGGTATAGAACCGCGCTCTGCGGGAAAAACCACTCCCATCTGGATGCAGATCGGATGGACTACTATTTCCCCCTCGGTCACCACGGTGGATATGGCAAGGCCCGAACAGATGACGAGGTGGCATTTGACGAATACCTGGCCAGCCTTCGAATGCGTGCTGACTTCGACCCATCGCCCTTTGGCGTTGAAGTCCAGTGTCCATTCCGAGCGGTGACGGCCGCCACGAACTGGATCGATGGGATTCCCGCTGGGGCTGATCCTTTCTTCCTGTGGTTGTCGTTCCCCGAACCACACAACCCATACCAGGTGCCCGAGCCCTATTTCTCCATGTTTCCACCGGAAACACTGCCCCCAACGCTCTCTGATCGATCGGCGCTTGAAACGAAGGGCTTCAAGTATCAATGGTTGCGCCGCCTTGGCGAGACAGCGTTCCATGACTATGCGGAGCAGCTCCCACGCGCGCGGTCCAACTACCTGGGAATGCTCCGATTGATCGACGACCAGGTCAGACGCTTCTTCGACTACCTGGATGCGAAAAGTCTGCGGAACAACACGATCGTCATCTTCCTCTCGGATCATGGCGACTATGTGGGTGAGTATGGGCTGGTACGCAAGGGTGCAGAATTGCCGGAGGTTCTCATCCGCATCCCGGTCCTGGTCGTGGGTCCGGGTATTGTCGCCAGTGACAAACCCCATTCAGCACACGTCACGACGGCTGACATCATGCCGACGCTTTGCGAAGCCATAGGGACGGACATTCCGCGGGGCGTTGAGGGACGGAGCTTATGGCCCTTGTTGACGGGGAACGAATATCCCGACGAGGAATTCGACAGCGCCTATGCGGAACACGGCTTCGGCGGATTGCACTACGCGGCCGACGATGACTATGACGCGTACAAAGATGGGCTTCATCCGGCAATCGGTTTCGACGAGTTGAACGGCTGGTCGCAAAGCGGAACGATGCGCGCGATACGCAGTGGCGACTGGAAGCTCATTTTCGATATGCAGGAACACGGTCAACTCTACAACCTGGCGGAGGACCCTGTTGAACTGAATGACCTCTTCGATCATCCGGACCATGCGGACGTCCAATCGAAGATGCTGGCCAAGCTGCTCGGGTGGACATTGCGAGTGCAGGATCCACTGCCTTACCCCCGCCGCCGGTACAGGTTCAAGTCCGACAAACGCAACTACTGGTCTCCCTATCGCTGACCAAACATGAACCCAACCATCGAATCCGCACTTGACCAGCTTCGCGGCCAATGGGGCATCGACCTCCGGCGCGCACACGCAGTCGTCGCTTTGCTCGCATCCACCAAGCCTGCTCCGATGGCAGACCTGGTCGTGAAGACTGGGTTGTCACGCAGTTCTATCGAAGGAATCGTACAGAGCCTTCGCCCGTTCGTGCAGGAACTTCCGGCGGGTTTCACCATCGAGGGGCGCCACCGTCGTGCTGTGTCCGGGGTTCTTGGGGCGGCCCAACCTTCGCCCCTTACCCGAGCAAATGAATCTGCAATTCTCTCGAAACTGGACGAGGTACTCGCGGATCGACCGCCTCCGATCTGGCAGCTGGACCATGTGCCCGCGACAGTCGAGACCGTCTGGCGGCGTGCGACATACATGTACAACACGTTCAACCTCCACGACGCTACCGTCCTGATGGTCGGGGATCAGGACATGACATCTATCGCCCTGGCTCTGATTTCCCCATCCACGGATGTCGTCGTGGTCGACATCGACGAACGAATCCTCGCATACATTCATGCAACAAGGCACAGGCTCGCGTTCCGGATCAGGCCCGTTTTCTCCGATCTGCGCATCACCCTCCCACGTTCACTGCAGCAACGCTGCCACCTGGTTTTCACCGATCCGCCATACACCGAGGAAGGACTGCGCCTCTTTCTTCGGCGCGCGGTGCAGTCCCTGGTCCAAGGAGAACCCACGCGGGTGCTCCTGGCCTACGGATTTGGTGATCGTCAACTTGCCAGGGCGTACAAGGCGCAATCGGTCATTCACAGCCTGCGATTCGTTCAGCACGCGATGTTGCCTGATTTTCATCACTTCGAAGGTGCGCAAGCGATCGGTAGTCGGAGCGACCTCTACGTTCTCGAACCGACCAGGCGCGCCTTTGCGGCATCGCGAAACGTAAGCGGGAACAGGGCCATATACTCAAAAGGGCATGAAGGTCCAAATGCCAGCATTCGATCCTTGCCAGCAGAGCTCCTGGATGTGCTACCCGAACCGTTGGACTGGCTGCTCGTAGGCAATCCCCTGCCAGAAGTTGCAGCCAAACAAAGGGTCCCGATCGACACGTTCATCCGGACACGATTCGTGAACACCCGCGCCAAGCGCATAGTCGTTAACGTATATCCAGGCTTCGATAGCTACCTGTTGCGACTCTGTCTGCATGCAAACGCCGACTACATCACGCTGATTGGTGCGTGGCGCGCTGTCGTGAAGCTCCGGGGGCAACCGTATGGAGCGTTGGTTCGGCTGAAGTATCGAGAGGTATGTTACCGGCAGGCCGGCAACGCAGGAGTTCTCGCCTTGGCGCCAAGAGAGGCATCGGACATGGATGCCATCGACTCGGTCATGATACGGCTGCTCCGCAAACCGGCAGCGCGGTTGGGGTCAGCTTGGCGCGAGGCGCTCATCAGGCACTTTCGTACCCAGGATGTCGTGATTGCCAAGAACGAAGCAAGAGGCGTGATTGCAGACACCGAGATTGGCTCGATCCACGGCGAGTCCTACCTGGTCGAACTACCTGAGTTGATGTTGTTTCGGCTCAGGGAAGCTGTCGCGCGGACCATCGAATTGCTTGAGGGTGTCTCAACCAAGAGGGCGTCGGTCGACCAAAGGCACAACTAACGCCATGAAACCCGCCAGCCCTACGGGCACGCCGGGTTTCACCCCCGCCCAAGCCATCTGTCTTGCCCATCCCACCCGTCCCGCACCCCGCGCCTTGATCGGCACTACGTGCCGTTCTACGGCGCGCGCTGCTAGCGCTTCGGAATCCCGTACAAGTAGCGGGTATTGACCTCGGTCTCGTTGCCATCCGGGTCGATCATGAACAACGTCCGGCCCTCGCCCCGTTTGCCCATTGGCCCGCGGGTGAAGAACTGCGGTCCCACCACTCTCCCGGCGATCTCGTCGAAGGCATCTTCGGTGACCGTGAAGGAGAAATGCATCGGACCCCCGCCCCGGTGACGCCCCGAGTGGCCCTTGACCTGCAGCACGACATGGCTCCGTTCGCACTGCAGGTATGCACGCTCAGCGTCGCGCCTGGCCACGGGGATGCCCAGCAGGTCGTGATAGAAGTCGACCGCCTTGGCCAGGTCCTTCACGTCGAGGAAGATCTCCTCGATACCGATAACGCCCATGAGATGTTCCGTTCGATATTTGACCGCCGATTTTCTCAAGCCGGGAATCCAATCCGCAAACGCGTTCTGACGGTCGGCTGGAATGCGGAAGGTGCTATGTTTGGCGCCTGTCGACGCCGGTTGGGGACATATCGATGATCATGGGCAATACGCTGCGGGACAAGCTGGTGGCCGGCAGCCCGACGGTCGGCACCCACTTCCTGTTCGCGGATCCGGACATCCCGGAGATCATCGGCGATACGGGACTTTTCGACTACGGCGAGTTCGTTGCCGAATACTCGACATTTGACGTGAAACTCCTCTACCACCTGGCCCGCGCGGCCCAATGCGGCGACCTCCCGTTGATGATCAAGCTGGACCAGGAGGCCCAGGGGTTCTGGGCCCAGGTTGCGCTGGGGGCGGGGTTCAAGGCGATCCTGTTCACGGATGTCCGCACGCCGGAGGACGTCGACGAGTGCCACCGGGTCATGGCCCCGGATACGCCCAACACCGGCGGCATGATGGGGGTCAAGCTGCGCCGTCCGGCGCTCTCGAGCTACGACACGCGCGGATACCTCGCGGATCTCGAATCCATCGTGTTCACGATCATGATCGAGAAGGACGTCACGCTGGAGCGCCTTGACGAAGTCCTCGAACGCGCTCAGGAGCGCGGGGTTTCCATGACCCAGTGGGGGCCGGCGGACTTCAGCTTCTCCCGGGGCCAGCCCGGCTTGCAGGGTTCGCCGGAGATCTGGCCTTTCGAGCGGCAGGTCATCGAGAAGTCCCTCGAGCACGGCATTCACCCGCGTATCGAGATCCGTGGCGTGGAGGAGGCGAAACGCTACATCGATCTGGGCGTGCGCCACTTCTGCATTGGCTGGGACCGGTTCATCTACCGGTCGGCGCTGATGGAGCTCGGCGAAGGCATGCGCAACCTGACCGAGTCGTTGTAGCGCTATCGGCGCACGTTATAGGCCTGCTCGGGCAGCCATGTCACGAGGGCGTCCCAGTTGAAGATCAGCATCAGGCCGATGATCTGTATCAGGATGAAGGGCGCGACGCCCCGGTAGATGTCGACCACGCGCACCTCCGGTGGGGCGACACCCTTCAGGTAGAAGATGGCGAATCCCACCGGCGGCGTCAGGAAGCTCGTCTGCAGGCACACGGCGAACATCACCGTGAACCACACCGGGTCGAAGCCGAGGGTCGCGACCACCGGGGCGACCAGCGGCAGGATGATCAGCGTCAGCTCGATCCAGTCGAGGAAGAAGCCGAGCAGGAAGGTCGCGAACAGTATGCAGATGATGATGCCTGTCGGACCGAACGGCAGCGACAGGAGCGCGTCCTCGATGAGTTCGTCGCCGCCCAGTCCGCGCAGTACCAGCGAGAATGCGGTCGCGCCGATCAGCACGCCGAATATGAAGGCGGTGGTGCGGGTGGTCTCGCGCAACACTTCCGTCATGACGCGCCTGTCGAGCGCGCGATTGGCCAGCGCGAGGAGCAGTGCGCCCGCGGCGCCGACGCCGGCAGCTTCGGTGGGTGTCGCGAGGCCGAAGAAGATGCTGCCGAGCACGGCGACGATCAGCAGCGACGGCGGCACGATGGCGAGGACCAGTTCACGGATGGCGGCGAAGTCGATCCGTTCGGCACGTTCGAACTTCGGCGCGCCATCGGGCCGCACCAGGCCGTACCCGACGAGGTAGGAGACGTACAGCGCGCCGAGCAGCAGCCCCGGGAGCACCGCGCCGAGAAAGAGGTCGCCGACCGACATGGCCATGCGGTCGGCCATGACCACCAGCATGATGCTCGGCGGAATCAGGATGCCCAGCGTGCCGACCGCGCAGACCGTCCCGGAGGCGAGGCTCCGGTCGTAACCCGTGCGCAGCATCGCAGGAAGGCCTAGAAGCGCCAGCAGCACCACCGAAGCGCCAATAATGCCCGTGGTGGCGGCGAGCAGTACGCCGATCAGGGCCACCGAGATGGCGAGCCCTCCGCCCACGCGGCCGAACAGCCGCGCGAAACTCGTCATCAGCCGGTCCGCGATGCCCGAGCGGTCGAGCAGCAGCCCCATGAAGATGAACATGGGCAGCGCCACCATGACCCAGTTCTCCATCACGTTCCAGACGCGTTCGACGGAGAGGCTCGTGTACGCCCAGTCGACGCCGGTCGCCAGGTGTAAATCCACTTCGAAGACGATGGCGAGCGCAGTAAAGAGGACAGCCAGCCCGGCGAGAATCCACGCGACGGGAAAGCCGGTGAACACGAGCGCGATGAAGGCGACGAACATCGCCAGCGCCAGGATCTCGTTAGCGGGCATCGCGGTCCCCGGGCAGGAAGAGATACGCCCATAGCCGCGTCAGCCGCGATACGGCGGCGATCCCGAGCAGCGCGAAGCCGATGAACAGCATGGACTTGATCAGCCAGCGATAGGGCAGGCCGCCGGGAGAGGGAGAAGTCTCCGACGTGACGAAGCTGTCGGTGATGAAGGGCACCGCGTAGATGAGCATGAGGGCCGTGAACGGCAGGACAAAGAGCAGGATGCCGTAGAGGTCGATCCAGGCCCGCGTCAGGGGCGACAACCTTTCGTGGACGATGTCGACGCGAATGTGCGCGTCATGGACGACGGCGTAGCCGAGGCCGATCATGAAGCCGATGGAATACAGGTGCCACTGTATTTCCTCGAATTCGATGCGGCCTTCTCCCAGCGCGTAGCGCATGAACACGTTGATCACTATGACGCCAAGCAGGACTATCCAAACCCATGAGACGGCGTTGCCGATCCAGGTGATGACGGGATCGACGGCGTTGGAGAACTTCGTGCCGGGAAGGTCAGACTGATGATCGTGTTCTGTCACGTGCGTGGAGGCCTGAAGGGGGTCAGAGCCCTTGACGGATCACTAGAAATCGCGCGGCAGGTAGGCGAGCTGCTTCCAGCGCGCGTAGGCCTCGCGGAACTCCCGCTGAGCCGCGTAGATCGTGCGGAAGTCCTCATCTCTTTCCGCCTCTTCCGCGAGCACCGTCTCGGCCACCCGCTCCAGTTCGCGCAGGACGGGTTCCGGCAACTGCAGCGTGGACACGTCCCTTGCGTCGAAGCTCGCGAGCACCGGTCCCTGCACCGCCTCGCTGCGCGCGAGATTGCGGGTGACGCCCGCGGTGCAGGCGGTTTCGAAGACGCCGCGCTGGGATGCGTCCAGGCTGTCCCAGACGGACTTGTTCACCGCAAGGTGCGCGGCGCTGAAAGGCTGGTGCCATCCCGGAAAGTAGTTGATCTTCGCGATGCGGTCGAAACCGAGGGCCTCGTCGACGATCGGCAGCGAGTACTCCGAGGCGTCGATCGCGCCTTTCTCCAGCGCCTGGAATATCTCGCCCCCCGGAATCATCGTGACGGACGCCCCGAGTTGCTCGATGACCTTGCCGCCGAGACCCGCGAATCGAATCTTGAGCCCCGCGATGTCGTCGAGACTCTCGATGGGCTCGCGGAACCAGCCGGCGGTTTCCGGGCCGATCAGGCCACAGTAGAGCGGATGAACGTCATATTTCGCATAAAGCTCTTCCGCGAGCTGTCGGCCGCCGGCGTCGAACCACCAGGCGCTGAATTCCCAAGGCTCCATGCCGAACGGCACGGCGGCGATCAGCGTCGAGGCGGGGATCTTGCCCTGGTCGTATCCGAGCCACGTGTAACCGGCGGGCACCTTGCCTTCCCGCACCGCGTCGACGATGTTGAAGGCCGGCACGATCTCGCCGGGCTCGAACAGCTGCATGACGATGCGGCCGTCGGAAGCGGTTTCAACGGCGTTCTGGACGTACAGGATGTTGTCGCCGAGCACCGGCAGGTTTGTCGCGAATGCGATGGGCACGCGCCAGCGGAGCCGGGGCGATGCGGCGACTCCCCCTTCGTCCGATATGGCCGTGGTTGCGGGACTGCCTTCCCCGATGGGCCGGATTGCAAGACTCGCCAACAAGCCGACGAGAAACGCGATGCCGACGGCGACGGCCGCCGACCGATTGGTTAGCCGAGTCACTGATTTGCTCGAAAAGACGGAGGCAGGATTGTAACCTAGCCCGTGTACCCCGACGGACGGACTCGCCGATGCTGATCGGAGCGCCACGAGAGCGGCGCGCGGGAGAATTGCGCACGCCCTGCACGCCTGCCAGCGCAGGAAAACTGGTGGAACTTGGCCTGGACGTGGTGGTGGAAGCAGGCGCCGGCGCCGCATCCGGTTTCCCTGACGAGGAGTATCGGGCGGCGGGTGCGACGGTCGGCAGCAGGGACGATGCCCTGGGCGCCGAAATCGTCGTGCGCGTCGAGCAGCCCGGCGCAGACGATGTGGCAAGGCTCGGCGCCGGGACGGTCCATATCGGCTTTCTCGACCCGTTCAACGCGACGGCGCTGGTTCGATCGATGGCCGAGCAGGGGGTCACCGCGATTTCCATGCAGATGATCCCCCGCACGAGCCGGGCGCAGAAGATGGACGCGCTGTCGTCGCAGGCGAGCCTGGCGGGCTATGCTGCCGTGACCCGCGCGTCCGAGTTGAGCCCGAAGATCTTCCCCATGATGATGACGCCGTCCGGGACCATCGCGCCGGCTCGGGTGTTTGTCATCGGCGCGGGCGTCGCGGGTCTGCAGGCGATTGCGACGGCAAAGCGTCTCGGCGCCCGCGTGGAGGCGTTCGATACGCGTCCGGTCGTGGCGGAGGAGGTGCGCTCCCTGGGCGCCAGATTTGTCGAGATCGACGTGGGGGAGGTTGGCCAGACCGAGCAGGGATATGCCCATGAACTGACGCCTGAACAGATGGCGCTGCAGAAAGAGGGCATGAAGCAGGTGGTGGCGGACGCGGATGTCGTCATTACCACCGCGCAGGTGTTCGGGCGGCCGGCGCCCGTGATCGTGTCCCGCGACATGGTCGAGGCGATGCGGCCCGGCAGCGTCGTCGTCGACATGGCGGTGGAGTCCGGTGGCAACGTGGAGGGTGCCATTCTCGGGGAGGTCGCGGTCATCAACGGCGTCAGGGTGGACGGGCGCGGCAACCTGCCGTCGACCGTGGCGCGAAACGCATCGGAGATGTACGCCGCCAACGTGTCGCACTTCATCGAAGCGTTCTGGGACCGCGACGCGAAGACGCTGGTCCTCGATCCCGAGGACGACATCGTGGCCGGCTGCGTGCTGACGCGGGACGGCGCCATCGTCAATGACGCTGTCAGGCAGGGCTGACCCCACCGAGGAACGACCGTGGACCTGATTCCCATCTATCTCGCCTTCATCCTGGCGCTGTCCATCTTCCTCGGCTTCGAACTCATCTCGAAGGTGCCGGCGACGCTGCACACGCCGCTCATGTCCGGCGCCAACGCGATCTCGGGCATCACCCTGGTGGGCGCCCTGATGGCAGCGGGAGCGGATGGTCCGGATGGCAACCCGTTGGCGACGATCCTTGGGGTCGTTGCCGTCGGGTTCGCGACGGTGAACGTGGTGGGAGGTTACATGGTGACCGACCGCATGCTCGGCATGTTCCGCAGACGTGACGATCAGGGCACCAGTTCCGGGCAAGACCAGTGAACGCGGTCTACATCAACCTCGCCTACATCGCCGCGGCGGTGTTGTTTGTCTTCGGGCTCAAGATGCTTGGCTCGCCCGCCACGGCACGGCGTGGAAACGTCATTTCTTCCACCGGCATGCTGATCGCTGTCGTCGTGACCCTGGCGTCCGAGCAGATCCTGAGCTACGAGTGGATCGTGGTAGGCGTGTTGATCGGCGCGATGATCGGCCAGTTGGCGTCGAGGCTGGTCAAGATGACGTCGATGCCGGAGATGGTGGCGCTGTTCAACGGTTCGGGCGGCGTGGCGAGCCTGCTGGTCGGGTGGGCCGCGCTTTATCGCGGTGACGTGTCCACGTTCACCGGCGTCGTCGTCATGCTGTCGGTGCTGATCGGCGGCGTTACGGCGTCGGGGTCGGTCATCGCCTGGGGCAAGCTCTCGGAGGTCCTGCCGAGTCGCGCGCTCGTGTTTGCGGGCCAACGCTTCTGCAACGGCATGACTCTGGCGGCGGTGATCGTGGCGGGCGTGCTGTTCGCCATGGGGCCACAGCCGGATTCGTGGGTGTTCTTCGCACTGCTGGGATTGGCGCTGCTGCTGGGCGTGATGGCCGTCATTCCCATCGGCGGGGCCGACATGCCGGTGGTGATCTCGCTCCTCAACAGCTATTCGGGGCTTGCCGCCTGTGCAGCCGGTTTCGCGATCAACAACAACATCCTGATCGTGGCGGGGTCCCTTGTCGGCGCCGCCGGCATCATCCTCACCAACATCATGTGCAAGGCCATGAACCGGTCGCTCGGCAACGTGCTCTTCAGCGGTTTCGGCGCGGCGAAGACGGCGACTGCGGTGGAGGGCGAGGTCAGGCCCATCAACGTCGAAGACGCGTACCTGATACTCGAAGCGGCGTCCTCGGTGACCTTCGTGCCGGGCTACGGCATGGCGGTCGCCCAGGCGCAGCACGTCGTATGCGAACTCGGCGACCTGCTGGAGCACAACGGGACGGATGTCAGCTACGCCATCCACCCGGTCGCGGGACGCATGCCCGGCCACATGAACGTGCTGCTCGCCGAGGCGAGCGTCTCCTACGACCAACTGGTCGAGATGGACGACATGAATCCCCGCATGGACAACATCGACGTCGCGGTGGTCATCGGCGCCAACGACGTGGTCAATCCCGCGGCGCGCACGGACGCGGCCAGTCCCATCTATGGCATGCCCATCATCGATGTGGACCGCGCACGCACGGTTTTCGTCCTGAAGCGATCGATGGCTTCGGGGTTTTCGGGAGTCGACAATCCACTTTTCTTCGGAGAGAACACCCGCATGTTGTTCGGCGACGCGAAGGAGTCGCTCTCGGGGATCATCGGGGAGTTCAAGGCGTAGGATGGTGTCCCAGCGGTCCCACTGGTTCTCCGGCCAGTGTCGCCCCGACGACTTGGTGCGTGCCGGGGGCCGCGCCGTCTGTCACTCGGGAGCCGGCGCGGCGGCGGTGATGGTCATGACGCTGGCGACGCTCTCGGTTTTCGTCGCAGCGCCGGTGCGGTCCGAGACGCTGGTGAGCAACATCGACCTGACCGAGAGCGCCGACCTGTCGCTGTCGGACGCGGTCCTGGTCCAGGAATTCACCGCGGGAGACGAAGGCGCGACCCTCGGCGGCGTCGAGATCCGGTTCTCGAGCGCGAGCGCCCGGCTGGACGCGCCGACGGTGACCCTCGACCGGCGCGAGGGCGCGGGCCATGTCGCGGTGGCCGAGCTGGCCGGCCCCGGCAAACTCGCCGCGGGCGTCAACGACTTCATCGCGCCTGCGGGCGCGGCGCTGAAGGCTGGCGCGGTGTACGCCGTGCGGGTGGAGGGCGGGGGTTCCGGCGCTGCCCTCCGCGGCACCGCCGGCGACGGCGAGAGCGGAAAGGACGGCTGGAGCATCGGCGACGGCAGCCTGCGCAAGACCGTCGGCGGGGCGAGCTACGCGGCCAGCGCCGCCGCGTTGATGATCCGGGTGAAGCGGGCCGCGCCGGGCCGGAGGTCCGACCCGTTCGAGCCGCCGCTGCCGCCGATTCTGGGCCTGGACGAGAACACCAGCGCGGACGGCGCCTGGACGGTGAGCTGGAGCGGGCCGGATGGGGACGACTTCTACACATATGTCGAACTGGAGGAGACGTCGCCCGGCGGCGGCGTCTCGACGACGACGCACTACGCGGCGCCGGGCAGCCTGTCGGTCTCCGGCAAGATGGCGGCGGGGGCGTACAGCTACCGGGCGCGGGGATGCCGCAATCTGTGCAGCGACTGGTCGGCGAGCCTGACGGTGACCTACGCGCGGAACAGCCGTCCGGCGGTGGGCGCCATAGCGGATATCGCGGTGTCCCGGGGGACGACGGGAAGCCGGACCGTGACGGTGACGGACGCGGACAGCGGCGACGCGCACACCGTCTCGGCGCGCTCGGACGACACGTCCGTGGCGACGGTTTCGGTTTCGGGCAAGACGCTGACCGTGCGCGGCGTATCCCGCGGGACGGCGACGATCTCCGTGACGGCGACGGACGACAGCGGCGCGCCGAACGCGACTTCGGCCGCCGCGACGTTCACGGTGACGGTGCCGAACAGCCGTCCGGCGGTGGGCGCCATTTCCGACCTGACGGTATCGCGGGGGAGTTCGGGGACCAGGACCGTCACGATAACGGACGGGGATTCCGGCGACGCGCACACGGTGTCGGCGACCTCGGACGACGCGGCCGTGGCGACGGTGTCGGCGAGCGGCAAGCGGCTGACGGTGCGCGGCGTTTCGAGGGGAACGGCGACGATTTCCGTGACGGCGACGGACGACAGCGGCGCGCCGAACGCGACTTCGGCCGCCGCGACGTTCACGGTGACGGTGCCGAACAGCCGTCCGGCGGTGGGCGCCATTTCCGACCTGACGGTATCGCGGGGGAGTTCGGGGACCAGGACCGTCACGATAACGGACGGGGATTCCGGCGACGCGCACACGGTGTCGGCGACCTCGGACGACGCGGCCGTGGCGACGGTGTCGGCGAGCGGCAAGCGGCTGACGGTGCGCGGCGTTTCGAGGGGGACGGCGACGATCTCCGTGACGGCGACGGACGACAGCGGTGCCTCGAACGCGACCTCGGCCGCGGCGACGTTCGAGGCGACGGTGCCGAACAGCCGTCCGGCGGTGGGTTCGATCTCCGACCTGACGGTGTCGCGCGGAAGTTCGGGAACCAGAACGGTCATGGTGACGGACGGGGACGGCGGCGACGCCCACACCGTCTCGGCGAGTTCGGACGACACGTCCGTGGCGACGGTTTCAGTGGACGGCAAGCGGCTGACGGTGCGCGGCGTGTCCCGCGGCACGGCGACCATCTCGGTGACCGCGACGGACGACAGCGGGGCATCGAACGCGACTTCGACCGCCGTGGCTTTCGACGCGACGGTGCCGAACAGCCGTCCGGCGGTGGGTTCGATCTCCGATTTGACGGTGTCGCGCGGAAGTTCGAGAACCAGAACGGTCGCGGTGACAGACGGGGACGCCGGCGACGTCCACACGGTCTCGGTGCGCTCGGACGACGCGTCCGTGGCGACGGTTTCGGTTTCGGGCAAGACGCTGACCGTGCGCGGCGAATCCCGCGGCACGGCGACCATCGCGGTGACGGCGACGGACGACAGCGGGGAATCGAACGCGACCTCGGCCGCGGCGACGTTCGATGCGACGGTGCCGAACAGCCGCCCGGCGGTGGGTTCGATCTCCAACCTGACGGTATCCCGGGGGAGTTCGGGGACCAGGACCGTCACGATAACGGACGGGGACGGCGGCGACGCCCACACCGTGTCGGCGAGTTCGGACGACACGTCCGTGGCGACGGTATCGGTGAACGGCAAGACGTTGACCGTGCGCGGCGCGTCCCGCGGCACGGCGACCATCGCGGTGACCGCGACGGACGACAGCGGCGCCTCGAACGCGACGTCGCGGGCGGCGAGGTTCGCCGCGACGGTGACGGTCCCGGCGCCGTCGAACAGCCGCCCGGTCGTGTCGCCGATCGCCGCCCGGACGCTCGCGGTCGGAGCGGACAACGCGATCGAGGTGCCGGTGGCGGTGACCGACGCCGACGCGGGCGACGCGCACACGGTCCGCGCGGCCTCCGCGGACGCGACGGTCGCCGAGGTCGAAGCGCGCGGCAAGACCCTGACGGTGACGGGAGCGTCGCCGGGAGGCGCGAGGATCTCGGTGACGGCGACGGACGACAGCGGCGCCTCGAACGCGACGTCCGCCCCGGTCACATTCATGGCGACGGTGCGCGGCTATACCGGCGAACTGCGCGCGCGTCCGAACCCCTCGGGCGACGGCGCCTACGCGCTGTCGTGGGACGCCCGCGAAGGCTATACGTTCCACATCCTTCTGGAGGGGGCCGCGGGCGCGGCTTCGAAGACGGTGGCCTATGCGGGGGAGAGTCGGGAGCTTCTCGTCGCCGGCAAGGCGGCGGGCGCGCATCGCTACGAGCTTCATCACTGCAATGTCACGATGGTCTCGATGCCGTTCCCGCTGACGCTGACATCTTGCGCCGGGACGGACATTCCGGAAGTCACGGTGACCGTGAACGCGCCGGTCGGGGCTTCGAACATCGTCGCGAAGACGGAGGCCGGCTCGACGCCGCACCGGACGGGGACGACGCAGGGCGGGGACGCGTATGTCGACATCCCGATAGAGCCCGCGCCGGGGGTGAACGGCCTCGTTCCGATGCTTTCGATCTCCTATGGCGGCGGCCGCGACGCCGAGCTGGCGGAGCAGTCGCAGCCGTGGGACGTTCTGGGCTACGGCTGGCGCCTGGGCGGCTTCTCGGCGATCCGCCGCTGCTTCGTGAACCGGTCGGGGTCCGCGGCCAACCTGCTCGACACGGACAATCTGTGCCTGGACGGCGAACCTCTCGTGCTGACCGCCGGGACGGCGCTGCGGCCGAAGGCCGAGTACCGGCTGCTGCGGGAGCGTTTCGTGAAGGTTACCGTCAAGGGCGCGGCGCCGCGCATCTGGTTCGAGGTCAAGGGCCCGGACGGCTCGGTCTCGGAGTACGGCGGGACGGAGGACAGCGAGCTGCATTACATCACCGCGTACTCCAACGGAAAGGCGATGATGTCGAAGGCGTTCCAGTGGTCGATCAACAAGCGGACCGACGCCTTCGGCAACGGCATGTCGTACCTGTACCACGAGGACGAGTCCGCCGGGGTGCGCCATCCGCTGCGGATCGAGTACGGCGACGGCGGCGACGCGGCGGTCGAGTTCAAGTACGCGCACCGAAGCGACCTGTCCCCGGTGATGCTCGGTCCGGGTTCGACGCGCGCGCAGGCGCAGAACCTGCTGCTGCGCGAGGTGCGCGCGCTGCGCGACGCGAGCGTCGGCGCGGACGGTGCGCTGAGCGGCACCCTGGTGCGGGCATATCGGCTGCAGACCGAGACCGACGGCGCGAAGCGTCGGCTGGACAAGGTCCAGCTCTGCGGCTACGACGAGACGGGGGCCGGGGAGAAGTGCCTGGCGCCGATCGACATCGACTGGGCGGCACCGGACGCCGATCTGTCGGCGGTCGTGAGCCGGCTGACGGACTCTCTCGGTCGCAAGACGGAGTTCGAGTACGGGATCCTTCGGGAGACGGGGGATCACGCGTTCCTGTTCGCGGAGCGCCCGTTCGGCAGCCCGCCGGCGAATATCGCGGGCGCGCCCGCCTTGGCGGGGGACGATCCGAACGACGCCGCCGAAGCGCTGAGGGCGGTGGTGACGAAGATGAAGCGGGCCGACGGCCTGGCGGACGCCGAGACGGCGACCTCCGGCTGGCATGTCACGAGCTACGCGTACCAGGGAAGGGGCCGGAAGAGCGACCGGCGCTGGGGCTTTCTCGGCTTCGACGCGACGCGGTCGACGGACGGGGCGTCCGGGGTGGTGACGTACCGCCGCTACCGGATGGACTTCCCCCACTACGGCGAAGTCGCCGCCGTCTACGAGTACCATGGACTCTACGGCGCATCGGGAACGGAGACCTTGTCGAAGCGGGCGGCGACGTTCGCCGCGGAGGCCATCGATCACGGCGGGACGCTGGCGGCGCGGACCTGGCTGCCGCGCGCGGACGACATCTACGACTTTCACTACGAGGGCGGCGCCCAGATCGGGGCGACGAAGACGGATCGCGAGCTGACCCTGAAATCCGGTCTTCCCGCGAGCGCGGGCGCCACCGCCACGGTCTACCATTCGCTGGCGCCGCCCGCGAGCGGCGCGTCGGCGAAGTGGGGCGCGGTTCCGGGAAGCGGGAGTTCGCCGCAGCGCGAGACGGCGTCGAAGACGACTTTCGAGAACGTCGCGAGCGGCGGCAAGTGGGTGGTCGGCTTCGCGAGCCGGATCGAGGAGAAGCACCGCCGCGGCGGGGTTTCGGCGGCGGACGCGGCCGAGGTCGCGGCGTTCGATCGCCACGGCGACACGATGCGTCCGGGCAAGGCCGTGCGCTTCAAGGGCGACAGCGAGCACCAACTGACGACGAGCTACGCCTACGACGCGGACGGAAACCTGAAGGGCGCCACGACGGGCGGACGCGCGGAGTCGGCGTCGAACTTCGTCGACAAGCGTTATCCCGGCAAGCTGACCAACGCGGCGGGACACAGCGAGACGCTGACCTGGGACGCCCGCTTCGGCCTGGTCGCGACGCGGACCGACGCCAACGGCCGGACCACGACGCTCGCCTACGACGCGTTCGGCCGGGAGAAGCGGCGCGAAACGCCGGACGGGGCGGTGATCGAGACCTTCTACGAGAGATGCTCGGCGACGACGTGCGCGGCGGTGTCGACGGGGACGGATTCGGTCCAGCCGGTGATGCGGATCAGGCGGACTTCGACCATCGGGCCGACGACGTGGCGCTACCTGGACAAGCTGGGCCGCACGATCCGAACCGAGTCGGAGGGTTTCGCGGCGAACTCGCGGGTGCGCCGGGACACCGTCTACGACGCGCGGGGCCGCGTGCGGCTGTCGAGCCGGCCGCACTACAGGACGGGCGGAACCGCGCATTATTTCAAGTACGCCTACGATGTCCGGGGGCGCGTGCTGAGCGAGACCCGCCCCGACGGGAGCGTCGCGAAGATGAAGTACGCCGTCGACGGCGCGAACCGCAACCGGATCGAGGCGACGGCGACGGAGACCGTGATCGGCCCGGACGGCATGGTCGCGGCGACGCGGCGGACGGTGAGCCTGTACAACGTGATGGGAGAGCTAGTGAGCCGCACCGAGGGCGCGAACGCGACCGCCGCGACGGACAGGGCGACGGTGACGATCGCGTACAACGGGGCGGGCCAGCCGACGACGCGCGCGGCGGCGGGGTCGGCGACGACGTTCCGCTACGACGCGGCGGGCTTCCGCGACCGCGCGACGAGTCCGAACCTCGGCACGGTCGACTTCGAATACACGCAGTTCGGGGAGCTGGCGAGCCGCAAGGACGGCAAGGGAACGACGCGCTGGCAATACGACGCCCTGGGCCGGGCGACGAAGCGCTTCGACCCGGACGGGGTGGCGGAGTGGACCTGGGACCCGGCGAACGGGCGGGGTTTTCTCGGCTCTCGCTGCTATAGGGCGCACGGCGCGGCGGCGGTGGCGTCGTGCGACGGGCTATCGGCGCCGGACTTCCGGGAGACGTTGACGTACGGCGTCGACGCGCGCGTGAAGAAGGCGGAGACGAAGATCGGCGGGAACCCGGCCCGGACCTACGAGCGGGAATACGGCTATTATCCCGACGGTCGGCTCAAGACCATCGCCCATCCCTCGGGGCTGACGGCCTACTACGAGTACAACGCGCGGGGCCACCGGACGGTCTTGCGGAACGGCTCTTCGGCGGGCGCCGCGCTGGAGACGCGCACGGCGATGGACGCCTACGGCAACGTGACCGGGACGACCTACGGCAACGGCGCGGCGACGACGCGCGTCTTCGATCCGAAGACGGGCCTGCCGACGGGGATCGAGACGGTCGCGAAGGGCGGCGCGAAGATCCAGGACAACGCGTACGCGTGGCGCAGCGACGGCTTGCTCGCGAGCCGCGCGAGCCACATCGGCGGGAACAACGCGAGGAAGGAGGAGTTCGCCCGCGACCCGCTGGGCCGGCTCACGACGGCGACGACGAAGCTGGGCGGCGCGGCGAAGCGGACGCTGAGCTACGCGTACGACGAGAAGGGCAATCTGAAGAGCAAGACCAGTTCGGTCGACTCGGACATCGACGTGTCGGCGTACGGCTACGACGCGTCGAAGCCGCACCGGCTGGCGAGCGCGACCATCGGCGGCGAGACGCACAAGTTCAGCCACGATGCCGACGGCAACCTCACGAAATACGACTGCACTTCGGCGACCTGCGTCGACGACAAATTCATCGACTGGAACGGCCGCAACCTGCCGGAGCGGATCACGGTTGGAGGGAGCAGGACCGATGAGACGCCGACGTCTCGGGACGAGTTCGCGCACGGCCCGGACGGGGCGCGCTACCACCGCAAGACGTCCCACATGGACGGCGAGACCCTGCGCGCGGAGAACACCTACTACGTCGGCGCGTTCGAGGAGCGGCTGCCGCATTCGGGGGCGGAGCACACTTCCATCATGCAGGCGCGGGTGGCGGACGGGGTGCGGCACGTGAAGACCGCGTCGGTCGCGACGGCCGACGACGGCACCAGGAAGACGAAGACGGCGGAGTACGTCGACTACCTGCACAAGGACCACCTGGGTTCCGTGGAGGCGGCGACGAACGCGGCGGGATCGCGTACGCGGGAGCTGGCCTACGACCCGTTCGGCGGCTGGCGCGGGGCGGACTGGACGGCGGCCTTGGCGGAGTCGGAGGTTTGGGCGCTGGCGGGCTCCTCCGACCCGCGCACGCGCGGGCACACGGGCCACGAGCACCTGGACCGGACGGGTCTGATCCATCGCGGGGGACGGGTGTACGACCCGACGCTGGGGCGGTTCCTGAGCCCGGACCCGCTGGTGGGGAACCCGGGCTCGGCGCAGTCGTGGAACGGCTACAGCTACGTGTCGAACAGCCCGATGAGCTACGTCGACCCGAGCGGGCTGTCGCAAAGGCCCGTCGGCTGCGGCGTCGGCGGCCTCCTGTGCCAGGGACAGGGCGCGTCCGGCGGCGGCTTCGGCCTGGCGAGCGTGGTGTCGACGCACCGATTCCAGTGGGTGGACATCTTCTTCTCCGTCGTCCCGTCCCGGTTCGCCCCGGCCACCGAGCCCTGGATCAACTACTCGGGAGGGGTCGGCGTCGGCGACAGCGGATGGGGCTCCTACGATTCCTACGGGTACCACGACGCCTTCTACTTCGGCATCGCCTACTTCTCGGTCTTGTTCAACGTGACCGGCCAAGTGGCGGTGGCGGGCACTCCCGACATCACGCGCAAGCCAATGGGCGTCATCCGGGGAATCGGCGGACTCGTCGAGGGGACCGCGTCGGTCCTGATACCCGGGTACGATTTGTACGAGTGCTACGTCGCCGAGGGCTGCACCGCCACCGACATCCTGTTTGGCGCCATCGAGGTTGGCGTCACCCTGACGGGGGTGGGATACTTGGGTCGCGTTGGCGTCAAGGGTGCGGCTCGAGCATACGACGCATACAAGGCCGCTAAGAATGCCAAGGGCGCAGCAAATCCTGGTGCCAACAGAAGGGGCGGGTTCACAGGACCGCACAGACAGCGTGGCGCTATAGGGGAGTTACGCAAGGACCCGAGCTCCAGTGGTAAGTTAAGGTCCAGCGACGGGCTGAAGCGTCATAACAACATGGCCCGTGACGCTGCTCGAGCCGTCGGCTTGAACAGAAGTCAACGGGACAAATTGCACGACGAAATCAGCCGTCAAGGACTTTCGTATCGGGAAATAGTCGAGGTGGCCAAAGACATAAAGGCAGGACGATTGTGAATATCGCGACTCTCATTCGACAGATAGAAGGTGTCGAGTGTTGGCGTGTAGTGGGAGGCTCAGGTCCGGGATCTGTGATTAGCCTTGGCTTTGGCGAAAAGACCGCACGAGCGATACCATCAAAAAACAAACATCTAACCGAACTAGAGCGGTTGTATGATCCAGAGTTTGGTTTGATAGTGTACTGCGCATGGCGGCTCTTATGCCAGGGGTCCATTATTGGAGGCTGGAGGGACTGTGGGCCGGAGACACCGTTGAGGCGCCAGTTGGATCGGTTGGTGGGACTAGTGGTTAGAGCAGTTGATATTAACCCGAAGACGTATGACTTATCGATCAGGTTCCAGGGAGATCTGTGCATGGACATTTTCTGTGACATCACTAGTTATGATGAAAACGATGACAACTATGTATTTTTCGATAGTCAATGGACTGAAACCCGCGGGTATAGATGGGTCGGGGCCGTCGGTTATAAGTCAGTTCCGCTGATTGAGAGAGAGTAGTTTCTTGTCCATGGAATGGGTGTCTTTTTTGTGGCGAGTGAGATCCGTGATCCAAACATATGAAGCGGCTGTTAGTGTTACGACGCGTCTTCATCAGCTTTCGGGCAAGGATTGTTGCGGCTTCGGCAGCGATCCGGAGTTCCCAGATGTCATTAGTCTGGACTTTGGCGAGAGGACGACGGGAGTCGAAGGGCTAACGGGAAGCGAGACAGAAATCGTCCAGTCATGTGGGTCCGATTTCCGGCTAACGCTGTACTGCGCGTGGCGGGTCTTGATCGAGGGGTCGATTGCGTTTGGATGGAGAGACGCGTCGCTCGACGAGTTTGGGGCCAGTACGGAACTGGCTAAATTGATCGGAAAGCAAGTACAAGTGGTTGATGTGAATCCTACAACCTATGATTTGCGAGTGTGCTTCCAGGGAGATACAGAACTGGAAGCATACTGCGATGTCACCAATAACTGCGATTTTGACCAAAACTACGTGCTCACGGGCAGCAAATGGATCTGTACGGTAGGTTTGAAGTCACTCGTCCTGATAGAAAAGAAACGACGTTCCTAGTTGACCCCACCGCGCAGGCCTCAACTTGGCGGGCTTCCACGATGGTACGGGTGGTAAGCGGACGACGAACCGGAAGTACGCCCCCTTGGCCTACCGAAGCGGAGCCAGGAACCGATGACGCGTTCGGCGTCGCGGCCGTCGGCCAGCGCGGGACTCCTGGTGTCAACAACGCCGTGGGAGTGTTGACACTCCGACCAGGAGCAGCGGATGTTCTGGGCCGGTTTGGACATCCGCCCCGGGAACGCGGCCCGCCCTATCCGTAGTACGGGCCTTGAGAAAACAGGAATGAGATTCGCAATCCAGACGGTTCAAAATACGATGTGGCTTTGGCTGGCTCTTGCGGCGGCGTCGTGCGGCACGCACGAGCCTCCGTACGTCGCCTACCGGGCCGCGTTCGACAAGTCGATGGCTGGCGATGTCGAGCAATACCTGCGCGAGGTCGCGTCGCGTTGGGACCTGGTCGTGCACGAACAGAGCAAGTCGGTGACTCGAAGCGATGACGTATTCGTCACCTTCATGTATTGGGACGACCGTTCGTACGAGCGCAATAGGTGGACCTTGATCGTACGCAACCAAGATTTCGGCACCGACGACGACCCCGACATGAGTCTCATCTCGTTGGCATTTTTCGACGAGAGAGGCATGTCGGTTGAGGCCCTGGATCGTCTGGCCTTCGAAATCAAGCACACGTTGGAGGACCGGTTCGGCCTGGAGTTTTGCCGCCTCAATCCGGCGAGGTCCGTATGTGACGAAGAGTATCGGAAACTCGATGAAGCGTGGGAAGCGAGACTGAGGGCCAAAGACCGGAAGTAGCGCGGGGATGGCGCGCGTCGAGCGTCGTAGGTCGATCGCAACCGGCGATTCCGCTGAAATCACGGAGGCTTCGCCCCAAAGCTGAACTGTCAACTAGTGGGCAGGTCCGAGCAGGTCCGTTCGAGCGTTTGGGGGCAACCGAGTATCAGGACAACGCCTACGCGTGGCGCAGCGACGGCCTGCTCGCGAGCCGGGCGAGCCGCATCGGCGGCAACAACGCGAAGAAGGAGGAGTTCGCCTACGACCCGCTGGGCCGGCTCACGACAGCGACGACGAAGCTGGGCGGCAGCGCGACAGCGACCCGGACATTGACCCAGACCTTGTTCGGCGCCATCGAGGTTGGCGTCACCCTGACGGGGATGGGATACTTGGGTCGCGTTGGCGTCAAGGGTGCGGCTCGAGCATACGACGCATACAAGGCCGCTAAGAATGCCAAGCGCGCAGCAAATCCTGGTGTCAACAGAAGGGGCGGGTTCACAGGACCGCACAGACAGCGGTGGCGCCATAGGGGACTTACGCAAGGACCTCGCAAGGACCCGAGCGGGCGGACATCTTCTTCGCAGCGGTATCCATCTCGTCGTGGATCGCTCAGACCTGGAACTCCTTTCCCAGTGCCATCTACAACTATTCGGGAGGCGGCGTGGGCGACAGCGGATGGACCTCCTACGATTCATCCGCGCTCTTTCTTCGGCATCGCCTACTTCTCGGTCTTGTTCAACGTGACCGGCCAGGTGGCGGTGGTCGGCATTCCCGACATCACGCAACTGTTCTTTCGTTGCGGAACGACCAAAAGTGGCTAACCCGTGTCGCATCGGGGCGCAAGGGGTAGGCTACAATTTTGCGCCCGATCCCTTGAAGCACACCTGACTTGAGGAGCAACGAAATGACGCTTTCCGCTCGATTGGACGACACCATCTCCCGAACGCGACTACTGGATCACGCCTACTATCGCGCCTGGGTCGCGGGGGAACTCACCGAAGATGACATGCGCGGCTATGCGAAGTCCTATTTCGCCCACGTGCTCGCGTTCCCCCGCTATGTCAGCGGAGTCCATAGCCAGTGCGAAGACCTCGACGCGAGGAGAGCGCTCCTCGACAACCTGGTCGACGAGGAGTCCGGGGACGAGCACCATCCCGAGCTATGGCTTCGGTTTGCGGAAGGGTTGGGCGAGTCGCGCGAAGCGGTGGAAGGCTGCCGGGACGCGGCAACCGCGAAGCTCATCGACACGTTCCTCGGGCGTATTCGGAGTTCCTACGCCGAGGGGCTGGGCGCATTGTATGCCTACGAGTCGCAGATTCCGGAGATCGCCGAAACCAAGGTCAGTTCACTGAGCGAAACCTACGACATCACGGACGAACGGACCCTTGCGTTCTTCAAGGTCCACGCCAAGGCCGACGTATATCACTCGCGCACCCTGCGAGAGCAGATCGATGGCCTGACGACGGAGCAGGGCGAACAGGCCGAGGCGGCGGCCTCGGAGTGCGCCCGGGGACTTTGGGAGTTCCTTAGCGAACTCGAGCGTCGCCGAACGGCGGACGAAGTCCAGGCTGTGCCACTGCCTGCCTGACCTCCGTACCGACCGTCAGCTTTCGCGGCGTCGCGCGCTCAGCGCGGCGAGGATTTCCGCGTGACGCGCGCGGTTGAGCCTGTAGCGCGTGAAGCACCACACGGCGACCACGGACAAGACGGCAACGCAGGGGCCATACAGGATGCCCAGGTTGGCGATCGTTTCCGCTGGCACGTCCGCGCTCGTCTGAATCTCCGCCCCGCGCGGCCAGCTGATGATGTCGAGGCCAATGCCGCCGATGAAGTTGCCGAGGCCGGAAGTTGCCTTGCCGGAGAAGGAGACGGCGCCGAAGAAGATGCCCTCGTGACGTGCGCCGGTCGTGTACTCGTGCTCGTCCGCGACGTCGGCCATCATTGAACCGAAGGCCACCAGCGCCTGTTGCATGATCAGGCCCTGGACAAACTTGAACCCCGTCAGGATCCAGACGAGTTCTTCGGTCCCGTTCTCGGGCAGCGCGTCCACGAGCCGCATCACCACGGGAATGACCTGGCAGGCGGCCCAGACGAGGGCGCCGAGCACGACGCCGAAACGCTTGCCCGTGCGGCGCAACAGCGGTGCGGTCAGGAATGCGCCGATCAGGAGGCCCAGGATCGCGGTCATTTGAAGCTGCAGGATCTCGCCGTCCGCCAGATCCCAGAAGTACTGGAACATGTAGAGGTCCAGGACGCTGTTGACGCCGACCATGGCGTAGATGATCAACACGCCGCTGAAGAGCCACGTAAAGGAGCGGTTCCCGAATCCTTCCAGCAGGTCGCGGCACATCCGAACAATTGGATTGATTTTTGGTCGCGGCGCGGGTTGGATCAGGAAGGGAATCTCCTTTTGCGTTCCGTACGCGGACCACCAGATGGTCACGACCATCAGTATCGCGAGGACGACAGCAAAAGGGGGATAGTTGTCGGCGGCGAGTCGGCCGCCCCTGTCATCGGCCAAGAACCATATGAGACCAATGATCCACGCGCCCGCCGCACCCGCCGCACTGAAGAACTGCCGGTATGCCACCACCCGGGTCCGTTCGCTGAAGTCCTCGGTCATTTCCGCGCCGAGCGCCAGGTGAGGGACGTGGTAGAGCGTCATCGCGGCGCGCGTGAGGATCGCGAATACGGCCAGCCACGCGAAAAGACCCCACTCGCCCAACCCGCTCGGCGGGGCGAATAACCCGCTGAACGCCAGGCCCAGGGGCAGTGCGGACGCGTACATGAAGGGGTGGCGCCGACCGAGGCGGGATCGGTGGTTGTCGGAGAGGGAGCCGGCCACGGGGTCCGTGACGGCGTCGAACATCAGCGCGATGAAGAGCGCCAACCCGGCGAGGGTGCCCGGCATCCCCAGTATCTGATTGTAGTAGAACAGGACAAATGCACTGAAGGCGGTGTTTTTGAGGCCCTCGGCAAACTGTCCGACCCCGAAAGCCAACTTGCTCGAAAACGGGACCAGTCGGTCCCTCGAATTCCCGCTGGCACGCGGCACAGCTACGGAATCGCGCACGCCGCCCTCCGTGGCTCGGGCGTCTCGGGAAGTGCGAACACGTCGAATTGACCCTACGCGCCGACTTCGCTGATCGCCCAGGGGTTGTCGCCGTCTCCCGCGACCGTGGTGCGTTTCATGACGCGGGGCTGGTCGTACGGCCAGGGATGTCCTCGATGCAGCACGCACCGGTTGTCCCAGGCAACGATGTCTCCGGCCTCCCAGCGATGACGGAAAATCCGAGGCGCCTGGCACGCCTCCCGTGTCAATTGTTCGAGCAGAGTCCGGCCCTCCTCAACCGGCATGTCGACGATATGCGATGCGTGACGGCCCACGTAGAGGTTCTTTCGGCCCGTCGCCGGATGTACGCGCATAACCGGTTGGCGCACGGGCGGTAGCGCATCCTGCTCGCGCTTGTTCAGCAGGGCGATACCTCCGACCTTGCCTTGCGAGTAGGCGTAGGAATGCACCGCGACGAGACCTTCGAGCCGCCGTTGGGTATCGGAATCGAGCGCGTCCCAGGCGGCGCGCATGTCGGCCCACTCCGTGTCGCCGCCGGAATCAGGGACTTCCACGGCGCGCAGGAGAGACACCTTGGCGCCCACCTTCTTGAACGAAGAATCCGTATGCCAGTAGCGGTTGCCCTTGAGAAACAGTCCCAGGTTGTCGTCGGGTTTCGCGATCCCGCCGTCCTGCGCGACGTTGGACAATAGGGAAATCTCCTGTCTGTCGGACCGTTGCGACAGGGTGCGTTCGAGCGGGCCGAACCGGCGGCTGAAGGCGATGTGCTCCGGTTCGGAGAGGTTTGCGCCGGCAAAGACGAGGACCGCGTACTCGTGGAATGCGTCTTCGATGGTCTGCCACTCGCGATCGGACAAGGCGTCCAGGCGTACCCCGGTAACCGTGGCGCCCAGTGTCGCCGTGCTTGGTGCGATTTTCACCGGGCTCTCCCGTGGCTCGGCCGGATCAAGGATTGCGCTGGAACAGCGCGAACAGGCGCTCCCAGTGTCTCTCCGCCGACGCCTTGTGGTACATCCCCTCGCGTTGCGGAAAGACGAAACCGTGGTTCGTGCCGGGATACCACTCGATGCGGTAGTTGATCCCGGTGGACGCGAGATGTTTGTCCAGGGCATCGACCAGTTCCGGCGGTGCCCAATTGTCCGTCTCCGCGCAACCGAAATAGATTTCACCCTGGATGCGGTCCGCGGTCAGGTGCGGGGAGTCCGGCGCGTCGCCGTAGAGCTTCACCCCATGCAACGACGCCGACGCCTTTATCCGATCCGGAAACTCGGCCGCGGCCGCGAATACGAACGGGCCACTCATGCAGTAGCCCACCGCTCCCACCGGCCCCTCCCGAGCGGAAGATTCGGACGCCGCGAAATCTAGCATCGCCTGCGTGTCCTGGCACACCATGGCATTGGAAAGCCCGTCCATCAGTTCGCGCATGCGCTCGCGGGTGGCGCCGGGAAGGTACAGGTGAAACTCGCGCACCTGCCGATAGTAGAGGTTCGGCAGAATGACGTAGTAGCCGACGGTGGCGATCCGCCGGGCCATGTCGTGCAATTCTTCGCGCTTTCCTGGCGCGTCCATGTAGAAGAGGACGAGCGGATACGGGCCTCCCTCTTCGGGATAGACGATGAAGGAATTCATGTCGCCGTCGGCGGTCACGATATCGAGGTGTCTTTCGATCATGGACGGTTCGGTCCTCCTGTTGGTGCCGTTCGAGTCTGTGCAGGTGCAGCGGGGGTGTCAAGGCGAAGCTGGCCGAAACGCTGCCGCTGGTCACGATGGTGATGTTTGGTCTGGCGATTCGGCTTGCGGGCCGGTCGTGTCGAACAGCGGGTCACCCCGCGACAACGCCGCGAGCGGCACCACCTCGACACGCTCCTCGAGCGGGAAGCGCTGGGTTCCGGGATAGACCACGGCCACCCGGACGAGGCCGAGATCAGCCAGGGCGTTGCGAATGGAAGGCGTCATGCGCGGCGCGTCGGCGAACTTGCACTCGACGCCATAGAGGCTCCCGCCCCGGCGCAGTATCAGATCGACTTCGGCACCTTGATGCGTCGCCCAGAAGTAGGCTTCGTCGTGCGGTTCCATGGCGAGCACCTGCTCGAGAACAAACCCTTCCCAGGACGCGCCGACGCGGGGGCGCGTCATGAGTCAATACCATGAAAATTGTCTTCATGAAGATCGATTTTCATGGCATTTGCGGGAAGATGGCCTCGAACAGGGGAGCGCGAGGGGGAACCCCTCGTAAGCAAAAGACCGGAGCCGAAGGCGACGGCTGTGTACTTCCATGGAAGCGCCGAACCCGGCGGCCGGGACGCGGAAGGAACGAGATTTGTTCCATGGAAGTGCCCCACAGCCGTCGCCTGCGGCTCCGCCTGTGGCCCGGCCCCGCTCGCCGCCCATGGAACAATTGCCCCGGGTCGCTGGCGCTCCCCGGATGCGTTTGTTCCATGGAAGTACGTCCCGCCGGGCGGCTGAGGGCTCCTATCCCGCAGCGTGCCCGACCAGGGTCTCGAAGTAGTCGATGCGAGACTCGAGCATCCTGATCGTGCCGCGCCAGAAGTCCGGTTGCGTCAGGTCGGCGTCGAGGTACTTGTCAGCAAGGTCCTCGGCGGTGGTGCGTCCCGTATCCCGGAGCAATGCTTCGTAACGGTCGAGGAACCCGGCACTCCTGGCTTCCCTGCGCGCGTAGACGCCGAGGCTGAACAGGTAGCCGAAGAGATAAGGGAAGTTGTAGAAGCTCAAGCCCGAAATAAAGAAGTGGAGCTTGTTTGCCCAGAACAACGGGTCCGGTTCCGACAGGCTGTCGCCGTACCACTTTTGCCACGCGGCGCTCATCATTTCCTTCAGTTCGTCAGGCCTTTGCGGGCGTTTCTCTCGCGCTTCGTAGAAGTTGCGTTCGAACTCGAAACGGGTCGGGATATTCAGTATGAATGCGATCAGCGCCTCGGCCTCCTGCCATACGATTTCGAGTTCCGCCGCCGGCGTCTCGGCGCGTTCGAGAAGCGCGTTGCGAACGACGGTTTCGCCGAATGTGCTGGCCGTTTCCGCGATGGACATGCCGTAGCGGTGCTGGCAGTCGGGCAGTTCCCGCATCACCCAGCCGTGGAACGCATGTCCGAGTTCGTGGGCGAGGGTGATGACGTCGCTGGCGCCGCCCGTGTAGGTCATGTAGACGCGCGGAGAGCGTGACTTCCTGAAACGGGTGCAATACGCGCCCGGACGCTTGCGACCGCCCACGGTGCCTTCTATCCAGCGGTTCGCCGACATCATCCGGACGAATTCTCCCATCCGGGGATCGATGGACCCGTATGAAGCCGCGATGATGTCGATCGCCTCCCGGTAGGGAATCGACGCCGATGCGCGGGCGCCGGACGAGGGGGCCGGAGCGCGTTGATCCCACGGGCCATACCGTTGCTTGCCGTAGGCTTTCGCCTGCAGCCGGGCTGCGCGGCGCGCCAGCGGCATGGTTTCCTCCGCCACGCCGAGGATGGTGTCGAGCGTCGCGCGTTCGATTCGATTCATGTGCAGCGGGGCGTCGAGGAAGTGCGTGCCGCGGCGAGCGCACATTTCCAGGCGCCATCCGGCAATCGCGTTTATCGCCGCCGAGCAGGACTCGACATGTTGATCCCAGGCAGTGTTGATGGCCCGCCAGGCGCTCTCGCGCACGCTGTTGTCGGGCGCGAGGAGCAAGCCGCTGGTTTCGGCCAGGCCGATGGTGCGGGTCGCGCCGTTGTCAGTGACGTCGCAAGTCAGCGTCCCGGAGAGCTGATCATAGAGGCGTCCCCAGGCGTGAATGCCGTCCTGCGCAAGGCTGGAGGCCAGGGTCTCCTGGTCCAGGCTCAAGCGTTCCCGGCGTCGCTTGCGCGCGTGTTCGACGACAAAACGCGCCGGCGCGGTTCGCTCGTCGGCCAGGAAGGCTTCCGCCACCGCGTCGGGAACGCGGTCCAGAAACTGCCGCAACGGTTCGGCGACGGCGTCGTTGCGTTTCACGTACGCCTGCAAACGCCCGAGCAACGCCTGCCCCGCTTCATCGGAACTGTCCACGCTCAGAAGACATTCGGCATAGGTTTCGAGGTCGTGCAGAATCCGCTCGGCCGCCTCGCCCAGGACGAAGGCTTCACGCGCCGCCCTTATGCCTGATTCCGCGCGGTCAACGGACAGCGATTCGGCGTCGTCGATCAGTGAACGAAGGATGGCGGCCACGCGGTCGCGCGCGTCGGACAGCGCATCGAGCTCGGCGAAGTCGGCGTCGATTTCCGTACAGTCAGCCGAGGGATATTCGCTCGCGAGGTCCCAGCTCTCGCCGCCATTGGGTTCGGTCATCGTCATGTTGGTTGTTTCCTCTTCCGACTATAGTTCCCGGACCACCCGCATCCCGCGGGAGTCCGACGCGTCGCCGCCCATGGTGCGGAACGTCATTCGCTGGTCGTCGGGAGGAGCATCGTACGCTCCCCCTCGAACGACATTGAATCGAGCGCAGCCGGCATCCCACGCGCGCGCGTCACGAGGCGCCCCCTTGTAGGTCCCGTGCCAACAGTCGGCAACCCACTCTTCCACGTTTCCGATGACATCGTACAGTCCGAACGCGTTGGGTTTGAAACTCCCGACTGGTGCCAGGCGTATGAACCCGTCCCTGCAGTTCGCCGTCTGGTAGTAGGGAAATGGTTCCCCCAGGGTTTCGTCGGCAACGTTTGCGTGTTCGCACAGGGCATCGGGGTCGTCGCCGAAGTAGTAGAGCGTGTCGCTTCCGGCGCGCGCGGCGTATTCCCATTCAGCTTCGCTTGGCAAACGATAGGTATGGCCAGTTTCCCGCGACAGAAAGGCCAGGTAATCGAGCGTATCGCGCAATGCCAGGCCGGTGGCCGGAAGTTCGTCCCCTTCCGCGTGGGTATCGCGGAGACGATTGAACTCTGCTGTCTTGACTTCGTATATGCCGATGGCGAAGGGTTGCAGTATCCGAACTTCGCGAGCGGGCCCTTCATCGCGTGGGCCTCTGTCCGAACCCATGACAAACGACCCGGCGCCGACGATGACAAGCTCCGGTCCCTCGCCGCCCGACTTCATCTCGTCGCGGAATCGCCGTCCCGGCGTGACATCGAGCCTTTTCATGTCGAGGCTCAGCGAGATGCCGGCAGGCGTCATGGTCAGGTTGCGCGAGAGGTTCCGATAGCCCATCGCCGTGGCCCGGACGGTGAATGGCCCTGCCGGAAGGTGCATCTGTTCACTGAAGGGTCTGGGGCGGCCACCTTCCGATTTCGGGACCACGGTCACGGTGGCGTTGGCGGGGCGTATGTCGACCGCAAGCCGGCCGTATTGCCGTGCAAGGTCGACGCGCTTGCGGTTGGGTCCATGCGCGACGGCCACGTCCGTTTCGCGCGCATCGTAGCCGGGCGACGAGACGCGCAACCTGTAAGTGCCGATCGGTAACCGGACGCCGGAGGAGTAGGGCAGCGGCGCATCCAACAACTCGACCGTCGCGTTGGCGGGGGTCAGTTGCAGCGTCAACGCGCCCATGGGAACTCGTTCGAGTTCCAGTGCGTGCCGGGTCGTTGTTCCGGGGAACACCTCGATGGTCCGGGTCTTCGATTCGCGACCATAGATCGAGACCTCCACCTCGTGTTCACCGGTGGGGATCGGTTCGATGGTCGTTGGCGTCATCTGGTCGAGTGCGCTTCCGTTCAGGATCACTTGCGCTCCGCGCGGATTCGTCACCACCTCCAGTGCGCCGAATGCCGGCGGGAATGACACGTGGTGCGTCTTGCTATCGCCTCGTTCCAGCGTCAGGCGGACCAACTCGTCGCCGCGGTGCGGATGCCGAAGGTGCAGCACCGCTTCCCCGGGCGGCACGCCAGTTAGTTCCACAGGGGTGACGCCCCGCTCGTCGCCGTTCAGGACGACGGTTGCGCCGGGTGGAGTCGAGTCGACTCGGATCGTGGCGTTGCCGCGGATGAGACCGGGACCGTAAGCGCCGCCCAGGACCAGGAGAACCAGCATGCCGGGGAACGCCCAATTGCGGTAACTTCTCGGGGTTTCGAAGCGCCTGGGCCGTCGGTTCAACGGTTGCCCGTTACGGGGTGTGGCTTCGGGCACGGCATCACTTCTGCGCCATCGCGTGACCGTCAACTGTACAGCCGCTCGGCCACTCTGTCATACTCGATTCGGACCACGCAGCCCTTGAGGCGTTGCACAGGAGAACGAAGCAATGAGCAATGTGGACGGAGTCTGGGACACGGTCACGAACACCCCCATGGGTCCCCAGAACGCGACGCTCACGCTGACCACGGATGGCAATACCCTGACGGGCAACATGTCGGGTCCGCAGGGCGCTATCGATATCGAAGATGGCACCGTGGACGGCGACTCCCTGTCATGGAAGGCGAACATCACGTCCCCCATGGCGATGACGCTCGAGTTCTCGGCGACGGTGAGCGGAGACGAGATCTCCGGCAACGTCGTGCTCGGCGCGTTCGGCAATGCCAGTTTCTCGGGGACGCGCGCTTCCTGATCTTCAGCCTCGGCGGTGAAATGCCGCCGTGACTGGCCCGTTGAACCTGGCATCGGGACCCGACGTGAAGTCCGGGCGGAGTCCAGTGGTCTGGCCCGGTTTACCCCGCCGCGTTGTATCCCATGATTGCCTTGACCTCGAGGAACTCCTCGAAACCGTATTGACCCCACTCGCGGCCGTTGCCGGACTGCTTGTAGCCGCCGAACGGGGCCTTGTTGTCAACGATCGCACCGTTCAGATGCACGTTGCCGGTGCGAATGCGCCGGGCAATGGCCTTCGCGCGTTCCGGGTCCCCTGAGGAGATGTACCCCGACAACCCGTAGATCGTGTCGTTGGCAATCCGCACGGCGTCCGCGTCGTCCTCGTAGCCGATCAGGGACAGCACCGGACCGAAGATCTCCTCCTGGGCGATCGTCATGTCGTTGGTGACGTTGGAGAACACGGTGGGCTTGACGTAGTAGCCCTGGTTCAGGCCATCGGGTCGGCCGGTGCCGCCGGTCTCAAGCGTTGCGCCTTCGTCAATACCCTTCTGGATCAGGTTCTGGATCTTCTCGAACTGTACCGAGGACACCACGGGCCCGATGGTCGTGTCCGCCGATTGCGGGTCGCCGACTCTCACGTTCCGGGCCGCCGCCGTGGCGATGGCGGCGGCTTCTTCCATGCGCGCCTTGGGCACCAGCATTCTTGACGGCGCATTGCAGGACTGTCCCGAGTTCAGGCACATGCCGAACACGTCCCTCGCGATCGCCGTCGGGAAATCCGCGTCGTCAAGGATGATGTTGGCCGACTTGCCGCCCAGTTCCTGCGCAACGCGCTTGACCGTGGGCGCGGCATTCCGGGCAACTTCGACGCCGGCGCGTGTCGACCCCGTGAACGACACCATGTCGACTCCCGGATGCCTGGACAACGCGGCACCGACCGTCGGTCCATCGCCGTTCACCAGGTTGAAGACGCCTGCCGGCACACCGGCCTCGTCGAGTATCTCCGCAAACACGATGGCGTTGAACGGCGCCACTTCGGAGGGCTTCAGGACCATCGTGCAGCCCGCCGCGAGGGCTGGCGCCACCTTGCAGGCGATCTGGTTGATGGGCCAGTTCCAGGGAGTAATGAAAGCGCACACGCCGGCGGGTTCCCGGACCACGTGCGACGTGCCGATATCCTCTTCGAACTCGAACGTCCTCAGCACCCGTAGCGTCGTCATGAAGTGCCCGAGACCGGCAGGCGCCTGCGCCGCGTTGGCCAGCGACATCGGTGCGCCCATCTCTTCGCTGATGGTGGCTGCGAGATCGCCCATACGTCGCTTGAACACCTCGATGATCGCCTCCATCACCTCGACGCGCTGCTCTCGCGTGGTGACGGACCAGGTTTCGAACGCGGCGCCTGCAGCCGCAACCGCCGCGTCGACGTCCGCCTGTCCGCCCATGCCGATGGAGTCGATCAGCTCCTCCGTGGACGGGTTGATGACTTCCAGGGTCTCGCCGGTGGAGGACTCGACCCACTCGCCGTTGATGTAGAACTTCTGCCTGTTGCTCATGATCTGATCCTGCCTTCCCTTGACTCGTGTTGAAGCTGGTTCTTCCGGCGGGGTGCGCCTCCGGCCGGAGCGTAGGCATTCTCCACACAAATCGAAGCGACTTCCATCCCGCTGCGGAAGGGAAGGAAGGAAGAAGGATCGTAAACAGCGTTGCTGGAACGGTTCGGGACCAACAGCGCGCGCCGTAGAACGGTACGCCGCGCCGATCAAGGCGCGGCGTGCGGAACGGGCGAACGGGCGAACGGAACGGGGGGATGGGCAAAACCAGAGGGTCTGGGCGGGGGTGAAATGCGGCGACGCCCGAATGGCGGGTTAATGGCGGGTTAATGGCGGGTGGAATTCATGGCGCTAGCCGACATAATGCGGCATGAAGCATCAGGCGTAGTCGACGTGGCAGTTTTCCGCGCTTTCCAATCGTCTCTGCGGTCCCGGCGGCGGCTGGTGCCCTATGTCCCGCCCATTCTGGTGTTGCTAGCCGTGGTCGGACTGATGCTGTTCATCGATTCGCCAAGGGACGAAGTTGCAGTGGAGCAGGACTTGTGTCCGACTCGCGCGGACGACATAGCGGAGCTGGCGGTGTTCCTGCTCGACCTGCGCAAGCCACTCGGTGCCGAGCACGTTTCGCTCCCCGGTGACCTGCTGCGTGAGATTGCGATGGACCTCGATGCCAATGCGGAGCTACAGGTGTTCGCCCTCGCGGGCACTGCAGCAGCGCCGAGGATAGCTTTGGATTCCACCTGCAAGCCCTACGATAACGCCGAGTTGGCGGTAGGCACGGGGCTGCCGCGGGACTGCGATGATCTGCCGACATCGTTGCCGGTGTCCGTCCGCGACGAGGCCGGCCGCTTCTGTGCCTGGCGCGATGCGTTGCGAAGCCGCCTCGAGGGCCTGGTTGTCCGGCAACGCGAGACGGCGGTCGCAAACGCTTACCTGGTCGAGGCCATCGAAGACACGATCTTCGAGTTCGCCGAGTTTTCCGGCCGGCGTTCGCTCTACATCTTCTCGGACATGATGCAGCACGCTCCATGGTATTCGCAGCCGGAAAGCGGTGTGGAGTACGGTGATTCCGGCGGACCGCGCGACGCGCATGACAGCGTTGTGCCGCTGCCGCGCGCCGTCGACGACCTGGGGGTGAAGATCTATTACGTGCCCCGCCAGGGCGTGACTGAGGACCCGGTCACCAGGAGCGACCACAAGAACTTCTGGCGGGAGTACTTTGCCGACTTCTCCGGTTCGGATATCGTCTTCGAGGATCAACCCGTGATGACCGCCTACGAGGTGGAGTCGCTTGCGAGCGAGCCCACGGAGATCGAGCTTGCAGCGCGGGAACGCGAGCAGCTGCGTCTCGAGCGCGAACAGATCGAGCTCGCCCTGGCGGAAGTCGAGAAGGAAAGGGCGGCTCTCGAAACGGCTCGGCGACTGGCTGCCGATGAACGGCAGGCGCGGGAAGCGCGAGAAGCCGAGCTGCGGGAGCAGCAGGAACTCGCACGGACCCGGGAGGCGGAACGGGAAGCGGAACAGCGGCGCCTCGAAGCCGAGCAACGGCGCCTGGAAGCAGAACGCGCCGAGATCGCGCGCCGCGTGGCGGGACGACCGCCGCAAGACGCGATACGCCAGGAACCGGTAGCCGAGTCCAATCAATCCAGACCGGCGGCGGTCGAGCTGCCTGTGATCGCGGCACCGGCGGCGGATGCCGCGGAGGTGGTGCGCATTGCGCCTGAACAGGCCGCGCCCGGAGGATCTGAAGAGCAGCCGCAGACGGGCGACGCACCGTGCCCGGCGCAACTGAAGACCGAGTTCGCCGCAGGCGGAGACTTCTATCCCGGCGACCGCCGGGTGAACTACGGTGGTGCCGTCATCACGGTTCGCTATGCGCTCAATGCCGAGGGCGAGACTCTGGATGACGAGACCGCCGTGGTCGACGACAGTTCCAACGCGGCGCGCCCCCGGTTCCTTGACTCGTTGGCGCGGGACACGGTCGAGTTGGTCAGGGGCTGGGAGTTCGCGTTCACTCGTGAGGATGGGTGCGTCAAACCCCAGGTGCAGACGGCGGTCTTCAGGTATCGCTCCAAGTGCGTCGGCGCCCCGGTACCCGCGTGCCGGACCATCCAGTCGGACGTAACGCTGCTGACGACCGGAAGATGAGAGCACCGCCGTGCCTTCCGGCGAGGCGCGGCGCGACAGACGCCACGGCACAGCGGGCGCGGGAAGCGGGCGCACGTGTTGTTCTGCGCTGGCGCGCCGGGCGATCACCGGAGTCGCCCGGCCAATTGGAAGTGTGAGGCAGTGCGACTAAAGGAAATCGAACGAGTAGCTGGCTGCGGCCCCGAAGATGCCTGAAGCGGCCGCATTGCGTCCGTCGATGACCGACGCACCGAACAGGCTCAGGCTGAAGTTCTCGTTGACACTGTAGTAGAGCCTTGCACCCACCGTCTGCGTGTCCTCCTCGATTTCCGGGAACCGGTTCGGCGCGAACCCCGGACCGCCGATCTGGAGTCCGGATGTGGAGTTCACCATTCTGTATTCGACGCCGAGCGTGAGCGAGTCGTTCAGAAACCAGATGCCGGACAGGTTGGCGAAACGCTCCCCGGGGATGTTCTCATTGCGGTTCCTGACGCCCAGTTCCGCCGACAACCCCACCTGGTCACCGAGGAATCTTCCCACCACGAGGGATACTTCGTAGCCATCGCCGCCGTCTCCGAGCGAATTGATGAAACCGGTCTCGTAGTCGCCGGCGAGAATGGTGCCGGCCCTGAGGGCGATGCTTGGCAGGTCCGAAACGACCTCGTCCACGATACGCCAGGTGAGACCCACACTGGTATCCACCATGCCGCTGAAGCTGTCGCTCGGCGTCGGGATGCCCGGTCCGGTCATGAACTGGCTCTTCGCCCAACCCGTCTGAACGTCGAGCGCGAAACTGTCATTGAGTCCGTAAGTCCCGCCCAGCCAGACCGTGTTCTGGGCCAGGTCCTCCTGTCCGCCACCGGGCAGCGGTCGTTTGTCCGTTCCGCGATAGAACTCTTCGGCCGACTGCGAAACGTAGAAAAGGCTGACGTGGCCCGTGCCGGGCTCCGGCAGCCACGCCGAGCCGTCGCCGAACACGGGCCGCGAGGACACGCAGAAAACGATGGCCGTGCAGGTGAGTGTTGTAGCGAATAGACGGTGCATTCCCTGACTCCCGACCCTTACAGCCTGTAGCGGCGCGTGAGGTAGTAGTTCACGAGTTCCAGCTTGGCGGCGCATTGCTCCGCCTGGCCGTTGCAGAGGACCTTGATGTGCTCGTCGTCCGGCGTGCTTGCCTTGTTCTCGTCGAATGCCGACTCGAGGCTGTCCTTCAGACTTCGAGCCCGTGAGCGATCAAGTTCGCGTCTGGTGATCGGGCATGTCCTCCTGCATGCCAATTCACGGAAGGTGATCGACTTGCCCAGCGCGTATGCCGCCCGGGTGTTGATCTTTCCGCCTCCCGGCGCAACGGAGCCGGATGCAGACGCCGGAATGGAGGAGACGAGTGCAATGCCGGTGACCAGCAGGATTCCAATGTGAATCGGTCGCGGCACTCCAGTTCCTCCCCTTCCATTAGAAAGACCAAGCATCGGGCAACCTCGCTTCTGTTACAGTCCTGTAACACAAATGGATCACGAATTGCAATCGGGATTCCTTGATCGCGCAGTTTTCTTGGGGACTATTCCTCAGATACGCGATGTCCAGTGACTAGACCAGGGACTGGTACACGAGCCGCTGGAATGTCTCCGAGTAGTTGTTGTTCGGCATCATGCCGGCATTCAGCACCTGCGTGAGGCAGACGCACAGCAGTTCCTCCTTGGGGTCGGCGAAGTAGGGCGTGTTAACACAAAGCAGGCTGGATGTGATATCCTTTGCCGCACACACCGTTTGTC
>JAPOYI010000198.1 GCA_026706665.1 Gammaproteobacteria bacterium | reverse complement strand
CCTTGCGGCACGATGCGTAGTCTGTTGTCAGTCACTACTTATCATGACTCGGCAGGCCTAGCGAAATAGCCGTCGGGGGGAAGGTCGCCCAGGTTCCAAGCGAGGAGGCCGCAGCATAACAGGTTCGGCCCGACCGGGGATGCGGGACGGCGGGGAAGGCGTTGTCCGACTGGCGCGCGCGCTTGACGGTCTGTGCAAGACACAGCACGATGGCCCAGGAACAGCATCGAGGATTGGCCATGGCGGAAACAGCTCGCGAACTGCACCTCCCATTCACGCCCGTGAGCGTTCCCATGGGGGCGCGCATGGAAGGCCTGGATCTGTCGCGGGACGGCGGTGCGGAAGTCATCCAAGAGCTGCGGGAGCTGCTCCTCGAATATCACCTGCTGCTGATTCCCGGCCAGCGGCTGTCCGCGCTGGACCTGGCGGCCTTTGGCAGGCGCTGGGGCGAGCTCCTGACGCATCCGGCGACCAAACACCGGGATACGGACTACGTGCAGTGGATCGGTAGCAAGGCCGACCGCAAGTTCACGTTCTTCCGTGGAGTGCATCCTTTTGGCGGGGGATGGCACTCGGACATGACCTGGCACCCCACGCCGCCGGTCATCACCGGACTGCACGCGAGGCGCCTGCCATCTTCAGGGGGCGACACGGCATTCGCCAACCAGCACCTCGCCCATGAGACGCTCGACGATGAGACCCGGGAACGCATTGCAGAGCTGCGGGCTTTCCACACCGGCAAGGTGTTTGGCCCGGACGTCGAGGACTCGGTGCACCCGGTGGTGCGCACACACGAAGAAACCGGCCGCAAGGCACTCTACGTCAATGGGAACTTCACGAAATACATCCTCGACTTGCCCAGCGGGGAGAGCGAGGCACTGCTGTACAGGCTGTTCGCCCACGCGACCCGGCCAGAGTTCACGTACCGGCATAGATGGGAGCCCGATGACCTGGTGCTGTGGGACAACCGCTCGGTAATGCACTACGCGGTCCGGGACTATGACGAGCAACGCATCATGCACCGCTTCGTCGTGAAGGGCGGCACGCCCAGGTAGAGCCGGCCGCCAGACTCACATATGAAGTCCGCATCCGCCGACCGGGGGCTGTCGGCACTTCCCCACGCGTCGGCGGTCGGGGCACATTCCCCGGCTGAGGGCTCCTATCCCTGCATGGCATAGGTGAGCGGAAGCGCGGTGGTGTACTTGATGCGCTCCATCGCGAAGCTGGAACTCACGTCGTACAGACTCGCCTCCTGGATCAGGCGCAGGTAGAAGCTGTCGTAGGCGGCGAGGTCCGGGACCACGACGCGCATCAGGTAGTCGACCTCGCCGCTCATGCGGTAAAGCTCGATGACTTCCGGCAACGCGGCCACGGACTTTGCGAAGGCATCCAGCCATCGCTTGTTGTGCTGGTCCGTGCGAATGGCGACGAATGCGTCGACGCTGACGTTGAGGTGGTCGCGGTCGAGAAGCGCGACTCGCCGCGAAATCACGCCATTCTTGTCCAGGTTCTGGATTCGGCGCCAACACGGCGTCGTGCTCAGTCCGACGGCATCTGCGATATCCGACGTGGAAAGCGTGGCATCGTGCTGAAGCAGGTCGAGGATTCTGAGGTCGATACGGTCCATTTTGATACTCTTTGAGGATCATGCCCCGTCCGCATTCTCATAGACGGCGAAGGTGGGGAAAATCATTCTCTGAAATAGGGCAACTATACGGATATTTTGGAATAAATTTCCATGTTTTATAGGATATGGTTCTAACTACAGACGCAGCCTTCGATACGCCGATGAATCCATTGACCGAACACCTGAGAGAGGTTGGTGAAACCTATCCGCAGCACCTCGTCAAGGCTGCGGGTTTCGGGATCTCCATGCTGGTCGGGGGGGTGGCCTGCCTGGTGCACGCCCTCCTTCCCTTCGTCTTCGTCACCACCGGCAGCACCTGCATCAGCCGCCTTCACAGCCGGATGGAGAGCCGTCGCGCGGCGGTTCTCGAAGGTCGGAAAGAGCTGGCGTCGGTGCGTCTGCCCCAGGGTGGTGAACAGCTGGGGCCTGATCCCGCCTCCTGAAGCGCTCGGCGCAGTCCGCTAGGCGACTGCTTCTTCGTGGCTCGGGTTCGCTTCGCGTGAACACTCTCGGGGCTGTGACAGGCCCGGAGGAGTATGCAGCTGGGCCAGGTACAGGTCGCGGCGTTGGAGGGCGGACTCCGCGGCCGCTTCCTTTACGGGGCCAAAGCCCTTGATTGCGGCGGGCAGCCGCACCAGGGCCACTGCTGCGTCGAAATTGGTGGCGTCCAGGCGTTCGACGATCATCTCGATGTCGGCCTCGAAGCCGGTCAGAAGTCTGCGCTCAAGTCGGCGCTCCGCGCTGTAACGGAACGGGTCGAATACGCTGCCGCGGCATCGCCGCAATCTTGCCAGGATGCGCAGCAACGGCATGATCCACCCGCCGACCGCGATTTTCCCCGGGCGCCCGTTGGGTCCTTTGCGTGCGAAGACGGGTGGCGCGAAGTAAAAGGTCATCTTGAATCCGAGCTCGAATCGCGCGACCAGCTTGGCGGCGAAGTCACTCCCGGCGCCGGTCGATTCCGAGGTGAAGAGGCGCGCCACCTCGTACTCGTCCTTGACCGCAAGCAGCCTGAAGTAGCTCTCGGCGGCGGCCTCCGCCAGGGTGCAGCTCCCCGGCTTCACCTGCGTCTCCAGGTTTCGGACCCGTTTGACCAGGTCGTCGTAACGCGCCGCCAGCGCTTGGTCCTGGTACTCGCGCAGGAACGCGCTGCGCGTGGCGATGCGAGCGTCGAGACCTGCTGATCGGGGTGGCTGCATCGCCTCGGATGCGGACGGATTCGTGCGGACCGCCGATCCGGCCGGTGACGATTCGGCCCGGTGTGCCGCGGCCCGACCGTGGTGAAATGCCGCCAGGTTCTGTTCGACGGCAACGCCGTTCAGCGTGACCGCGCGCTTGAGCGCGGTGAGGGAAACGGGAATCCGGCCCGCCTGGAAGGCAAAGCCGAGCAGGAAGACATTGGCGGAGGTGCTGGACCCGAACAGGGTTTCCGTCGCTGCATTGGCGTCCACGGTCACCAGGCGCCTGACGCGGCGTTGCAGCCGCTTCTCGAGTTTCCCGAAATCGAGGCACTGGCGCTGCCGTAGCACGAACTCGGCCGTCGGGGCGAGGTGGCTATTGAGAATGACGCTGGTTCTCGGCGAGGTCAGGCCGAGCACATCGATGCTGGCCGCGGTGACGGCGTCGGCCCCAATCAACGTATCAGCACCCATCGTCGGAATTCGGGTAGGTGGATGCTGCGTCCCTGTGGGGGAGATGCGCACGTGGCTGACGACGGCGCCGCCCTTCTGCGCGAGTCCGGTCATGTCGAGCGTCGAGACATGGTTGCCATCAAGGTGCGCGGCGGTGCCGAGTATCTGGGAAACGGTGACGACGCCCGTGCCGCCAACGCCGGCGATGAGTACGCTGGCGGCAGGCGAACTGGCTACGGGTAGCGGTACAAGTGGCTTGTGGTCCGCCTTGTCCGGAGACTTGAGTCTCGCGCCGGCCAGGGACACCAGGGCGGGACAGAAACCGTCGATGCAGGAAAGGTCCTTGTTGCATGCGGTCTGATTTATGGTGCGCTTCACGCCGAACTCGGTTTCGAGCGGCTCCACGGCGACGCAGTTCGATTGCACCGAGCAGTCGCCGCAGCCTTCGCAGACGGCGTCGTTGATCACGACGCGAATATCCGGATCCTTCGCCAGGCCCCGCTTGCGACGGCGGCGTAGTTCGGCGGCGCAGGTCTGTTCGTAGACCAGCACCGTGCAACCCGGCGTCGCTCTCAGTTCGCGCTGCAAGGCGTCGAGCGAATCCCGTGCCGCGACCCGGAATTCGGCTCTGCGGTGCCGGGCGGGGTCGTCGCTCACGACGCGAACGGCGGCAACGCCTTCCGCGCGAACCTGCGCGACGACGTCAGCCACCGTCAGGGCGCCATCCACCGGCTGACCGCCCGTCATGGCCACGGCGTCGTTGAGGAGCACCTTGTACGTGATATTCGCGCCGGAGGCGACGGCGGCGCGGATCGCCAGGATGCCGGAGTGGAAGAAGGTGCCGTCGCCGATGTTGGCAAAGATGTGATTCTCGTCCGTGAACGGGGCCTGGCCGATCCAGTTCGCGCCCTCGGCGCCCATGTGCGTGGGCGTTCCGGTGTTGCGATCCATCCACTGCGCCATGTAGTGGCATCCGATGCCGGCGGCCGCGCGACTGCCTTCGGGGAGGCGGGTGGAGGCGTTGTGCGGGCAGCCGGCGCAGAACACCGGTTTGCGCGTGTCCTTCGAGTACCCCGCATCGCGGGGCATGGTTCTGGCCAAGCGTGCGATCTCGTCCAGGTAGCTGGCAGCCGTTTCGACCGGCAGTAGCGCGCGAATGGCAGTCGCAATGGTGGGTACATCGAGTTCACCCGTGGCGGGAAGCAGTGTCCCGTCCTGGACTTTTCCTTCCTCGCCGCGCGCAGGCCCAGGGGGGCTTCGCTTTCCGAGAATCTCGACGGGTCTGCCGAACAGGATCGACCGGAGTTGATCTTCGATGAACGATCGCTTCTCCTCGATCACGAGCACGCGCCGTGCCCCGCGGCAGAATTCGTGGACCAGCGCGTTGTCGAGCGGCCAGGTCATGCCGAGCTTCACGAGCCGTATGCCGGCGCGAACGAGTTGCGCTTCCGATTCCAGGCCCAGTCTTGCGAGGGCCTCGCGAACGTCGGCGCAGGTTTTTCCGGCGGTGACCAGCACCAGGCTCGGTGAAGCCACGGTGGTAACGATCCGGTCAACGGAATTCGCCGATGCGAACATCCGCACCAGGCGCAATTTCGTCTCCAGTCGCGCCTCCTGGTCGGTGGGCGAATCCTGAAGACGGATATGTGGAAACCCTTCCGCGTGCGGCGGGATGACGAAACGATGGCGGTCGAGACCGACCTCGACGGTCAGGGCGCTGTCCATGACGTCGGCCAGCGCGATGAGGCCGGTCCAGCAACCGGAGTAACGGGATAGCGCCCAACCCAGCAACCCGTAGTCGAGCACGTCCTGCACGTCTGCCGGGACAAGTATCGGAATGGCAAGATCGCGCAACGCGAATTCGCTGGCGCTCGGCAGGGTGGAAGACTTGCAGGCGTGGTCATCGCCGACGACCAGCAGTACGCCGCCGCGCGGACTCGTACCCGCCGCGTTGGCGTGGCGCACGGCATCGGAGGAACGGTCGAGTCCGGGCGCCTTGCCGTACCACAAGCCATACACCCCTTCGTGACGCGCGCCCGGAAACAGCCCGACCTGCTGACTGCCCCAGACGGCGGTGGCCGCCAGGTCCTCGTTGACCCCGGGCTGGAAGACGATGTGGTGGTCCGCGAGTTCGCCGGACAGGCGCCAGAGTTCCTGGTCCAGGCCTGCGAGGGGAGAGCCTCGGTATCCCGATATGAATCCGGCGGTATCGAAACCCGCACGGTCGTCCAGTCGGCGCTGGTCCAGTGGAAGTCGGGCGATCGCCTGGATGCCCGTGAGATAGGTGACTCCCGGCCCTGTTCGATAACGCGCCCGGGTAAGGGGATCTACTGCGCGGGAGCCGCGCGGCGCCGTATTCCTGGCAAGGCCCTTGGCTCGCATATCCGCACCTGTATTCTCGTCGAAGATCATATGTCAATATTTCTAGAATGACGTTGCTTTTGTTGTTCTTGGTGCGACAATCACTCAAATTGGTTCCTAATTCTCGCGAAAAAACAGGATGAAATATCTTGATCGAATCGACAGGCGTATTCTCGTTGAACTGCAGGATTGCGCGGACATGTCGATGCAGGAACTCGGTGACCGCGTAGGGCTCTCGCATACGCCATGCTGGAGGCGCGTGAAACGCCTCGAGGAAGGCGGATTCATCAGGCAAAGGGTGGCACTGCTGGATCCCGCGCGTCTCGACCTCACCGTCAACGTGTTCGTCAACGTGAACCTGAAGCGCCACCAGGAGAACGCGCTGAGCCGGTTCGAGGAAGCGGTGCAGGATGTTCCGGAAATCGTGGAGTGCTACACGGTTTCCGGCGAAACGGACTTCCTGCTGCGCGTCATCGTCGCCGACGTGAGCGCGTACGAGCGTCTCCTCAAGGGGACACTGGTCCACCTGCCTGAGGTGGGCAACCTGACGTCGACATTCGCGCTCCGGCAGGTCAAGTACACCACGGCCCTGCCGATGCGCGCCCTGGTCGAATAGCCGAGAGTGCGAATGACCTGTTCCGGTGAATGGGAACCGAGCCGTGGTTGCCGGGGTCTGATTACCTGGTCTGACAGAGCGGCCCCGTGAGAAGAGGCAGACGAGGAGCGGAAAGGGCGACGGGTTTGCCAGCGGTGCTGGCGACGCTGGTGACTCTCGCGCTCGCGGGCTGCGAACCGGATCGCACGGTCGTAACACGAATTGGCGGTGCGGCCACCGGGGATTGGCCTGCCATCACGGAGCGCGGCACCATCCGTTTCGTTCGCCGGGCATGGTCGGGCTTCGAGACGTTACCGTCGCAGGGACTGTCGACCGAACAGTACCAGCGGCTCGCGGAACGGTTCGCCAGCCGTCATGGGCTCGCCGTGGAGTGGATTGTCGCGTCCGACGTGGACGGCCTGCTGCGCAGCGTCGAGGAGGGTCGCGCCGATGTCGCCGTTTCCAATCTCACCGTGACGGAACCGCGCAGTGGTCGAGTGGCCTTCTCGGTTCCGCTGACGCGTTCGCGTGAATGGGTCATCGGTAGCACGGAACAGGGTACTTTCGGCGTTGCCGAGTACACGGCCTACGTGGAGTCGTTGGCCCGCTACTATCCGGGGTCGCCGCGCGTGCCGGTGCCCGCGGAGACCGATCCCATCGGTTTCCAGTCGTTGCTCGAGACTGGCGTGATGGACGCCACCATCATGGACGAAGCCGCCGCCCGGGTGATCGTCGCGACGAGCGATCACGTGGACAAGCTGCGTGAGTTACCCGAAGTGAAGGACCACGCGTGGGTCCTGCGGAAGGAAAACCCGATCCTGAAGAAGACCCTCGACCGCTATCTCGTTGAACGCCATACCATCGAGGAACACACCGAAGAGTGCCGCGACTGGGATGCCATCGTCGCCGCGGGGCGCCTCCGCATGCTTACCGTGAACGCGCCCGTCACCTACTACCTCTGGCAGGGCGAACGGCTCGGTTTCGAGTACGAGTTGGTCCAATCGTTCACCGAGGCGCATGACCTCGAACTGGAAGTCATCGTCGCGCCCGGCATTGGCGGATTGCTCGAGGGACTCGCGGCTTGCCGCGGTGACATGATCGCGGCCGGCCTGGTAGCGACTGACGGCCGAGTCGAACTGGGATTGCGCTTCACGCGCCCGCATATGCACATACGTGAGGTCTTCGTCACCGCGGGTGAACCGATCCTGGATCTCGCCGGACTGGCGGGACGGCGCATCGCCGTGAATCCGAAGACGAGCTACGCGGCAACGCTCAAGGACCTCGGCCCCGGGCCGGGCTTCGAGGTCGAATTCGTGGATCGATCGACCAGCGCGATTCTGGCGGACGTTTCCGCGGGCCGCCTTGACGCCACGCTGGCGGACAGCCACCGCGCGGAACTGGAGAGCGCATTCGATCCGCGCCTGTCCCTGGGGCTCGCGCTCCCGGCCGAGAAGGGGCTGGCCTGGGCGGTGCGCGAAGAAGACGAGGAACTCCTGCGCCGCCTGGACGGGTTTGTCCGAGAGCATTATCGCGGCTACGGGTTCAACGTGTTGCGCAACAAGTACTTCGTCAATCAGCGGCGCATGGCGAAGCAGCGCGAGCATCGGATCACCGGGGACATGCTGTCACCGTATGACGACCTCGTGCGGTCGGTGGCCGAAGCAGCGGGATTCGACTGGCGGTTGATCGTTGCCCAGATGTACCAGGAGAGCGGCTTCGATCCGAGCCGGGTCAGTTTCGCCGGTGCCCAGGGGCTGCTCCAGGTCCTGCCGAGGACCGCCCGCGATCTTGGTGTCGACGCCGCGAGGCTCAAGGACCCCGAGACCGGCATCGCCGCTGGCGTTGCCTATCTCCGCTGGACCCGCGAACGCTTTCCCGACCTGCCGGTGGGTGAGCAGATACTGTTTGCGCTGGGTGCATACAACGCAGGGCATGGACACATTCGCGATGGACGCCGGCTTGCGCGCCAACTCGGTCTCGACGGGTCGCTTTGGTTCGACAACGTGGAGCAGGCGATGCTGAAGCTGGCGGAACCGGAATATGCGGAACAGTCGGTCTACGGATACGTGCGGGGAACCGAAGTCGTTCGGTACGTGCGGGAAATCCGGGATCGATACCGCCTCTACGTGCGTCACTTTCGATTGCTCGATCAGCACGAAGCGCCCGCATCCGATACGCGATCGGCCGATTCCATGCCTGCGTCCTGACGTAAGCCGACCCGTGCCGATCATGCTGGCTCAGGGCGGGCGTTCCAGGTGATGCCGGACAAGGAAGTCGAACACCGTTTGGAGATAACGCTCCGTCGTCAGGTCAGCCTTGGCGTAGAGCGCCGCGTTGTGAGAAAGCGGCCTCGGTGCGCGAGCCTTGAGGTACGCCTCGGCGACACGTTCCATCATGACGAAACACGCCACGGACTCCACGGTCCGCCCGTCCGTCAGCAATCCATGGTTGCGCAACACGATACCCCTGTTGCGGCCCGGATCCCGCGCTCGCCGCACTCGAGGCTCTGCACCTGCACTTCGTCGTCGAACAGGGCGTGGTCTTCGTAGAAGACACACGCTTCCCGGGTGATCGGCTCGAACAGCCTGGCCGATGCCGCGAAGGGGGTGCCGCAAGGCGTGTGCGTATGCGCGACACTCACCACATCCGGGCGCGCGGCGAGGATAGGGTGGTGGATGTGGTAGGCCGGCCAGTTCGTATTCCCGCCGCCGGCAATGGACCCGTCGGGTTTCACCAACACCAGGGAGTCGATGTCCGCATGCCCGAAGGCCACGTCCGTTCGAGCAGCCAGAAGCAGTCCGACCGCCCCGGTCTCCGGTCCGGTTCGGGTACGGAACGCGACATGATCCGTAACGCGTTCCGACACGCGCGGGTGGTGCGGCGGCGAGGCATTGACATCGTCGAAACGAGTCAGTAAGAGCGGATCATCGGGGCCCGCCAGCGGGAGTTTCGCCACCAGTCAGCGCGAGCGGGGTACGCGACCCATGAAGCAGGATGGTACGGTCGGGATTGATGCCTTCCGCACGAAGGCGTCGCCGACTACCGACGTGGCGAGACCGCGGATCGAACCGGGGACGGACGGGGTCGACATCGCCTGGCCTGGCGGACAACGCAGCCGCCACCTGTACTACTGGCTGCGCGAGAACTGCCACTGTCCGAAGTGTACGCACCAGGACGCCTGGGAGCGCACCGTGGACTTTCTCTCGATTCCATTGGACATTGCACCGGCTTCTCTCGGCGCCGACGCCGATGGCCTGCGCATCGAGTGGGAGAGTCACGACGCGCCTTGCGACGGCAGCTTCTTCAGCTGGGCCTGGCTCGACACCCACCGGATGGAGCGCGGCGCGCGCTTGCGGCGCAAACGGCGGCCGGCCGCCTGGATCTCGGCGGAGTCGGCCAAGCGGGCGATCTCGGTCGATTTCGCGAGGGCCATGACATCCGACGCCGGTTTGCTGGAGCTCCTGGAGCACGTGGAAGACAAGGGTGTCGCCCTGGTGACCGGCCTTCCCGCGGAAGACCTCGCCGTCCTGACGCTCGCCGGGCGCATCGCCCTGATCGAAGGCTCCCACTTCGGCCGGCACTTCAATGTCGAGTCAAAGCCGGATGCGGAGAACCTGGCCTACACGTCCCACAGGCTCTATCCCCACAACGACCTTCCCAGCCGCCGTTTCCCGCCGGGCGTCCAGTTCCTGCATTGCCTGCAGAACGACGCCAGGGGCGGCGACAGCGTGCTGGTCGACGGGATCGCCTGCGCCGAGGCGTTGCGGCAATCGGACCCTGCCGCGTTCGAGTTGCTGAGCGCGCGGGCGGTCGCCTTCACATCCATCGCCGACGACTGGGACATCGTCAACCGGGCGCCCGTCATCGATGTCGATGAGGACGGCGATGTCCTGGGCACGCGCCTGCATCCCGCGCTGATCGGCCCGGTGGACATCGAGCCGGAGTCGCAGATGGCGTTCTATCGGGCGCACCGAAAATTGCTCGGCATCGCATCGAGCGACGAGATGCAGTTCAGGTTTCGCCTCGACGCGGGGCAGTGCCAGGTATTCGACAACCATCGAGTCATGCATGCGCGCCTCGGCTTCGACCCGGCGAGCGGACGGCGTCTGCTCCAGGGTTGCTACGTCTGCCGAGACGATTTCGTGAGCCGGCTGGAACTGTTGCGCCGCAAGGGCCGGGACTTTCGGATGACCTGAAGGCCCGCGGGGCGGCTTCAGTCCACTGCAGCTTGGTCGGTTCCTGTTGCTGGAACCGCGGAGGAATCCCGGTTCAGCGACGTGATCACGCCGGCGGTCATTGCCAGGAGAACGATACAGACGGGCAGGGCGGCGGCGATGGAGGCGGCCTGCAGGGCCTGCAAGCCGTCGGCGAGCAGCAACGCCGCCGCCACCGTGCCGATGGCGGCGCCCCAGACGACGCGGAAACGGCGCGGCGGGTGATCATCGCCCATGCTGAGCATGGTAGCGATTACCAGCGTGCCGGAGTCAGAAGAGGTGATGAACCAGGTCGCCAGCAGGAAGGTCGCGAGCGCCGACATGGACCAGGCCAGCCAGGAAAGGTCGGTCATTCGCTCGATGGTGCCGTAGAGCGCCGCTTCCAGTTGCCAATCCCGCACGAGGTCGAGGATGCCCGCGGTGCCGACGCCGCCAGCGGCATTCAATTCCATGTACAGGGCGTTGCCGCCGAACAGGCAGAGCCAGACGATGCCCACCACCGTCGGCACGAACATCGTGCCGATGGTGAACTCCCGGATGGTTCGTCCGCGGGAGATGCGTGCGATGAACATCCCGACGAAAGGCGCCCAGGCGATCCACCAGCCCCAGTAGAAGACGGTCCAGCCGCCCTGCCACGCCGCGTCGGGAGCCTCGACCGCGACCCAGAGCCCCATCGGCACCAGGTTCAGGAGGTAGTCGCCGACCGTCGTTACGAAGAAACCAAGCAGCCACTCGATCGGCCCGAAACCGAGGAAGAACGCGAGCAGGACGATGCTGAGATAGATGTTCCACTCGGAGATGATGCGAATTCCCCGCGCCACGCCGGACACCGCCGACAGGGTGGCCGCCGCTGAGATGACGGCGATGAGCGTGATTTGAATCGCGATATCCGGGACGACTCCGAACAGGGTGTCGAGGCCGGCGGCCATCTGCTTGACCCCGAGTCCAAGCGACGTGGCTACGCCGAACACCGTGCCGAACACGGCGAGCAGGTCGACGCCGTGACCCGCGGGCCCGTATATGCGATCTCCGATGATTGGGTACAAGGCGGACCGAAGCGTAAGCGGCAGCTTCTTTCGAAAGCCGAAGTAGGCGAGACAGAGACCGACCACCACGTAGACCGACCAGGCATGAAATCCCCAGTGGAAGTAGGTGACGCGCATGGCGTCCGCTGCGCGCGCTTCATCGAGTTCCACCGCGCCGGCCATGTCGGCGTGGGGATTGTTGGGATAGCCGAAAGTCGCGGAGTTGTCGAAGTAGAACATCGGCTCCGAAATGGAGAAGAACAGGAGCCCGATGCCCAGGCCGGCTGAAAACAGCATGGCGAGCCAGGAGAACGTGCTGAACTCCGGCCGGGCGTCGTCGTCGCCGAGGCGCACCTTGCCGTGGCGGCTGCACATGATGTAGAGGCAGGCAACCAGCATCACGCAGATAGCCAGAATGTAAGACCAGCCCAGCGTGGACTCGATCAATGACCTGACCGCGGCGAAGACCGCGCCGGCCTCCTCGACGTCGACCACCGTGAAGGCGACGAAAACCAGTACCATCCCGAGAGAACCCATGGCCATGCCCGGGTGCAGACCGGCCCAGAAACCCGACTTCGCGACGGAGATGGGGTCGACGGGGGTTCCCTCCACTGCTACCCCAAGAGGAGTTGATGGCTCGAGGCGGCGAGCGCGGGCGGTAGCGCCTTCAACATCCGCTTGAGAGCGAAATGGCGATAGCTTCCCAATGCGAGCTGCTGCACTTCCTCCCAGTTGAACCTGTCCTCCACATCGAGGTCAATCCAGCCTCGGTGCCCGATGTAGGCGGGGATGGAGAATCGCGGGTCGTCGCACAACGTCGACTGGAGTTCCGGTCCCACCCGGAATTCGAGACGCATGCGCTTGCGATGGCGATGGACCGTGAGGAAGGTCTTCTTTCCGGCCTTGAACGCCGGGATGCCGAACTGGGTGCCTTCGGACGTCTCCGGCAACGAAATGCAGAAGTCGCGGATGCGCGCGAGCCGGTCCTGCGCGTGCGGGGCAGACAGCGGGTCGAAGTCCTCCGGGTCCACGGTTTCGGCAGGGGGTTCGATTTCCGGCGGGTCGCCGAGGACGGTCGCGAGGTGGTCCGGAGCGACGTTTGCATACGCCTCCTGGACACGGGCCGCGATGCTGAACCAGTCGTTGCCCTGGTCGAGATGCACGCCGAGCCATCCTCTCGGCCCGACATAGGGAGGCACGAAATAGAATTCGGGTTCGCCGTCGACATGGAGTTCCTGTGCGCCGGGTGGCGCATGGATCCATAGCGCGATGCGACCGTCGCCGTGATGGTTGATCGCGAGCGTTGCAAAAGACCTGCCGCGGACCTTGTAGTCGGGCATGCCGTGGCCCATGCGCTCCTCGACCTCGGGAAAGGAAAGACAGATTTCCCGCACCGCCGCCTTGATGTCCTTTGCCATTCGCTCGCCTCCCCGAGACACGAAAAACATACCACGCGGGAGCGTGCAGTCAGCGAGGACCCAATGCCGACCGCCCGGCATTTGCGCTGGCGGATCGGGACGCGGGTCCGGTCAGTCTCCGGCGGGTAGTTGTGAAGATGGTGCCCCGCGCAGCTCTGACGCCTGTCCTTGCGCCTCCGGCACGGCCATGATCGGCTTAGCGTAGTGGGGAGAGATGGCGTTGTATCCGCCGAGGCCGGTGAGCAGCGTGAACCCCAGCGCCATCACGCCGAGCAGGATGTTGAATTTGCCGGAGAGTTCCCGGTGAACGGCGTCGATTTTCTTATCCATGGCGTCGAACCGGGCGTCGACGGCGTCGAACCTGGCATCGGTATTGCCAGCCATGGCGTCGAACCTGGCATCGGTATTGCCAGCCATGGCGTCGAACCGGGCGTCGGTACTGCCAGCCAGGGCGTCGAACCTGGCGTCCATGGCGTCGAACCTGGCGTCGATGGCGTCGAACCTGGCGTAGATCGGACGCAAGGCCTCGTCCAGATCGCTTTTGGTGACGATCCGCTCGGCCAACTCGCTACCAAGCGCGCGCGCCAGACCCTCGGCATGCGGAGCCTCGAAGCCCGCCGCCTTCAGCCGGTCCGCGAATCTCAGCGTGTCGATCACCGTCGCATTCATCTTGCCGTTCGTCTTCCGAAGTGTAGCAGTTCGCCCGCTTGTCGCCCTGTCACCTCCGATCATGCCGTTTTGGCTTTTGGCATGCCGTAGGACACTGACGCCGTACGAGTTGGGAATACGCTGAAGATTGTGTGCGACCGAGTGCCACAGAGTCCGTCGGAGCCGAAGGCGTGCGCCGTGTTTTGCCCGCCGCCCAGAGCCCGCCTGGTCGTTTGCGAGCGAACTTGCGCTACAGTTGCCGAGTTCCGGTGCCTTCAGCGACCTCGAAGCCGAAAGTGCCAGCTGTGGGGCCATGGGAGTTGGCATGCGCATCGAACGGGCGGATCTCAAAGCGGCGCTGCCCGACCTGACCTCGACGCTCCGATTCAGGAGACTGGACCAGCCGGTGGATGTGGTTCGCGACCGCTGGGGTGTGCCCCACGTCCGCGCCCGGACCAAGCAGGATGCCTTCTTCGCCCAGGGGTTCGTCACCGCACAGGACCGGCTCTGGCACATGGATTACGACCGCCACCGAGCCCTCGGCCGCTGGTCGGAGTTCGCGGGCGGGTCCGTGGTCGCGGAGGATCGGCTGATGCGGTCGTTCGATATCGAACGCGCCGCGAAGGCCGATCTCGCCGTGACGAACGAAGCTGCCAGGGCCATGCTCGATGCCTACTCGGCCGGGGTCAACGCGTTCATCGAAACCACGGGGTCGCTTCCCGTGGAATACCTGCTCGTCGGCCAAGAGCCGGAAGCCTGGCAGCCTTGGCATTGCCTTGCCGTCTACAAGGTCCGCAACATGCTGATGGGGACCTTCGAGATCAAGCTGTGGCGGGCGCGGCTGGCGCGCGCCCTGGAAGCCGAGCGGGCAGCCCCGCTGTTTCGCGGGTACCCGGACGACAGTCTCGTGTCCATCCCGCCAGGAGAAACCTATGGAGACAGCGCGTTGGACTGTCTCGATGTTCTCGCGGCGGCGGAACTCGACTGGCTGGGCGAGTCCGGCGGCGGCAGCAATGCGTGGGCCATCTCGGGCGAGCGCACCGCGTCCGGCCTGCCGCTGGTTGCAGGTGATTCCCATCGCGCACTGGACACGCCCAACGTCTACTACCAGACACACATCACCTGTCCCGCCTTCCGCTGCAGCGGTTACGCCCTTCCGGGGGTGCCGGGGATGCCGCATTTCAGTCACAACGAGCACGTCGCCTGGGGCATGACCCACGGCAGCGCTGACTACCAGGACCTCTACATCGAACGCTTCCGGAGGGAAAACGGACGGCTCGAATATGCCTGGCTCACGACTTGGCTGCCCGCCGAGGTTCGTAGTGAAAGACTCGTCGTTCGCGACGGTGGGCCTGAGGCGCTGACGGTTGTCCGGACCCGGCATGGTCCCATCGTCGCGGGGAATCCGGAGGAGGGATACGGCGTTGCGTTCAGTCATCCCGGTACGAACAGCGGAACCGCCTGGGCCAACGCGCTGCATGACCTCCTTCTCGCCCGGTCGGCGGACGAAACCGAGGAGGCGCTTAAGGTCTGGACCGAACCGGTCAACAATTTCGTCTACGCGGACGTCCGGGGCGAGTTCGGGTATCGGTACCGGGGCCGGATTCCCGTTCGGTCCATGGCCAACGCGTGGATTCCGGTGCCGGGCTGGACGGGCGGCCACGAGTGGAGAGGCTGGATTCCGTTCGAGGAAATGCCGAACGCGCGCAACCCGGAAGCCGGCTTTGTCGTGACCTGCAACAACGCGCCGACCACCGCCGACTATCCTCGCTACATCAACACGTTGTTCGCCCCGGATTGGCGGGCGCGGCGGGTCAGCGCGCGGCTGGCGTCGATACCCGCTGGCGCGGCGAAGCCGCAAGACATGGCGTCCATCCATGCAGATCGGGAGTCGATTCCGGCAAGGACGTTCGTGAACCGCATTGCGGCGTTGAAACCAGCCCACGCGGACGCTCGAATGGCGCGCGAGATTCTCGTGGATTGGGACTGCCGCATGGACCGCTCTTCGCCGGCCGCCGTGATCTACGGCGTGACGCGCGCTCACCTGTTCCGCAAGGTCGTGAAGGCCGCGCTCGGCCCGCTGGCGGATGCGGCGCTCGGTGCGCCGGGCGGTATCGGCCGGGGCCCTGCAACGCACACGGCAGCACTCTACGCGCGCGCCGTCGCGGCCATGGCGGAGGATGACGCCTCGTGCCTCGAAGGCGGACAGACGTGGGCGGGATGCATTGAATCCGCCGTGGTGCAGGCGGTTGGTGAACTTCGCGAGCGGTTGGGCGACGACATGCGCAGATGGAGGTGGGGCGACGTGCACCGTACCAGCCCCCGCCACCCGTTATCCCGGATCTTCCCGGAGTGCGCGAAGTATCTCGATCCGCCGCAGGTGGAAGTGCACGGCGATGGCGACACTCCGCTGGCGGGCGCCTACTCGATGGAGGACCGTTGCGTTGCCACGCTGATGTCGGTCAACCGCTACATCCACGATCCGTCCGACTGGCGCAATTCGCGATGGATCGTTCCCCTCGGCGCGTCGGGTCATCCGGGCAGCCCGCACTACGCGGATCAGGCAAGCCTCTGGGCCGACATCGAGACCATTCCGCAGCTCTGGGATTGGAACGATATCGTGGACGCGGCCGAGACTCGGCAAACGCTGAACCCTGGATAGCGTCAGAATCCTTCCATTGCGGCGGGCGTTGGACCGTGGTCGCGTCGGTGCGCCGGTACAATGTCGCGGGAGTTGAGCGAAGCACGGGACATGACAGTCACCTTCGATGACATCGAGGCGGCGAAAGCGCGCCTGGGTAGCGCCATCGCGCGGACGCCCCTGACGCGGTCGGAAACCCTGTCTAGGCGCCTCGGGGCGAACCTGCATCTCAAGTTCGAGAACCTGCAGTTCACGGCGTCGTTCAAGGAACGCGGCGCTTTGAACAAGCTGTTGCTGCTGGACGAGGACGAGCGTCGTCAGGGCGTCATCGCGATGTCCGCAGGCAACCATGCGCAGGCGCTCGCATATCACGGCAGCAGGTTGGGCATCCAGGTCACGATCGTCATGCCGCGCCACACGCCGAACGCCAAGGTCGAGCAGACCCGGGTATTCGGCGCCGACGTGTTCCTGCATGGCGACCGCTTCGACGAGACGCTCGAATATACGCACCGACTGGCCGCGGAACTGGGGCGCATCCTGGTACATCCTTTCGAGGACGAAGCGGTGATAGCCGGCCAGGGTACGCTCGGCATCGAGGTCGTCGGGCAGATGCCCGATCTCGATACGCTGATCGTGCCGGTGGGCGGCGGCGGTCTGCTTGCCGGTACGGCGACTGCGGTGCGGGCATTGCGGCCGGAGGTCACGATCATCGGTGTTCAGGCGCAGCGTTTCAGCGCCGCCGTCGCCGCCTTCGATGGCCGCGATCCGGGTCCGGCGCTGCCCGGCACCGTCGCGGAAGGCATTGCCGTCGGTACTCCAGGTGACATCACCATGCGCATCATCCGCCAGGCGGTGGACCGCATGGTGGCGGTCTCCGAGCGCGACATCGAGCGCGCTGTCTTTCAGTTGCTCGAGATCGAAAAAACCGTCACGGAAGGCGCCGGTGCGGTCGCGCTTGCCGCCGTCATCGCAGACCCGGCGCTCGCGGCCGGTAAGACGGTGGTGGTGCTCACGGGTGGCAATATCGACATGATGATGCTGTCATCCGTGGTCCAGCGCAGCCTCGTGCGCGCGCGCCGCCTGGTCAGGATCGCGGTCGAGATACCCGATCAGCCGGGTGCGCTCGGCGAACTCACGCGCCGCCTGGGTGAACTGGACAGCAACATCGTGGACATCGTGCACCAGCGCGCGTTCGGCGTCTCCACGGTACGCGCAACCGTTGTCGAACTGGTGCTGCAGATGCGCGGCGAGGAACAGGTGGAAGCGGTCGTCGGGTCGCTCCGGAACGCGGGCTACGACGTGCGTCCGGAGAAGTGATTGCCGTCGGGTACACCCGAAGGGCATGCAGAAACGAGAACAAACGGCACAAGAAGGGGAAGCAATCATGAGAACCAAAACGTTGGGACGGACGGGACTCGAGGTATCCATTGTGGGGCTGGGAGCCATGTATTCCGGGAAGCCGGCGAATTCCGGCATCAGTACGCCGGACATGGACTTCGAGCTTGGCGTTCAGACCATCATTGCCGCCATGGAGGGAGGCTGCACGCTCGTCGACACTGCTTACGTCTATTCGCGGGGCGGGTCCGAAAAGATCGTGGGCGAAGCGCTCAAGCGGCGGCCGGACCTTGCGGCCAAGTGCATGGTGGTCACCAAGGTCGGTTATCTCGGAGAAGGGCGGGACCATTCATACGACGGCATCCTCCAGGCCTTTGAAGGCAGCCAGGAACGTCTCGGTATCGAAAAGTTCGAGATCGTCTATATCCACGATGCGGGCGGTTACCCCGTGGAAGAGGTCATGAGCGACGATGGCGCGCTGGGCGCGGTTCGGAAGCTCCAGAACGAAGGACTGATCCGCTGGGTCGGCATTGCCTGCAACGATCCCGAGATCAATACGCCCTTCATTGTGACCGGGGAATTCGACGCGGCAGTGGTGCCCGATGCCTGGAGCCTGCTCAACCAGACAGCAGCGGAAGAGATTCTGCCCGCGGCGGAGAAGTACAACATGGGGATCTCCTGCGCCACGCCGCTCGAGATTGGACTCCTTGCCACCGGGCCTTCGCGGGCGTCGGCGGAGGGCCGCCGGAAATTCAGTCCGGAATGCCTGGCTCACGTTGGCAATATCGAGGATCTGTGTCACCAGTACGGGATTTCGCTGCTGGCCGCGTCGCTGCAGTGGTGCACGCGCCATCCACAGGTCGCCTGCGCCATTCCGGGCGGTCGGACACCGGCAGAGGCTGCTGCGAACGCCGAGGCAGGGTCAGTGGATATCTCCGAGGCGTTCTGGGACGACCTGGCGCCAATGGTCCGGCACTGGGAAGCGGGCGTAGATCGCTAACGCCACGTCGGCGTTCGGACAACGAATGAGCGCAGAGACCGCCTCGGAGCGATCTCTGCGCCAGGTCAGTCGGACGATGCGCGCGCGTTACTGTTCGACGGGGCGGTAGCCTTCCCCAATCTCTTTCGCGTAGGCGGCGAGATACTTCTCGGCAGTCTCCACCCTGTGCTCCGTCTCCTCCGGGTTCGAGCCTCCCACCTTGACGCCCTGCTGGGTCAGGATCGCGAATCGTGGCGGATGCCGGTCGAGGGTTTCCTGCGGAATCTTGTCGATGTAGTTCTCCGTCGTGCGCATGAAGTGACGCAGCATGTAGTTCGTCAGGCTGACGCGCACCCCGGGGGCGGTGCGGTTGTACGCGCCGTGCCACAGGTTGCTGTGGTGGATGAGCAGGGAGCCGGCCTTGCCCTCGAGCGGGATCGCCTGCTGGTTGCCGCGATCGCCGGGTTTCTCGGGTACGATCTTTTCTTCGCCGTGGGGCTGCCTGCACCACTTGTGGCTGCCCGGCACGACTGCCGTCGAGCCGTTCTCCCGCGTGTAGTCGGTCAGCCAGTAGGTCGTCTGGCAGCCGATCGCATGCGGCGGCAGCGGTGACGGCAGCGAATTGTCCGCATGCAGCGCCAGCGTGGTGCTGCCGGGCCCTTTCATCCAGCAGCCCATGCTGGACATGACCGCGTTGTAGCCGAGCAGGTGCGTGACCAGTGCGAGGCGCACCGGGTTCATCAGCACCTCCTGGAACACCTCGTCCTCGAGCAGCAGCGAATGGAACACGTCGCCCAGCGGTCCGTGGGGATGATAGGCATGTCCAACGTAGCGCATGCCCACTTCCGTCCCCTCGAGGTTGACGTGCGTCGAGCCGTGCTCGAGGTCGGGACGCTCGCCGTTGCGCCGCTCGGCGATATCGAGACACTTCTCCAGCAATCGCTCGGCGAGGTTGTTCGGGTTCGCGATCTCGGGCGGGACGATGGTGTAACCGTAGGCGTCGAGTTCAGCGACGTTCTGCTGCAGGCCAATCTCACAGATTTCGTTCCATGAGCGATCGAGGGTGGTCGGGGGCCTGGTGGTGGGTTCTTCGGTCCTGATTGCGGGTTCTGCCATGATCTCAAGTTCCTCCCGGGACTGATTCCTGCATTCTACGCTTTCGCCAGGGACAGTGGCGGGCGCGGTCCTACCACTCGCCGGTATTCGGCATGCTGGCCCACGGTTCTGCGGGCGGCAGCGAGCCTCCTTTCTGCAACAGTTCGACCGAGATGTTGTCGGGAGAGCGGACGAACGCCATGTGTCCGTCCCGGGGCGGGCGATTGATGGTGACGCCGGCGTCCATCAATGACTGGCACAGTCCGTAGATGTCGTCCACCCGGTAAGCGAGATGGCCGAAGTTGCGGCCACCGGCAAGCGTCTCGGGATCCCAGTTGTGCGTGAGTTCGATCTGCGCATCCTCGTCACCAGGGGCCGCCATGAAGACGAGGGTGTATCGGCCCGCTTCGTTGTCATGGCGCCGAAGTTCCTGCAAACCCAGCTTCGTGTAGAAGTCGATGGATGCGTCCAGGTCGTTCACCCGAACCATCGTGTGAAGGTATTTCATCGCGGGCCTCCGTGCCTGGCTTGAGAGGGCCAGACTACCGGTGCCGGTCTGGCGCGGCAAGGCGGACGGCCAGGTGTGTTGTCAACGAATGGAAGTGTCCGGTTTCAGAACAGATAAACTGTCCGGTTCCGCCGGGGTAATCGACACGGGCATGGCTCGGGTGTCGGCCTCCCCTGATTCGTGGCGACGCGGGTGGACAACCCCGCGACGACTTCGCCCACGCGGCGACCGGCAGTTCGTCGGCCAGGCACTCGCCGCCGGGGCCGTACCTGGCGAGCTTGCGCGGCCCGTGCCACACCGACAGCGCGCCGTCCGCGTGGAAGCGCCTGGCCAGGCGCCGCGGCGCTGGGCGAGGCGCAGGCGCGCTGGTCGCTGGCCATCCGCTTCTTGCTTGCGCCGATTCGCACAAGGTTCTCGCCGGGGCTGTCATGCAATGCCTCGCCCTCGGGCACCTCCACCACGACGAGCGGCGCACCGTCGAGCGTCCGGTGGCAGGTGCGAACAGCCACGGGCGGCTTTACCGCATCGGTGCTGACCTCGACGATCAGCGAGTCGAGCGCGGATAGCCGGCCCCGCGTCATTCCGGGGACCCGACCGTCGTCGGTGACGCCGCAAAGAAGCAGCCCGCCGCCGGCATTGGCGAGCGCCCCGATCTCGTCGGCCAGGTCGTCCCGCCTCGGTCGTCGCGGGGTATCCCCGGCGAACACGATCTGCTTGAACTCGCAGCCGCTGTCCTCGCCGAGCCTGATGCGTTCCCTGATTTCAGCTTGGTCGTAGATCACCGCGGAGACACTCCGTTCATGTCCGCGAGCCGGCATCGAGCATGTCCGATTGGACGGACTCCCGCGAGCGCGCCAGGTCGATGATCGACGGCCAGCTTCTGACGAGCGTATTGTAGGCGAGCGCCTCGGCGGCCCGGTTCTTGCGGTCGGCCAGCGCGTAGAGGCGATAGCAGAGTTCGCGGCCGAGTCGCGCCGCGCCCTCGTCTCCTTCGGTCTCGTGGACCCGGATGAGGTGGTGCACCATCTCCCAGTTCCGTCGCCTCGACTTCGCCGTCCGGCAGGTCTTCCAGGTCATCGAGATCCTCGACATCGACGATGCCGACGCCGGTGGCGGCCGCGGGAAGCGCGCCGCATCAGCCTGACCTCCCGCAATCGCGTCTCGATGCGGTCCCGTCGCCGCGTCAGCGACTCATGGATCGCCTCCGGCGACGACGCCAGCCGCCGCTGCAGGACCGTGAGCGAAGCCGACGGTTCCCGCGCGCTTGTCGTTCTGCAGCGCCTCGGCCCGGTTGAACTCTTCCCGGACATACTCCGTGACGGCGCGGTACAGCCTGGCTTCGTCGTCCGTCAGCCTGTAGGGCACGGAGTACGCGATCCGCTCCGGGAACAGGGGGCGTCCGTCGAATTTCAGGAGGTTCTCCTTCACCATCCGCCGCATCAGGTCCGTGACGTCGACCTGGTGGACGCCGTCGCGGAAGCGTCCCTCGAGGCGGTCGCCGTCGAGCAGCGCCAGGAATAGCTGGAAGTCCTCTTCCTTGCCGTTGTGGGGCGTGGCCGTCATGAGCAGGAAGTGCCGGGTCAGGCCTGCGCCCCGTCGTTGCGCACAAGCATGTCGAGACGCGCGATCGCAAGGTCGTTCTCCAGAAACCAGTTGCCGGTGCGCACCGTTTCCAGCTTGTCGCTGGTCATGATCTCGAAGTTGAGATCGAAGCGGCGGTACAGCTCGTCCTGCCACTGCTCGACAAGACTCCCGGGGCACACGACCAGGCACCTGACCAGGTCGCCCCGCGCGATCAGCTCCTTGATGAGAAGCCCCGCCATGATGGTCTTGCCCGAGCCGGGGTCGTCGGCGAGAAGGAACCGCAGCGGCTGCCTCGGCAGCATCGCTTCGTAGACCGCCGTGATCTGGTGCGGCAGGGGGTCGACCTGCGAGGTGTGGACGGCCAGCATCGGATCGAACAGGTGGGCGAGGCCGGTGCGCTGCGCCTCCGCGGCGAGCCGGTACAGGGCGCCGTCGCCGTCGAAGCTCCACGGGCGGCCCCGAGTGACCAGTTCCAGCCGATCCTCGTCGTCCCGGAACAGGAGCGCCTCGTCGACCTTGCCGGAATTACCCCGGTAGAGCAGCGCGAGCGCGTCGACCCATGCCGCTTCACGCCGACCACGGTGGTGGTCTCGGCGGGACGGATGCCGCGAACGGTGCAATCGGGTTGAAGGTCTTCGAGTGTCAGCGGCATGCGGCGATCCTGGACTCGATGCGAAGAATAGCGCAGCCCGTTATCGCGAAACAGGACAGGCGCGGAGCGCGGGTCAAGCGCCCTTCGCGGCGGCCCTGATCACCTTCTCCAGCGCCGGTCGCCGGCGTTCCATGTCGCGCAGCAGCGCCAACTGGTTGCGGGCGCGGTCGAGGTTGTGATCGCGGTAGGCGGTGCGGAAATACCGGTCGCCGTCGAGGTGGTCCGTCAGGAACCGGACCGCGAGCATGAATGTGACGTGCAGGATGCCGTCGACCAGGCTTTCCCTTTCCGAGGCTGTCAGGACCGTCGTTTCGCAGAATCCGCCGGCGATGGCTTCGGTCCGGGCGAGATCGAGACCGATGCGCGCGGCGTCGGTCTCGTTCTCGTCGGTGCGCGCCGCCGCCGAGCGGACGAGGTCGCCGAAGTCGAATCCCGCGGCGCCCGGCATGACGGTGTCGAGGTCGACCACGCAGAGGGCGCGGGGGCCGTCGGCGGCGAACAGCACGTTGCTGATCTTGCAGTCGTTGTGCGCGATGCGGTCGCGCGGAAACTCGATGGCCGCGAGACCGGAATGGCGCTCGATCACGGCGCAGGCATCCTGCGCATGCCGGACGCGGCCGCGGACATCGGCGCCGATAGCGCGTTCAAGCGCGCCCAGGCGGGCCCGGAGATCGTGGAATCCCGGCACGGTGTCCTCGAAGTCGGCGGGCCGCAGATCGCGGGTTTCGTTCAGGAAGCTGCCGAACGCGCGGCCCGCCTCGCGGGCGATTTCCGGCGTCGCCGCGGTGTCCGCGTGGCGGCTCCCGGATACGAAGCGGTACAGCCGCCAGAACTCGCCCTCGGCATCCCGGTGCAGCAGTTCGCCGTCGGCCGCCCGCAGGATTTCCGGCAGCCGGTCGGGCCGGGCCGCGTAAAGACGTTCCAGGTTGCGGGCGATGCGTTCGGGATGATCGAAGACGGCCTGATTGATTCGCTGCAACAGGTAGTCGCCGCCGTCCGGGGAGGACAGCCGATAACTGTCGTTGATGTTGCCGGTGCCGTGGCGCGTGATCCGCGCGGGCGGGCCGATGCCGAAGGCGCCGGTGGCCTGCCCGGCGGCTTCGATGCTGTCCCGAGCGCCGCGGTCGGCAGAGGCGAGCGGTCGGTTATCGCCGGGTGCCGCCATCCTGGCCCGCCGGCATCGGGGGCGTGCCGACCGCGCCCTGGATGATGATGTCCTCGACCCGGACGGGGAATACCCCGCTCGGACGATCGCGGAAATAGTGTGCGAGCGTCTTCGAGATGACGGGGAAAGCGAGTTCATCCCAGGGAATTTCGGGCTCGCGGAAGAGGCGCGTTTCCAGGGTCTCTTCGCCGATGCCGTAGCGACCGCCGACCACCCGCGCGCGGAAGAACATGTAGATCTGAGAAATGTGCGGCAGGTTGAATACCGTGTACAGGCCGTCGCCGTCGACGCGGGCGCGCGCTTCCTCCCAGGTTTCGCGCGCAGCGCCGTTGAAGACGGTCTCGCCGGTCTCGAGGAACCCTCCAGGCAGGGTCCAGAGCCCGCGGCGCGGTTCGATGGCGCGGCGACACAGCAGTACGCGGTCTTCGAAAACAGGCACGCAACACGTCACGATCTTCGGATTCTCGTAGTGGATCGTGGCGCAGGCGGAGCACACGAATCGCTCGCGATCATCGCCCGGCGGGACTTGCTTCGATACCGGTTCCCCGCAGCTGCTGCAGTAGTTCACGGGCGCGATTATAGCCTCGCGCATCGCCGCTTCTTCGGCTCCTTCAGCTGTTTGGCAGGCAACGGGGCAAGCCGTTGGCGAGCCGTCCGGCTGGCCACTCGTCGAAATGGAGGGCGTTCGATGGATTTGCGCGCGCGGCTTCGACACAATGTGACCGCAGGGGGACAGCCATCGTCGCGGGAGGGCGGTAGCGCGTGATCTATGCCTTGGGCGACCGGCGCGTGGTGACGCGCGGCGACTATTTCGTGGCCGAGTCCGCCGCGGTCGTCGGTGCGGTGCTGATGCACCACAACGTCAGCGTATGGTTCGGCGCCGTGGTGCGCGGCGACTACGACTCGGTGACGATCGGCGCGAACAGCAACATCCAGGATTGCGCCGTGGTCCACATGGACGACACGTTTCCGGTGACCATAGGCGAGGGCGTCACGGTCGGTCACCACGCCGTGGTGCATGGCTGTACCGTCGGCAACAACTCCCTTATCGGCATCCATGCCGTCGTGATGAACGGCGCGAGGATCGGGCGGAATTGCCTGATTGGCTCCAATGCGTTGGTGACCGAAGGCAAGGAGATTCCGGACGGCAGCCTCGTGCTCGGTTCTCCGGGTCGCGTCGTCCGCGACCTCACCCAGGAAGAGATAGAAGAAATAAGTGTCTTTTCAAATCTTTATGTAAACAACTTCAAGCTCTACAAGGAGCAGATGCAACGGCAAGAGGAAGAGAATCGAGAATGATCGAAATCGGCACGCCCTTATCAGGGACATCGACGCGGGTGATGCTGCTCGGCTCGGGAGAACTCGGCAAGGAAGTCGTCATCGCTCTGCAGCGCTTTGGCGTGGAAGTCATCGCCGTCGACCGCTACGCCGACGCGCCCGCGATGCAGGTCGCCCATCGGGCGTGCGCCATCGACATGCTGGATGGCGAGGCGCTGCGCGCGGTGATCGAGGCGGAGAAACCGCGCCTCGTGGTTCCGGAAATCGAAGCCATCGCGACGCCGACGCTGGTGGAACTGGAACGCGAGGGCCACCACATCGTGCCGACCGCCCGGGCGGCGCGCCTGACCATGAACCGCGAAGGCATCCGCCGGCTCGCGGCGGAGGAACTCGGCGTTGCGACTTCGCCATATCGGTTCGCGGAGACGGAGGAGGAGTACTTCGCCGCCGTCGACGAAATCGGGGTGCCGTGCATCGTGAAGCCGGTCATGAGTTCGTCGGGCAAGGGTCAGTCCACGGTGGCGGTGCGGGAGGACGCGGAACGATCATGGCGACTGGCGCATAGCGGGGCCAGGGGTGCGGCGGACCGCGTCATTGTCGAGGGTTTCGTCGACTTCGACTACGAGATCACCCTGCTGACCGTACGCCACGGCGACGTCGAGGTGTCCTTCTGCGAACCCATCGGGCATCGGCAGGAGGGCGGCGACTACCGGGAATCCTGGCAGCCCCAACCGATGACCGAAGCGGCCCGCGCAGAGGCGCAGCGGATAGCGGCGCTGGTCACCGGGGAACTGGGCGGTCGAGGCATCTTCGGCGTCGAGTTCTTCACCAAGGGAGACGAGGTCATATTCTCGGAAGTGAGTCCGAGGCCGCACGACACCGGCATGGTGACGATGATCAGCCAGGACAAGTCCCAGTTCGCGCTGCATGCCCGGGCGATACTGGGTTTGCCGGTGCCTCAAATCGTGCAGCGCGGACCGTCGGCCTCGGCGGTGATCCTCGCGCATGGCGACTCCGACGAGGTGACGTACACGGGTCTCGAAGAGGCCCTCTCGGCGCCCGGCACGGAGGTGCGCCTGTTCGGGAAACCCGAAGTGCGTGGAGAGCGGCGCATGGGTGTTGCACTCGCGCTTGGCGAATCCATCGGCGAGGCACGGAGCAAGGCGAGGACCGCGGCCGCCGCGGTGCAGTGCAACGTGCGATAGCTCGATACAGGCGACTGCGTTGACAAGCGCGCAAACCGGTCTATAGTGCGCCGCTATGGCCCGACGCACTTTCATTCTGTCCGAGATCGCGTTGCGGCTGGCACTTCTCCTGCCGGCTTAGGCCGGCTTCCATCTCAAAATCCGGGCCTTCGGCCCATCGCCACCACCAAGAAGTCGGGACGAGTTCGGGAGAAATTCGCCATGCAACCAGGTCAAGAGTTCGACGTCGGCAACGCAGGCGCGCGTGTTGGCGCCATGCCATTCCAGAAGTACCGTGCTTTCTCGCCCGTCAAACTGCCGGATCGCACCTGGCCCGCGGCCACGCTGACACACGCGCCACGCTGGTGCAGCGTCGATCTCCGCGACGGCAACCAGGCGCTCATCGATCCGATGAACGTCGACGAGAAGATCCGCATGTGGGAGCTGCTGCTGGCTGTCGGATTCTCGGAAATCGAGGTGGGGTTTCCGGCGGCGTCGCAACCGGATTTCGACTTCATCCGCCGCATCATCGATGAAGACCGAATCCCGGATCACGTCTCGATCCAGGTGTTGTGCCAGGCCCGCCCGGAACTCATCGAGCGGACCGTCGAAGCCCTGGATGGCGCCCGCAACGTCATCTTTCACCTCTACAACTCGACTTCCACCCTGCAGCGGCGCGTGGTGTTCCGCCTGGGAAGGGAGGGCATCGTCAAGCTTGCGGTGGACGGGACCAGGCTTGTCCGGGACGGACTGTCGTCACTGTCGGGCGCCAATATCACCTACGAGTACTCGCCCGAGAGCTTTACCGGGACGGAACTCGATTTCGCCGTGGAGATCTGCGCGGCTGTCGCCGAGACGTGGGGTGCGACGCCGGAAGACAGGATCATCGTCAATCTCCCCTCCACCGTCGAGATGGCGACGCCGAACGTATACGCGGACCAGATCGAGTGGTTCTGCCGCAGCTTCCCGGCGCGGGACAGCGTCGTCGTCAGTCTGCACACGCATAACGACCGGGGAACTGGCGTTGCCGCGACGGAACTCGCGCTCATGGCGGGTGCCGAGCGGGTCGAGGGGACCCTGTTCGGCAACGGCGAGCGAACCGGCAACTGCGACATCGTGACCGTGGCCATGAACCTGTTCTCCCAGGGCGTCGATCCGGAACTGGATTTCCGGGACATGCCGCGCATTCGGGAAACGGTGGAAGCCATCAACAAGTTGCCCGTGCACGAACGCCATCCCTATGCGGGCGATCTCGTATTCACGGCGTTCTCGGGATCGCACCAGGATGCGATCCGAAAGGGCATGGCGGAAGTGGGCGACGACACCTGGGAGGTCCCGTACCTGCCCATCAATCCGGCGGACGTCGGTTCGTCGTACAAGGAGACCGTGCGCGTCAACAGCCAGTCCGGCAAGGGCGGCGTCGGTTTCGTCCTCGAGGAGCACTACGGCGTGCCGCTGCCGCGTGAAATGCTGGTGGAGTTCTCCCGCCACGTGCAGGGCATGACCGAGCGCCTCGGCCGCGAGGTGCGCCCGCAGGAGATCTTCCAGGCGTTGATTGACGAGTACCTGTGCGAGGACGGGCCCTACCGGCTGATCGACTACGACCTCACCCAGGGGGAAGACGGCGCGCAGCGCTGCGAGGCGATGGTGGAGGTGTCGGAAAACGCGGTGCGCATCGCCGGTCAGGGCAGCGGCCCCATCGAAGCGTTCGTCAACGGCATGGTCGACACGCTGAACGAGCCGCTGAACATCATCGACTATCGCGAGATTGCCCTGTCCACGGGCAAGGACGCGGCGGCGCTCTGCCTCCTGGCCATCGATAACGGCGAGGAACAGTGCTACGGCATCGGCATGAGCCGAAACACGATCACCGCGTCGCTGTCGGCGATCGTCTCTGCGGTGAACCGGCGCTGGAAGATCCGGCAGTAGCTGCGATTATCGGGCGCCCAGCACGAATTCCAGCACGAACCGGCTGCCGAAGTAGCCGATCACCAGCAACCCGAACGCCGCCAGGGTCCAGCGCGCCGCCATCGTGCCACGCCAGCCGAACACCCGGTGACCGATGAGCAGACCGCCGTAAATGCACCAGGACGCGGTCGCGAGCACCGTGTGGTAGACCACGTCGCGCGCCAGCACATTGTCCAGAAACACGAACCCGATCGCTATCGAGACGGTAAGCAGCGCGAAGCCCGCCATGAGGAGCTGAAACAGGAAGACTTCCAGTGTTTCAAGCGGTGGAAGGATGCGAATTACGCCGATCGGCTCCTTGTGCCGGATGTGTCGTTCCTGCACCCACAGGAGGATCGCCTGGAACGCGGCGACCGTGAGCAGGGTGTAGGCGAAGATGGAAACCAGCAGGTGCGCCAGCAACCCGCCCTCCAGGACCTGGCGCACCTTGGTTCCGCCGAATGCGAGGGATCCGGCGATAGCGATGATCGAGAACGGAAAGACGAGCAGGTACAGGTTCTCCAGCCTGCCCTGCGGCTGGGCCAGGGCGGCGGCGAGTATCGTCAGCGTCGCCGCGAACGAGATGAGCGATGCGATCGTGAACAGGGACAGGTCGATACCGGTCTCCGAGTAGATCACCAGCGCGAGGCAGAGCCCGTGCAGCACGACAGCGGGCAGGGAAACGGCGAGCAGCCGTTTCGAGGGCTTCGGATCGCGCGCGGAAAGGGCGCGGAACTGCAAATGGCATCCGGCGACGTAGAGCAGTATCGCAAGAGCACCGGGAATGACCGGGTTCATCGGCCGATTGGCGGGCGTGCCGCCCTCGATTGCGAGAGGTTGATGTCCGAGTTTGGCACATTGCCGGCACCTTGCGCCAGCGTGGTCGGATTATAATTCTGGCTTGCCGACGATTCCTGGCGAGTACGGGAGACGCCCATGTTCGATAGCTTGAGCCAGCGCCTGACAGCGGCGCTCCGAGGCCTTTCGGGGAAGGCGTATCTCTCGGAAAGCAACATTCGGGAGACGTTGCGCGAGGTTCGCCTGGCGCTCCTGGAGGCGGACGTCGCGCTGGAGGTGGTCCGGTCGTTCACCGAAGGGGTGCGGCGCAAGGCCATCGGTCAGTCGGTGTCGGCGGGGATCAACCCGGGTGAGGCATTCGTCAGGGTGGTTCACGACGAACTCGTCCGGCTGATGGGCGAGCGGAACGACGCGTTGAATCTCGCTGCGGCGCCGCCAGCGGTGGTGTTGATGGCGGGCCTGCAGGGTGCCGGCAAGACCACGTCGGCCGCCAAGCTTGCGCGCCTGCTGATCGAACGGGAGAAGAAGAAGGTGGCCATGGTGAGCGCCGACGTTTATCGGCCCGCCGCCATCGAGCAACTGCGAACGCTCAGCGAGGAAGTCCGCGCGCGGTTTATCCCAAGCACCGTTGGACAGGAGCCGATCGCGATTGCCGAGGGTGCCCTCACCGACGCGACGACACAATTCGACGATGTGCTGATCGTCGATACGGCGGGCCGGCTTGCCATTGATGAGGGGATGATGGCGGAGATCAGGGCGTTGCATGGCGTATTGCGGCCGGTGGAGACCCTGTTCGTCGTCGATGCCATGACCGGACAGGACGCGGCGAACGCGGCGAGGGCATTCGACGAGGCGCTGGCGCTGACGGGAGTGGTCCTCGCCAAGGCGGACGGTGATGCCCGGGGCGGGGCGGCCCTGTCGGTGCGCGCGATTACCGGCAGGCCGATCAAGTTCATCGGGGTCGGCGAGAAGACGGATGGGCTGGAGGCGTTCCATCCGGACCGGATGGCATCGCGGATACTGGGCATGGGAGATGTCCTCGGCCTGATCGAGGAAGTCGAGCGCAAGGTTGACAGGCAGAAGGCGCAACGCCTCGCCAGGAAAGCGGCGGGAGGCCGCAGGTTCGATCTGGAGGACTTTCGCGACCAGTTGCAGCAGATGGCGCGCATGGGAGGCGTCGGCAGCATGCTGGACAGGCTCCCGGGCGCGGGACAGATGCCCCGGACCGGGCTCGACGACGCCGACTTCCGGCGCATGGAAGCCGTGATCAACTCCATGACGCCGCGCGAGCGCCGCTTTCCCGACACCATTGACGGGTCCCGAAAGCGCAGGATATCGGCGGGCAGCGGTACGCGTGTGCAAGACGTCAATCGGCTCCTGAAGCAGCACAAGCAGATGCAGAAGTTCATGCGCAAGGCAACCCGCAGGGGGGGCATGGACCGGATGCTGCGGAACCTCCAGGCGCAGGGCCAGGTGGCGCAGCGGCCCCATTTTCGTCGCTGAGGTGGTACGTCTCGTGCCAAGGGTGGCCGCTTACTGTAACATGCGCGCCTTTTCTTGAAGGAGCCGATCCGAATGGTCACGATTCGATTGGCGAGACACGGCGCGAAGAAGAGACCCTTCTACCACCTGACCGTCGCAGACAAGGCGGCGAAGCGCGACGGACGGTTCATCGAGCGGGTGGGCTTCTTCAATCCGCTGGCGAAAGGCGACGAGCAGCGGGTGCGCATCGACCTGGACCGTATCGATTACTGGTTGTCGGTAGGTGCCCAGCCATCCGAACGGGCCAGGCAGATCATCGGAGCCGCGCGGCGCGAAGCCGCCGCATCCGAATAGCCCAACTTCTCGGACGGGGCTGGCACGATGCCGATTCCGGCGACGGAACGGTTGCCCGGCGACGGGATGGTCGTGGTGGGCAGGGTGACCGGTCCCCATGGGATCGGCGGCATGCTGCGCGTCGTTTCGTTCACGCGTCCCGCAGAGAATCTCCTGGAGTATGCGCCGTGGTCCCTGCTGTCCGACGGCGCCTGGCGCGAAGTGACCGTCTGCCCCGACGGCGCGCGAAGGCATGACAACGGTTTTCTTTGCCGTGTGGATGGCATTGACGATCGCGAAGCCGCTGTGGCCCTGCGGGGTGTCCTCATCGGCGTGCCCGAGTCCGCGCTCCCGGAAACGGAAACCGACGAATACTACTGGCGGGACCTGATCGGGCTCGGCGTGGTCACGGTCGGGGGAGAGGATCTTGGCCGGGTAGAGAATCTCATGGCCACGGGCGCCAACGACGCGCTGGTAGTCAGCGATGGTTCGAGCGAGAGACTGATCCCCTTCATCGCTTCCGCCATCAGGGACGTTGACCTCGAACGGTCCGTGATAGTGGTGGACTGGGAAGAACCGGCTTAGCTGATCATGTGGACTGGAGTCATAACCATTTTCCCGGACATGTTCCGCGCCCTGACCGGCGAAGGCGTGGTAGCCCGGGCGATCGCCGACGGCAGGCTGGCGCTCAACGTCATCAATCCCCGCGACTACGCCTCGGACCGGCGGCGTTCGGTCGATGACCATTCCTATGGCGGGGGTCCGGGCATGGTGATGACGGTGGCGCCGCTCAGCGAGGCCGTCTCGGCGGCGAGAGCATCGGCTCCGGGTCCGCTGACAACGGTCTACATGTCGCCCCAAGGCCGCCGTTTCGACCAGGCGATGGCGGAAGAACTTGCCGGCATCGACAACCTGCTTTTCGTGGCAGCCCGGTACGAAGGTGTCGACGAGCGGTTCGTCGAGCGGGAGGTCGATCTCGAACTTTCCCTGGGCGATTTCGTCATGACCGGGGGCGAACTCGCGGTCATGGCCGTTCTGGATGCCCTGGCGCGCCTATTGCCGGGGACCCTCGGCAATCCGGCGTCGACGGTAAGCGAGTCCTTTGCTGACAACCTGTTAGACTATCCGCACTATTCGCGACCACCCGAGTATCGCGGGATGCGTGTCCCTCCGGTACTGCTGAGTGGCGACCATGCCGCGATTGCGAGATGGCGCCGGGCACAGGCACTGGCGCGAACCTGGCGCCGTCGCCCGGACCTGTTGGTGAACCGGGTGCTATGCGCCGAAGATCGGGAATTGTTGAGAGAACACCTGGCAGAAACGGACCCGGCAGAAACGTGCCTGGGAGAGCCAGGAGAGAGAGCGGAGTAGATTTCCATGCGGCGCAACACAGTCATCGAAGAACTCGAGAACGCGCAGCTTCGGGACGACCTGCCCGAGTTTCGTCCCGGCGACACGGTCGCGGTTCGCGTGCGCGTGCGCGAGGGCGCCCGCGAAAGGTTGCAGGTATTCGAGGGCGTTGTGATCGCTAAGCGCAACCGCGGTCTCAACTCGTCCTTCACGGTGCGCAAGGTCTCCCACGGGGTTGGCGTCGAGCGATCATTTCAGACGCACAGCCCGATCATCGCCAGCATCGCCGTCACCCGCCGGGGCGATGTGCGCCGGGCAAAGCTCTATTACCTGCGCAAACTGTCCGGCCGCGCCGCGCGAATCAAGGAAAAGGTCTGACCCGGGAGAGCGGGGGAGTCCTTCCCATCAACAGGTACTGCGGCAGATCCGTTCTCGAAGGGGTTCATGCAGGCTGACGCGACCGCAAGCTGTGCCAACCCGGCCGGGGATACGCGGCTCAGTAATGAGGTTGACGGCTATATCGATCGGGTCTGGCTGCGCCGCGGGCTGAGCGCAAATACCCTGGCTGCGTATCGGCGGGATCTCCGCGCTTTCGGCGCGTGGTTGGCGGCACAAGCGGGTCGCGACCTCGACGGGGCGCGCGACCACGACATCGAGGCCTACCTGGGGGCGCGCCACGCGGATGGCCTGTCCGCCCGTTCCACTGCGAGGCTCCTGTCCTGCCTGCGCGGCTACTATCGGGATGCGGTCGATGCGGGGCGCCTTGATCGCGATCCGACCCAGGACATTGCGCGGCCGTTGCTTGGCAGGCCACTGCCAAAGTCGCTCTCCGAAGACGAAGTCGAGGCGTTGCTGGCGGCGCCGAACACCGAGGATCCCCAGGGATGCGCCACCGAGTTCCGCGATCGCGCGATGCTTGAACTGCTCTACGCTGCGGGTTTGCGGGTATCGGAGCTTGTTGGACTCGAGGTTTCGTCGCTTAACACCCGCCAGGGAGTTGTGCGCGTCGTAGGAAAGGGTGGCAAGGAGCGGCTGACCCCGGTGGGAGAGGTTGCGCTGGGCTGGTTGACCCGCTACGTGGTCCAGGCGAGGCCCGCCCTACTGCGCGGAATGCCGAGCGATGTGATGTTTCCGAGCAGGCGCGGGACCGCCATGACACGGCAGACGTTCTGGCACGCGGTAAAACGCTATGCATTGCGCGCCGGGATTGCCCGGGACATATCGCCGCATACGCTCAGGCACGCGTTCGCGACGCACCTCATCAACCACGGCGCCGATCTGCGATCCGTACAGATGATGCTCGGCCACGCGGATCTCTCGACGACGCAGATCTATACGCATGTCGCGCAAGATCGCCTCAAGCGGTTACACTCGACGCACCATCCGAGAGGATGAAGCCGCACGATCGGCCACGGTGGCACTCTAAATCCCAGGTTCCAGCAGCTAACGGCGAAGCAGTATGGGCATGATTCGAAATGCGGCGGCGTGTGCTGTCCTCGCGGCGGCGGCCGCCGGGGCGGATGAAGCACCAGAAGCACCAGGAGCAATAGAAGCCGCGCAGGCCCAGGACGCACCCGCAGCCAGCGCCGATCTGGCCGAAGTGCTTGAGCGCCGGCTGCCGGACGTCAACGTCACGTCGGTCGAAGCGTCTCCCATTCCCGGATTCCTCGTGGTCGAGATTGAAGGTGGAGTGATGCTCCATGTCACCGAGGACGGCTCCTACGCGATCGCGGGGGTCCTGTACGCCCTGACCGACCAGGGACCGGTCGATCCATTCAAGGCTCGCTGGGCGGCGAGACGCCTGGCGCTGCTTGCCGACGTCCCCGCGGATCAGATGATCGTTTTCGCGCCCGCGGGAGAGACCAGGGCGGTGCTGAACGTGTTCACCGACCCCGACTGTGGATTCTGCCGAAAGCTCCACGCGGAAGTGCCCGAACTGAACTCGTACGGCATCGAGGTGCGCTATCTCGCGTTTCCGCGAATGGGAATAGGCTCCGAGACATACGACCGGCTGGTCTCGGCATGGTGCGCAGAGGATCCGCAGGACGCCATCACGGATCTGAAACTTGGAAGGAAGATACCTTCGAAGTCGTGTCAGAACCCCGTTGCGGAGCACTATGAGATGGGCAAGGTCGTGGGCGTCGAAGGTACGCCGACCATGGTGACCGCCGACGGCGAACTGATCGCGGGCTACGTTCCGGCGGCGCAGCTGGCGCAAGGGTTGGGATTGAAATAGGCGTCGGGATGCCACTGAGAATAGGGCTGGCGGGCCTCGGTACGGTGGGCCGGGGAGTGGTGCGCCTGCTCGCTTCGGAAGCCGAGGCGTTGACGGCGGCGGCGGGACGGCAGCTTGAGTTGACCCGGGTGGCGAGCCGTACACCCCGACCCGAAGTGGACCTCGGCGGAGCGGCGTTTTCCACGGACCTGGCCACGCTGCCCGCGGCAGACGATGTCGACGTGGTGGTCGAGGCGATTGGCGGTGAAGATGCCGCGAAGACACTCTTCAGTGCCGCCGTCGCCGCGAAGAAACACGTCGTGACCGCGAACAAGGCCCTCATAGCCGTGCATGGCAACGAACTCATGCGGTCGGCCCGCGAGGCGGGAGTCTTCGTGGGCATCGAGGCGGCGGTCGCGGGCGGCATTCCCATCATCAGCGCGTTGACCCGGGGTCTCGCGGCCAACCGGATCGAGTGGCTGGCCGGAATCATCAACGGCACGTCCAACTACGTGCTGACTGCCATGTCCGAGGAGGGTCAGGACTTCGCGGCCGCGCTTCGCGAAGCGCAACGGCTCGGCTATGCCGAAGCGGACCCTACGTTCGATGTCGAAGGCATAGATGCAGCCCACAAGCTCGCGATCCTGGCCAGCCTCGCATTCGGCACCCCGTTTGACTTCGACAGCGTCCATGTCGAAGGCATCTCGGATGTCGAAGCCGAGGATGTCGCGTACGCGCGGGAACTCGGTTACCGGATCAAGCACCTGGGGATCGCCCGGCTGAAGGCCAACGGTGTCGAGGCACGTGTACATCCATGCCTGACGCCCGAATCTGCACTGATCGGCAAGGTGGATGGCGTCATGAACGCCGTGCAGGTGAAAGGTCACGCCGTCGGTTCGACGCTTTACGTGGGACCAGGTGCCGGTGCCGGGCCGACCGCGTCTTCGATCGTCTCGGACCTGATTGAACTGGCGCGTGGTGCCGCCGGGTGGATTTCGGCACCGCTCGCAAAAAACATCCCCGGGGCTTCGCCCCTGGGCGACCTCAGGTGCGCGCACTACCTGAACGTCCCGGCGGAAGACCAGCCGGGCGTGTTCGCAGACGTCGCGCAGACACTGAGCGGGCATGGGATATCGATCGAAGGTGTCATCCAGCAGCCCCAGGCGATACGGGGCAAGCGGGGAGCAGAATGGGTGCCCATCGTCATCCTCACCGATGTCGTGGCCGAGCGTGACGCAGAGAGGGCCGTGGCGGACATCGAGAAACTGGCCGGTGTGACGGGAAAGGTGAGGCGTATCCGCGTGGCGGACCTCGCGAACTCCAGCGGCGAATAGCGCAACGCGTGCGACCGGCGGCGGGGGGAGCAGACTGATCGAACTCGAATCCCGAGAAGCGCCGGAGCCAACTTCCGTCCTTTTGCAGACGTACCCCAGGTTCTTTGCCCGGGTGCTGGCGGGACGCGGTATCGAGTCCATCGACAACCTGGACCTTTCCTTGTCGCGGCTGTTGCCACCCGACGGCCTGTCGGACCTGGATGTGGCGGCTGCCCGTATCGCGCGCGCGGTACAGGGTGACGAGGCGATCCTCGTGCTGGGCGATTTCGATGCGGACGGCGCGACGGGCACCGCGCTGGCCGTGTCGCTTCTCGAGGCGCTTGGCGCGACGCGCGTGGACTACCTGGTTCCCAACCGATTCGCATTCGGATACGGGCTGACGCCCGAAATCGCGCGCGTTGCCCTCAAGCGCGAACCCGCCCTGATCGTCACCGTGGACAATGGCATGTCAAGCGTGGCCGGAGTGACGTTGGCGCAGGAGTGCGGCGTTGACGTGGTGGTCACCGACCATCACCTTCCCGGCGACGAGTTGCCGCCGGCGTGTGCCATCGTCAATCCGAACGCGCCCGGATGCGCATTCGTCAGCAAGGCGCTCGCGGGAGTCGGCGTTGTCTACTACGTGCTGAGCCGGGTGCGCGTGCTGCTGGCAGAAGCGGGTTTCTTCCAGGGGCGGGGGATTGCTCCTCCGAATCTCGCGAACTGGCTTGACCTGGTTGCGCTCGGCACCGTCGCCGACGTCGCGCCGCTGGACCTCAACAACCGTATCCTCGTGCACCAGGGGCTGCGGCGCATGCGCGGCGGACTGGCCCGTTCCGGTATCCGGGCCCTGGCGCAGGTTGCGGGGCGGAACCTGCGTGCGGTAACCGCCCAGGATCTCGGGTTCGGCATCGCTCCGAGACTGAATGCGGCGGGCAGGCTCGCAGACATGACGCTGGGTATCCGGTGCCTGCTCAGTGGCGAAATGGCCGAGGCGCAACGGCTGGCCCGCGAACTGGATGAACTCAACACCGAGCGGCGCGACATCGAACGCGACATGACGCTGGATGCGACGCTCCTGGTGGATGAGGCCCGCGAGGAGCAGTGTAGCGTCCTCTGTCTCTACGACGCTTCATGGCACCAGGGTATCGTCGGTATCGTCGCCGGCCGGATTCGGGAACGATTTCATCGACCCGTCATCGCCTTTGCCGACGCGGGCGCAGGGGCCCCAGGCGAACTCAGGGGATCCGCCCGCTCGATACCGGGACTCCACATACGGGACGCGCTCGACGATGTCGCGGCGCGGTTTCCCGGTCTCATGGTGAAGTTTGGCGGTCACGCCATGGCGGCGGGCCTGTCCATCAAGCGAATGCAGCTTGATCGGTTCACAAGAGCATTTGCCGACGCGGTCGAAGCCCGCGTAAGCGAGCGTGACCTCGCGGGAATCCGATTGACCGACGGCGAGCTCGAACCTGACGACCTTGTCATCGAAAACGCCCGCCTGGTGGCCAGCCACGGACCCTGGGGCCAAGGCTTCGAGGAGCCGACGTTCCACGGCGAGTTTGACATCGTTGCCCAGCGTGTCGTCGGCCAGCGACACCTGAAGCTCGCGCTGCGCCACGGCGACAGGGTGGTCGATGCCATTGCATTCAATCGGGCGCCCGTCGGCGGAGGTCGCACCCATGCGCTCTACCGACTCGGCGTCAACGACTACTCGGGGATGGAAACGCTGCAGCTCGTGATCGAAGAACTCGAACCCGCAGTCTGAAACCGCCGTAGTCTCCGGGCAGACGTGCTTTTACAACAGCCAGAAGACGCCAGCCGAGATCAACGCGCAGACTGCGGTGAGGACCGCTGGTTTGGTGATGATCCACCAGTCGCGATCCACTTTGGTCCCCCCGCTCAGGTATTCATGTCGCTGAAGCACTACGCTCTCTCCATCAGACTCCATCAGAGCCAGCCGAACGCTTTCGCCACCGCGATGACGGCGCTCGTTCCGCCGAGACCGGCCAGCACGGCCCTGTACCAGTCTAACGGAAGCGCATGCTTTGCGCGTCGCGTGTCGACCTCGAGTTTCTCGATCTTGTATGGAAGTACGCCTCCGGCCACGGAGGAAATGCCGGCACTTCCTTACGCGTCAGCGGTCGGGGAACATTCCCCGGCTGAAGGCTCCCTGCGCAGCTTTGTCAGCTCCAGTTCTACCATGTGTTGGGGTGTGGCCACGAACAGAAGTGTGGCTGGGCCAGGCTGTGGCGTCGATGGCCCGGTTCGGTAAAGTGTGGTGGCAATCGCTGCGGTCGGCGTGCGAGATCTCCCCGCTGCGACGGTCCGATGATGGGCGGGCTTCATTTGCGATCAGCGCGACCGGTCGGCGATCATCGCGGGAGGATGTCTCGAGGAACTCGATGAATGTGATGCGCTGGGCTGTGGGCTGGGCGTCTCTCGCCGCAACCGTTCTGTGCGCACCGATGCACCGTTCCGCTGCCGAACCGATCACCCTCCGGCTGCACACCTTCAATTCCCCCAAGGCCATCGTGAACCAGTTGTTCCTCGAACCGTGGGCGAGGGAGGTCGAGGCCAGATCGAGTGGCCGCGTCACCGTCCAGGTGTTCCCGGCGATGCAACTCGGCGGCAAGCCGGCGGATCTCTACGGGCAGGCGCAGCCGGGACATGCTTGGCGCCGTCCGCGCCTTTCGGCAACGAAGCAAGCGCAAGTCCACACTCAAGCTGGCCGAAACCCCGACGCTCTGGCAGGTAACGTTGATTCCCGACGCGCCGTTTCTGGTGATTCCCGAAGTCAGTTCGGAGCGCCGCGAATACGCGCCCATCGGCTGGTTGGAGCCGCCGATGATTCCGAGCAGTCGTCCCCCGTCCCCAACAGCGGCCCGACCCGCAGTTCAATCGATTCCTAACTCCTCGCGAAGCTTCGCCACGTCCGGATCATGCGGCCTGCCAGTGGAGCGTTGTTCGAAATCCCACAGGAGCGCCTCGAGTCGTTCCCGCCCGATCTCGGTTTTCGCGGCTTCTCGCGGCGTTTCGTCGTTGGGCATCGGCAGCGATGTATCCAGCCATTCGGTCCAATGCCTGTCGACCGTCTCCTTCAGCCGTCGACGTACTTCCGGAGAGTCGTTCAGCGCATCCGTTTCGTGCTTCCGACGCGCGTATGCCCTGGCTAGCGATCCGTCAGGATTGTCCCTAGCAGCTTGTAGAGTTGCCCCTCGGTGCGGCGCATTCTGAGCCAAGTGATCCCCTGTACCCGCTGACTCCCCCCGGTTCGCAAATTGTCGATGTGCATGCAGCAGAACTTGTATTTCTTTCCGCTACCGCACGGACAGGGATGGTTGCGACCGGTTTTCATGATCTACTTCGGGAACTCCTACGGGAAATCTCGGTGAGACAGCATCGCGAGCGACGAGCGAATGGCGGACTCGGACGCATTGAACGCGCCTGGAAACGACCGTGCATACCAAAGCCCATGGCACCTGTCGGCAGAAGTGCTTTCGCAGCATCCGGCAATCCCATGAGCGACCCTTCCAGGATGCAACTTGCCACGTCCCAAGCATCGCGCATCGATTCACGCCGGTCCATGTGATATGTGATGATGCGGCCCGGGTCATTCCAAAGTCGTGACCGAACAGGGGAACTGGGTCGTTTTGGCGCGAACAATGGCTGATTCAATGCTGATCCAAGGCCGAGTCGGGTGGATTCCTCTCTTGCCAGCACTGTCTTGCGGACTTTGGAATCCTCCTGGAGGCTGCGGCACACTGCGGCACATGCCATGTGTGTTCCCAGATGGAAAGAGTACAATTTTGGCTTTTGGACAGTCCCATGGCCGAAATCACTTCCATCCGCGACCGGATCAAGGATCTTGACGCGCGTCGCGAAGCGCTGTGGGGGTATCTTTGACTACGATTCCCGGCAAGAACGCCTGGCGCAGGTAGAGCGCGAGCTTGCGGCGCCGGATCTCTGGCAGGATCAGGATCGGGCCCAGGCCCTGTCGCGCGAGCGCGCCGCACTGAGCAGGATTGTCGGCGGACTGGCGACGGTGGCCGCCGAGTTGACGGACGCATCCGAACTGGCAGAGCTCGCCGCCTCGGAGCGCGATGCGGAAGCCCTGGACGAAGTTGACCGTGACCTGGACGGGATCGAAGCGACGCTCGCCGAGCTCGAGTTTCGCCGCATGTTCAACCACCGGATGGATCCCGCCAACGCTTTTCTCGAGATCCAGTCGGGCTCTGGAGGCACCGAGGCACAGGACTGGGCCGAGATGCTGCTGCGCATGTACCTGCGCTGGGGCGAACGGAGGGCCTTCGGCACCGAGATCGTCGACCTGTCGGCCGGGGATGTCGCAGGGATCAAGGGCGCGACGGTCCAGTTCACCGGAGACCATGCATACGGCTGGCTTCGCACCGAGACCGGCGTGCATCGGCTCGTGCGGAAATCGCCGTTCGACGCGGGCAATCGGCGCCACACGTCGTTCGCCTCGGTTTTCGTGTCGCCGGAGGTAGAGGACGACATCGAGATCGAGATCGTGGCGAGCGATGTGCGTGTCGACACTTACCGCGCCAGCGGCGCGGGTGGGCAGCATGTGAACCGCACCGACTCGGCGGTGCGTTTGACGCACCTGCCTACCGGGGTCGTCGTACAGTGCCAGAGCGAACGCTCGCAGCACCAGAACAAGGACAATGCCTACAAGCAGCTCCGGGCTAAGCTCTACGAGCGCGAGCTGCGAAGGCGCCAGGCCGAACAACAGGCCGTGGAAGACAGCAAGGCCGACATCGGCTGGGGCAACCAGATCCGGTCCTACGTGCTCGATCAGTCCCGCGTCAAGGACCTGCGCACCGGTGTCGAGCGTGGCGATCCCAACAATGTCCTCGACGGCGACCTCGACGACTTCATCGAGGCCAGCCTCAAGGCCGGGTCCGACCGCTGATGCCGGACGAAAGCGATATCGCGGCCGTCCGCCGCAGGAAACTGGCCGCCCTGCGCGAGCGCGACCTGGCGTACCCCAACGGCTTCGAACGCACGGCGCTTGCGCAAGAACTGCACGAAACGCACGCGGGGGCGGACAAGTCGACACTCGAATCGAGAGCGATAGCCGTAACGGTCGCGGGCCGGATCATGTTGCGCCGCATCATGGGCAGGGCGAGTTTCGTCACGCTGCAGGACGTGAGCGGTCGCATTCAGTGCTACCTGCGCAGCGACGACATCGGAGCCCCGGCGTACGAGGATTTCCGGGAGTTGTTCGACATTGGCGACATCGTCGGGGTCTCCGGAACGCTCATGCGGACGAACAGGGGAGAACTCACCGTTGCCGCCGGGACGATCTGCCTGTTGAGCAAGGCATTGCGGCCCCTGCCCGAGAAGTACCATGGCCTGGCCGATACCGAGGTCAGGTACAGGCAACGCTACCTGGATCTCATCATGAGCGACGAGTCGCGCGCGCGCTTCGCCATGCGTTCGCGACTGCTGGCGGAACTGCGCCGGTTCTTCGACGCACGCGGCTACCTGGAAGTGGAGACGCCGATGATGCATCCGATTCCCGGCGGTGCCGCGGCGCGGCCTTTCGTGACCCGGCACAACGCCCTCGACATGGACCTCTACCTGCGCATCGCGCCGGAGTTGTACCTGAAACGATTGACCGTGGGCGGTTTCGAGCGCGTATACGAAATCAACCGGAGTTTCCGCAACGAAGGCCTCTCGAGGCGGCACAACCCGGAGTTCACTATGCTCGAGTTCTACCAGGCGTACAACACGTTCGAAGACCTGATGTGCCTGACGGAAGAGATGATGCGTGAAATCGCCACGGCGGTAACCGGTTCGAGCGTCGTCTCCTGGCAGGGCACGGAAATCGACTTCGGCACACCGGCCGCCTGCCAAACGATGGCGGACTCGGTCATCGCGCACACGGGCATCACCTCGGAGGACCTCGCCGACCGGTCGAGGCTCGCTGCCGCCGCTGGCGACATGGATGTCGACGTTGAGGCGGACTGGGGCCGCGGCAGGATTCTGACGGAGTTGTTCGAACGGCATGTCGAGCACAAGCTCACGCAGCCGACGTTCATCACCCACTATCCGACTGAAGTTTCTCCGTTGGCCCGCCGTAATGACACGGACGCAAACTTCGCGGACCGGTTCGAGTACTTCGTGGGCGGCCGGGAAATCGCCAACGGGTTTTCGGAAATCAACGACCCCGACGATCAGGCCGCGCGGTTCAGGGCCCAGGCAGAGCGCAAGTCCAGGGGCGATGACGAGGCCATGCACTACGACGCTGACTACATCGCGGCGCTGGAATACGGCATGCCGCCGACCGCGGGCGAGGGGGTGGGCATCGATCGGTTGATGATGCTGCTGTCGGACGCGTCCTCGATCCGCGACGTGCTGCTGTTCCCGCAGATGCGCAAGATCGAGCCGTGAGCGAAGCGGCGGATCGGGTCGTCCTGGAGGAGTCCTGGAAAACGGCGCTCCTGCCGGAGTTCGAGAAGCCCTACATGCGTCAACTCCGGGAGTTCCTTGTCGCCGAGAAACGGTCTCGCAAGGTGGTGTATCCGAAGGGCAGCGAGATTTTCGCCGCGCTGAACCTGACGCCGCTGCCCGACGTGCGCGTGGTCGTCATCGGCCAGGATCCCTACCACGGGCCGAACCAGGCGCATGGCCTGTGTTTCTCGGTCCGCCCCGGGGTGCCCCGTCCGCCATCGCTCGAGAACATATTCCAGGAGGTCTCTTCCGACGTGGGTGGTGAAATGCCGCCGGGGCACGGGTGCCTCATACCCTGGGCGAAGCAGGGTGTGCTGTTGCTGAACTCCGTGCTGACGGTGGTGCGCGGACGCGCGGGCTCCCACCAGGGGCGCGGATGGGAGACGTTCACCGACCGCGTCGTGGAAGTGATCAAGGACCAGCGGGAGTCGGTGGTCTTCATGCTCTGGGGCAGCTATGCGCAGAGAAAGGGTGCGCTGGTGGACACGCGCCGTCACCTGGTGCTTGGCGCCCCGCACCCGTCCCCGCTGTCGGCCGGCCGGGGGTTTTTCGGGTGCCGGCACTTCTCGAGCGCGAACCGTTATCTTCAGGCCCGGGGGTTCGATCCCATTGACTGGTTCGCAGTGGACTAGGGCACGTCGCGGGGCAGCAGATCTGCTTGCCCGGCTTTTCGGTGGGTCACGCATTGGCGCGGCGAGCAGGGTGTTTCGTCGGACGGGCGAGGATCGCGCCGCTCGGGCGCCGAAATCTGTGGGAGTCCGGGACGCGACTGCGCCCGTTGACATTCCGGAGCCCCGGTTCTTGCATGGAAGCACGCCTCCGGAGACCGGGGGAATGCCGGCACTTCCCTGCGCATCAGCAGTCGGGGAAGTTCCCCCGGCTGGCCGCCACGAGATTCGCTGGTCACTCGGAACCGACTGGTTCCTGGTCGTGGGTGCGCTTCACGGATTGCTGGCGATGACCCTCGGGTCGCTGTTTTCGCCGTGGTGGATCGCTGTCTGTGCCGCGAGTTTCCTTTTCAAGACGGTTCGTGTCCGGCCCGGTGAAGCGTACCTGCTCATCGCCTTGGATGATCGTATAGAGGTGCGCCGCCAGGATGCCGTGCTCCGGTTGTCCGGCGCATGCTGGATGACCCAGAGATGGCTTGTCATACCGACCACCCGGCGAGTATTGCCGGTGCGCCGCGGACGGCTATCGGCTCAGGACTTCGCCCGGCTGCGGCGTGCCGCGAGGGGCTGAAGGAAATCCCACGAATCCGTGCTCGGGCTGAGTACGCTGGGCACCGAGCGATTCAGCGTATGGGGATAGTCCAGGGTGTAGTGCAGGCCACGGCTCTCCCGGCGCGACATGGCACAGCGCACCATCAGCTCGGCTACCAGGATGACGTTGCGCAGTTCGATGAGATCGTTTGAAATGTGATGGTTCGCGTAGTACTCGTGCACTTCCTTCTTCAGCAGTTCGATCCGCCGAAATGCGCGTTCGAGGCGTTTGTTCGTGCGCACGATCCCGACGTAGTCCCACATGAAGCGGCGTAGTTCGTCCCAGTTGTGGGACAGCACCACGTCTTCGTCCGAGTCGGTGACGCGGCTGGCATCCCAGGCGGGAGCGGGTGGCAATCGAACCTTCGAACGGTCGAGTCCCGCGAGAATGTGGTCTGCGGCGGCGCGGGCGAAGACCATGCACTCAAGCAGCGAATTGCTTGCAAGCCGGTTCGCCCCATGCAGTCCGGTGCAGGCGGTCTCGCCGATGGCATACAGGCCCGGCACATCCGTGGCGCCGTGCCGGTCGACCAGGACGCCGCCGCAGGTGTAGTGCGCGGCGGGAACCACGGGCACCGGCTCCGTCGTCATGTCGATGTCGAACCTCTCGCATTGCGCACGAATGGTCGGGAAACGCGACTCGATGAAATCGGCCGAGCGGTGGCTGATGTCAAGGTAGACGCAGTCGGCGCCCAGGCGTTTCATTTCGTGGTCGATGGCGCGCGCGACGACATCGCGGGACGCCAGTTCGCCCTGCGGGTCGAAGCGGTCCATGAACCGTTGCCCGTTCGGCAACAGCAGGCGGCCACCCTCGCCGCGCACGGCCTCGGAGATGAGGAACGACTTTGCGTGCGGGTGATAAAGGCATGTCGGGTGGAACTGGTTGAACTCCATGTTGGAGACGCGGCAACCGGCCCGCCAGGCCATCGCGGTGCCGTCTCCCGTGGCGCCGTCGGGGTTGCTCGTGTACAGGTAGACCTTGCTGGCGCCGCCGGTCGCCAGTACGACGTTTGACGCCTGTGTGAGTTCCACCTCATCCGTCGACCGGTTGTAGACGTAGGCGCCGATAGCGCGTTCGGGCGACATGCCGAGTTTGCCGGTGGTAATCACGTCGATCGCAACGCGGCCGATCAGGAACTCGATGCCGGGGTGTTCCAGGGCACGCTGGGTCAGGGTGCTCTCGATTGCCTGGCCGGTGTGATCGGCGACGTGCAACACGCGGCGATGGCTGTGTCCTCCCTCGCGGGTCAGGTGGAACGCGGCCTCGCGGTCGGTATCGAATGACAGGCCGTAGTGGACAAGGCGTTCGATGATCCCCGGGCCGTTTTCGACCGCGTACCGTACGATCTCTTCATTGCACAGTCCCGCGCCCGCCCGGATCGTGTCCCGGATGTGATCATCGGGCGAGTCCGCGGGACCGGTCACTGCCGCTATGCCGCCCTGGGCGCGGTTCGTCGACCCGCCGTCTATGCGATCCTTCGACAGCACGACAACGCGTGCCCGGTCGGCTACCCGGAGCGCGGCGGCAAGGCCTGCGGCCCCACTGCCGATGATGAGCACATCCGCGTGATACGGGTCACTCATTGACTTGGCCAGGAGCCTTCAGTCCCGGGAGCGCGAGGGTGTCCCTCGCAAAGAAAGAGCGCGAGGGTGTCCCTCGCAAAGAACAGAGCGCGAGGGTGTCCCTCGCAAAGAAAGCCGGCGATGGGGTCTGAGAATGACCGTATCCGATTGAAACGGAAAGACATTCGATTGCTCGACAAGCGTCCTGAGGCGATCCGGAGGCTAGTATATACCGCGCACAGGATGCAGAATGTCGGACGGGTAGGTCCGGAGTGCCCTGGGTGCCCGGAGAATCGAACGGGATGCGATAGTTGGCTGCGGTTGAGCCTGACCAGGAACTGGTGCGTCGTGTACAGAACGGGGACCGACGTGCGTTTGACCTGCTGTTCCTGCGATATCGCCACAAGATCAAAGGGCTTGTGGGACGGTTCGTGCGCGACCAGGCGGAACTCGACGATGTCGTGCAGGAGGCGTTCATAAAGGCATACCGCGCCTTGCCGAACTTTCGTGGTGACAGCGCCTTCTATACCTGGCTCTATCGAATCGCGATCAACGCATCGAAGAACTACATCGCGGCGTCCGCGCGTCGGACTCCGACGGTGGATGTCGACGTCAGCACGGCCGAGCAACTCGTCGAGACGGATGGCGCCTATGCGTTGCGTGACTCGGAGAGTCCGGAGCAGGCGCTTCGGCGAGATGAACTCGCCGCCGCAATCAGGCAGGCGATCACGGACCTGCCGGACGATTTGAGAACGACGGTAACTCTCAGGGAATTTGATGGTCTAAGCTATCGACAGATTGCCGAGATTACGGATTGTCCCGTAGGCACCGTCCGTTCCCGCATATTTCGGGCGCGCGAAGCGATAGACGAGAAGATCCGCTTTCTGGCGGGTCCAGGGCGCCGACAGGATGGCGCAGCAACGACGTGGGATTAGCGTATGGGAAATAGTTGCAAGTGATTGATAAACGTAAAGAAGCGATCTCGGCCATCATGGATGGCGAGGCTCACGAGTTCGAGACGCGACGGATCCTGGACGAAACAGGCAACGACGACGAGTTGCGTGCGGCCTGGGACCGGTTCCACCTGGCGCACAGTGCGATGGTCGGCGATCCCCTGGATGCCAGGCATGGCGAGGATGCGATCGAACGTCTGTGGGAAGCGGTGGACGCCGGCGCGGGCGAGGAGTCTGCCGGGACGGTCGAGGCGATTTCTCGCCGCCGTCCCTTCGGGCTTCGGACGGGTGCAGCCCTTCTCGGGCTTGCGGCGTCGGCGGTGTTCTCCATCTGGCTGTACCCGGTCCCGCGCTCCGGGGGCGAACGGCTGCCGGTAGACCCGATCGCACAGGTACCCGTACCTGCGAGCCTTTCGGAGCAAGCTGCAATGGAGGAGGCGCTGTCAGCGGAAGATCGCGCACGCGCGCAGGCCTACATGCTGCAACATCTGAAGCGGCAATCGATGGCCAACCGGGGGCACCCGGTCCCGTTCGCCAAGTTGGCCACCTATCGGCCGCAACCCCAGTTTGACACCAATGAGTAGCGCCCCGCCTCGCGCACCTGATCTCCTGCGGGGTGTGCCCACTCGCGCTGCTTTTCTCTTCGGGCTGTTTGCCGCGGTCGCCTCGCACGCGCAGACGGAAACTGCGCAGGACAGAACGCCCGAACAATGGCTCGATGCCATGCACCAGGCGTTCCATCGACTCGGCTACGACGGCGTGTTCATGTATCGGGGAGGTTCAGGATCCTCGATGCTGAGGATCGTGCACCTCAATGTCGACGGCGTGACGCGGGTACGGCTGGTCCACCTGAACGGCACGCCGAGGGAGGTGATTCGAATTGGCGGTCATGTCGTTCGGATGGTCCCTCCGAATGACGAGACGCTGGACGTCGGCCGCAGCGCTCCGGTGAGTCCCTGGGAACGCGCCGTAGCCCCCAGTTTCAAGGCAGCGGAAAGACACTACCGGATTCACATCGACGGCGAGCACCGGATTGCCGGACGCCGCGCCGTGCATATCATGCTGCGTCCCTCGGACGAGGACCGGTTCGGACATCGATTGTGGCTCGATCGGGATACCGGACTGTTGCTCCGCTCGGAGTTGCATGACGCGGATGGCGACAGCCTGGAAGAGTTCCAGTTCGCCTCGCTCGTTGTTGGAGAAGGCATACCCGAGTCGGCGCTGGAGCCGGAGCCGGGAGAAGGCTGGATCCGGGACCCCCTGACGGACGAGAGTGCCGAAATACCCGCCACCTCCATACCAATGACACCAATAGAGTGGCATGCCAGTTGGGTGCCCGATGGTTTCGAAATGGCGTACGCCGAGATCTGCGACTTGCGGGGATCCGGCGAGGCGGTGACCGCCATGATGTGGAGCGATGGTCTGGCCGCCTTCCATGTATTCGTTGAATCGGCCACCGCTGGCAATGCGGGAGGCCTGGTTGCACGCGACGGGGCGACAGTCATGGTGACGCATACGGTCAGGCCGCCGAAGGTGGATACACACCTCGTGACGGTTGTTGGCGAGGTGCCGACGACGACAGCCTGGCGGATTGCGAGGTCTGTCTACTACCAGGACTGATTCGATTCGCGCAGACTTCCATGGCAGTACGCCTCGGGCGACCGGGGCATCTCCGGCACTTGCTAACGCATCAGCGGTCGGGGAAGCGCCCCCGGCTGAAGGCTCTCCCAAGTCCGGCCGGCTGATCCTGCGCAGCGGAACGGTGGTTGCGGTTGGTGGGCGGACATGCCGGGTGGCGCTCCGGCGTGACTACTGCGCGGCATGCCCGGTAAACCAGGAAACTGACCAACGGCGGCGCTGCGGCGTCGGGTTCGCGTTTCCGCGCGAGATCGAACTGGAGACCGCGGGACTGGCGTGCGGCGATCATGTTCTTGTCGGCGTTTCCCGCGTCGGCGTAGCGGTCGCGGCGGCTGTGATGTTCGGCCTCCCGCTGGGACTCATGCTGGTGGCCGCGGCCGCGGCACAGGTGGTCTGGAGCGCGGCGCTTGCGGGTGCTGCCGCAGGGCTGACCGGGGGCGCGGCCCTTGCATTCGTCATCGCGCGCCGGTCGGGACTGGACGACCGGGTGGGTCCGATCCTGGCAGGAATTCCTGGCCGTGAGGACGACCACACGCGTGATGATCGTGCTGCTACGGGGGAGAAGGGGTAAAATCCGACCGCGTTCTGCATGACGGCCCAGCCGGGAACCAGTGCCTTGCCGGTCATCGACCATATCCGAAATTTCTCCATCATCGCGCACATCGACCACGGCAAGTCGACGCTTTCCGACAGGTTGATACAGCTCTGCGGGGGCTTGTCCGAGCGGGAAATGGCGGAGCAGGTCCTGGACTCGATGGACCTGGAGCGTGAGCGGGGAATCACGATCAAGGCACAGAGCGTGACGCTGCGGTATGCCGCGCGCGACGGCGGGTCCTACCAGCTCAACTTCATCGACACTCCCGGCCATGTCGATTTCAGCTACGAGGTGTCGCGCTCGCTTGCCGCGTGCGAAGGCGCCTTGCTGGTGGTGGACGCCGCCCAGGGTGTCGAGGCGCAGTCCGTCGCCAACTGCTACACGGCCATCGACCAGGGGGTCGAAGTGCTGCCGGTACTGAACAAGGTCGACCTGCCGCAGGCCGATCCCGATCGGGTGCGTGGAGAGATCGAGGACATCATCGGCCTGGACGCCGGGGATGCCATGCTGGTGAGCGCGAAGACCGGCAGCGGCGTGGAAGCGCTGCTGGAGCGACTTGTGTCCGATATCCCGGCGCCGGAAGGTGATCCCGCCGCGCCATTGCAGGCGCTGATTGTCGACTCCTGGTTCGATAACTATCTCGGCGTCGTGTCGCTGGTGCGCGTCGTGCAGGGCGCCGTCGCGAAAGGCGACCGGATCCTGGCCAAGTCGGTGGGCCGGATGCACGTGGTCGACGATGTGGGCCGCTTCACGCCGAAGCGCGAGAGCGGCGAGGCGCTGTCGGCGGGCGAGGTAGGCTACGTGGTGGCGGGCATCAAGCAGATCCAGGGGGCGCCGGTGGGCGACACGCTGGTGACCGCCAGCGCCCCGGACGTGGCGGCATTGCCGGGTTTCGAACGGGCCAAACCCCAGGTCTTTGCGGGGATGTTCCCCACCTCCTCCGACGATTTCGAGAACTTTCGGGATGCGTTGGCAAAGCTGACGCTGAACGACGCGGCGCTCTTCTTTGAGCCCGAGACGTCCGACGCGCTCGGTTTCGGCTTTCGGTGCGGATTCTTGGGCATGCTGCACATGGAGATCGTGCAGGAGCGATTGGAAAGGGAATACGATCTTGATCTCGTCACGTCGGCCCCTACCGTGATCTACCAGGTGGCCACGAAGGACGGCCAGACGATCGAAGTCGACAACCCCTCGCGTCTGCCGGAACCGACGCAGATTGCCGAGCTGCGGGAACCCATCGCCCAGGCGCATATACTGGTGCCGCAGGCCTATCTCGGCAACGTCATCAATCTTTGCATTTCGCGGCGGGGCGTGCAGCGGGATTCCCAGTTCTCCGCCGGCCAGGTCGCCCTCACTTACGAGTTGCCCCTTTCCGAAGTCGTGATGGATTTCTTTGATCGCCTGAAGTCCGTGAGCCGCGGTTTCGCATCGCTGGACTACAGTTTCGTGCGCTTCGAAGTGGCGCCGCTGGTGAAGCTCGATGTGCTCATCAACGGTGACCGGATAGACGCGCTGGCGGTGATCGTGCACAGGGAACAGGCCGAGACGCGCGGGCGGGACCTCATTCGCAAGATGAAGGAGTTGATCCCGCGCCAGATGTTCGATGTCGGAATCCAGGCGGCGATCGGGAACCAGGTCATCGGCAGGGTCAACGTCAAGGCCCTGCGCAAGAACGTGACCGCGAAGTGCTACGGCGGCGACGTCACGCGAAAGCGGAAACTGCTGGAAAAACAGCGCGCGGGCAAAAGACGGATGAAACAGCTCGGCAGCGTGGACATACCCCAGGAGGCATTCTTCGCGGTTCTCAAGGTGGATCGCTGATTCATGGGCGACGGCATCGCTGACCGGCTCGCCGAACGGCTCGAGGCCGCATTGGGACATGGCTTCTCCGACCGCGGCCTGCTTGTGCAGGCGCTTACGCACCGGAGCGGCGGCGCGGACAACTATGAGCGCCTGGAATTCCTTGGGGATGCGGTGCTCGGCTACCTGGTGGCGAAACGCCTGTTCGAGATGCATCCCGGTGCCAGCGAGCAGGAATTGACGCTGATGCGCGTCAGCCTGATCAGGAAGGAGACGCTGTCGGAAGTCGCCCTCGAGATCGGCATGGGCGCCCACCTGCGGTTGGGGTCCGGAGAGCGCGGCCGAGGACTCCACAACCAGCCGTCGCTGCTTGCCGACGCGCTTGAGGCCGTGCTGGGCGCCGTGACGGTTGACGGGGGTGTCGAAGCCGCCGCGGTGGTTGTGAACCGGCTGTTCCGCGACAGGCTTCGAGGCTCCGGCCGCGGTGCCGGCAAGGATGCGAAGAGCCTGTTGCAGGAACTGGCCCAGGGCCGTCGCATGGCGCTGCCGCGATACGACGTGATACGTGTCGAAGGGGCCGATCATGCGCCGAGGTTCGTGGTGCGTTGCAGTGTCGATGAGCTCGACCTCGAAAGCACCGGAACAGGGGGCTCGCGCAAGGAAGCAGAGATGCGGGCTGCCCTGGAACTGCTCGAGCAGTTCAAGCAGGCGGTATGACCGTGTCGCGGTGCGGATTCGTGGCATTGGCGGGCCGGCCGAATGTCGGCAAGTCGACCCTGCTCAATCACCTGCTGGGGCGAAAGCTCAGCATCACGGCCCGCAAGCCCCAGACGACGCGGCACAATCTGCTGGGTGTCGACACTCGGGCCGAGACGCAGATTGTTTTTCTCGATACACCGGGCATTCACCGGCCAAACCGGCGAGCCATGAACCGCTACATGGCGGGCCAGGCGGCCAGCGCGATCCGCGAGTCCGATGCGGTGGTGCTGTTGACGGAGGCGCGGCGGTGGATTTCGGAGGACGAGCTTGCGCTGCGGCGTGTCGCCGACGCGCGGTGTGAGTGCATTTGCGCGATCAACAAGATCGACCGCCTGCGGGACCGGCGTGCCTTGCTGCCGATGATCGATGACGCGCGCGGGCGGTACGATTTCAGCGCCATCGTGCCGATCTCGGCGCTCAAGGGCGAGGGACTGGATGCGCTCTGGGCGGAGGCGTCCAGCCTCCTGCCCGAGGGGCGGCACCTGTTCGCCGAAGGGGATGTGACGGATCGACCGACGGAGTTCTTCCTCGCCGAGATCGTGCGCGAAAAGATAACTCGGCGCCTGGGCGCGGAGATTCCCCACCGCGTGACGGTCGCCGTCGAGCGTTTCGCGGCCAAGCCGCACCTGGCCGAAGTCGATGCCGTGATCTACGTCGAGCGCGCAAGCCAGAAGGGCATCGTGATCGGACGCGGCGGGTCCCGTCTGAAATCCATCGGCCAGGACGCCCGCGCGGACATCGAGGCGCTGCTCGGCCAACGCGTCATGTTGCGGCTGTGGGTGAAGGTCCGCAGGGGCTGGACCGATGACGCGCGCGTACTCGCGACGCTCGGTTACCGGTGAAGGTCACCGTTCTCCGTCAGCCCGCTTACCTGCTGCACGCCCGGGCATACCGGGAGAGCAGCGCGATCGTCGAGCTGCTGACGCTGGAGCACGGGCGCGTCGCGGGCGTGGCGCGGGGCGTGCGCGGCGGTCGCCGCCCGCAGCCGATCGAGGTCTTCTGCCTGATGGAGATCGGGTGGCGGGGCGCTGGATCGCTGGTTACGGTGACCGGACGCGAAGTGGTCGGGCGTTGGCGGCTCTCGGGGCGCGCGCTCTTCTCGGGGATGTACGTCAATGAACTCCTGGTCCGATCGCTGCGCCCGGCCGAGGCGGTGCCGAACCTGTTCGGGGCCTACGAGAAGACGTTGGGACTGCTCGAGTCGGAAGATGACCTCGAGCCCCCGCTCAGGGTGTTCGAAAAGCGGCTGTTGTTCGAGCTGGGCTACGCGCCGACCTTTGACGTCGAAAGCGTCTCCGGCAGGGAGGTGTCTGACGATGGCGCCTACTCCTTCGCCGAAGGGGAGGGGTTCCGGCGTGCCGGTGCGGCCGGCGAAAACACTTTTCCGGGCTGGGTGCTGAGAGAGATCGCGAACGACCGCTACGAATCCAGGGAGGTGCGCCGCGCGGCAAAGGCGATTCTGAGGGTGGCGCTCCAGCCCCACCTCGGTCCTCGTCCGCTGGCCTCGAGGGAGCTGTTTCGCAGGCGGTAGCCATGAAATCCGTCAGCCCTTCGGGCGTGCCGTCTTTCACCCCGGCCCAAGCCCACCTGCTGTCCTGCGCTATTGACCGGCACTTGCGTGCCGTTCTACTGCGCAGGCCACTAGCTCCCTCGTCGCAGTCTAATCCAATACCGAAATGAGCCTGAACGGAGAGGTAGGCGGAGTCGGAATC
>JAPOYI010000240.1 GCA_026706665.1 Gammaproteobacteria bacterium | reverse complement strand
TCGAACAGGCGCTCGCGCTCGACGGCTTGATCCTCCGGCGTCGGAAACTCCTCCGGAACCGACGACGGATCGTCCACCAACTGGCCGAAAATCACCGCCCGGGCAACCGCCAAAGGCTTACGGGACCACCATAGATGAAGAGTGGACGGGTGCCCGTGACGGATCGACTTCTCGCGCGCGCCGGCCGCATTGATCTCGTCGAGCGGCAGCGCGACTTCAATCAGTTTCCTGCGCAATAGTCCCTCACGATGGAACGGCCATGAAGACTCAGGGGAATCCATGCGCCTCCGAATGCGAAGTCTCCGCGAAGGGTCGATTCGCGTCAACCATAGGGGCCGGTACTGCGCCGGCCAGGGTGGCGGACATGGCCGATCCGATGCGTTCGGCGGCGGCTTCCGTCTCCCTGTCGCTCACATGGGCATACCGGAGCGTCATGCGCATCTGCGAGTGACCCAGCAGCCGCGACACCACGGGCAGGGGAACGCCGGCCATGACCGCGTGACTGGCGAAGGTGTGGCGCAGGTCGTGGAGACGGACGTCGTCGATGCTGGCGGCGTGACGGACCTTTCGCCAGAGCGAGAGTTCCGGCGACCGGCACGTCGAAGGGTCTGCCGAGGACGGAAATACGTACTCGCCGATGCGGGGTTGCCTGTCGAGGATCGCCTTGGCGGCGGCGCTGAGAAAGACCGCTCGGGGGCCGGTCTTGGAGTCGGTCAGGACCAGCCTGTCGTCGCCGACCTCCGCCCAGCGCAGGTTGATCAATTCGCCCTTGCGGCACCCGGTCAGCAGGAGCAGGCGGATGATGTCGGCCTGCTGAACGCCGGAGCCGCGCCCGCGATGGTCGTCCAGGGCCCGGTGGAGACGCTCGATTTCGGTGCGCGTCAGGAAACGCGTCTTCCTGAATTGCGGGTTGCGTCGGATGGCGCGCGCGGGATTCGAAGTCAGTTGGCCGCACTCGATGGCGAAATTCAGGATCTGCGAAAGCACATCCAGGGCCCGATTCGCGCCGGCTGGCGCGACCCTGGAGTAGCGGTCGAACCATATGCGGATGTTCTCGTGGCCGAGCCGGGCAAGGCACATCGCGCCGAACTCGGGCAGCAGTTGCGTCCGCAGCAGACTCTCGACCCGGCGCCTGGTGGAAGGCTTGCATGGTTCATGGCATGCGGGCGTCCAGGGGGAGGCCACGAAATCGGCGAACGTCGTCATGGCCCATGCGCCATGGCGGCGGCGACGGTCTGCACCGCCAACATCGCGCGGGTATCGTCGAAATGCAGATAGCGCAGCGTGGTCGCGGCGTCGCGATGCCCGAGAAGGCGGCCGATGGTCGGCACGGTCTCGCCCCGGCTCAGCGCGAAGCTCGCGTAAGTGTGCCGAAGGTCGTGAAGGCGCATGTCCTGCAGGTCGGCGGCCTGGCAAATGCCGCGCCAGCGCCGGTAGAGGGTCTCGGTGCGCATGGGGCCGTCGCTCCGCCGGGCGGGAAAGACCCAGGCGGACCTCCTGCCGAGACCTGCCAGAACACGCCGGCTCGCACCCGAAAGCCACACCGTTCGCGGCCCGGTCTTGCTGTCGGGAAGGTACAGGTTGCCTTCGCGGTAGTCGTGCCAGCGCAGGTGTCGGATCTCTCCCTGACGGCAGCCGGTGAGGATGAGAAGGCGAACGAGCGCGACTGTATCGGGCGCATCGCGTTCGCGTTCGGCCAGCACCGCGCCGATCCGACGTATTTCTGCGGGAGTCAGGAAACGGCTGCGTCCCGGCGTGCGATACCGCCGTATGCCCGCGCAGGGGTTGCTGTTTTCGGGACGAAACCCCAGGCGCTCCGCCTCGCGGAAGACGGTCGAGAGAACGGGCAGGGCTCGGTTGGCCGCCGCTGGCGTGGCGCGCAGCCCGGCGAACCACCGGCGGACCTCGCCACGAGAGACGTCGGCCACCGGCCGGCGGGCGAAGAACGGCAGGATCTGATTGCGCAGATAGCAGCGGTTGACCGCTAGTGTGCGAGGCTTCCAGAGGCGCGAATGGCTGCGGATGACGGAATCGGCGAGGGGTCCCAGAAGGGTCGGCGGCTTTTCATGCAAGGTGTCGTGCTCCATGATGTAAGCGAATCCGCATCGGAACGCGAGGTCGGGAGTTCTTCCGGTCCGCTCCGGGACCGAGGCGGAGCTGCAAGGAGAATCTATGGCTACGACCAACCACGAACGCGTCGGCAAGGCGCTGGAGTTGCTGCGCAGCGGAATCGCTCCGTTCGTGGAGCGCGAGATAAGGGCGCGGTCGAGACAGGTGCCGATCGAACGCATCCGGCGCTATGCGGACGATCCGCGCCTCGCGGACAGGCCGGTAGAACAGTGGGACGTGTCCGGGCTTCTGCGGCTCATGACAGACGTCTGGCGCGAGGTGTTTCAGGACACCCTGGGGCACAGCGGCCGCAGCCTGGTATCGGAATTGCGCGAGTGGCGCAACAGGTGGGCGCACCAGGAGCGTATTTCGAGCGACGACACGGACCGCGCCCTCGACTCGGCGGAGCGCCTGCTGGCTGCGGTTTCGGCGCCGCAGGCGGCCGAAGTCGGGCGCATGAAGATGGACCTTCGCCGCCTCGTGTTCGACGAGCAGGTGCGCGGCGAGACCCGGCGCGTGACCTCCCGCCAGATGGATGCCCTGGCGACCTCGGGCGTCAAGGCGTGGCGCGATGTCATCGAGCCCCATGACGACGTCGCCACCGGTCGCTACCAGCAGGCGGAATTCGCCGCCGACCTGGGCCAGGTGCATCGGGGCCAGGGCGTTGACGAGTACCGCGACCCGGTCGAGTTCTTCCGGCGGACGTACCTGACGGCGAGTCTCAAGTCTTTGTTGGTGGGGTCGATTCGGCGTCTTTCGGGCGGGGATGGAGACCCCGTCATCCAGCTTCAGACCAATTTCGGCGGCGGCAAGACGCACTCCATGCTGGCGCTATACCACCTGCTATCGGGCATCGACGTCAAGACCGTGTCGGGATTGGAGGCGGTGCTCGAAGAAGCGGGCGTCAGCCAGGTTGAACCCGTGCGGCGAGTGGTGCTGGTCGGTACCCAGGTATCGCCTGGCGATCCGGCGCCGAAGGCCGATGGAACGGTTGCGCGAACGCTCTGGGGAGAGCTGGCCTACCAGCTCGGCGGCCGGGAGGCCTACGAGCGGGTGCGCGTCGACGACGAACACGCGACCAATCCCGGACACAAGCTGCTCGATCTGCTGAACGACTACGGACCGTGCGCGATATTGATCGACGAATGGGTAGCGTACGCCCGCCAGCTTCACGATGAACCGGGTCTGCCGGGCGGTACGTTCGAGACGCAGTTCACTTTCGCGCAGGCGCTGACCGAGGCGGTGAAGCTGACCGGGAATTGCCTGGTGATGGTGTCGCTGCCGGCATCGGACCAGGGCGCCGGGGCGAGCGCAGATGTTGACGACACCGAGGTGGGAGGGGTACGCGGCCGCGACGCCCTCGAGCGACTGCGCAACGTGATAGCCCGGGTCGAGTCGCCCTGGCGACCGGCGACCGCCGAGGAAGGTTTCGAGATCGTCAGGCGACGGCTGTTCAAGCCGCTGGCCGACGAGGAAGCGTTCAAGCAGAGGGACGTGACCGCGCGGGCGTTCTTCGATCTCTACCGGACGCACGCCGCGGAGTTTCCGGCGGTCTGCGCGTCGCTGGACTACGAGCGCCGCATCCAGGCGTCCTATCCGATCCATCCGGAGGTTTTCGACCGGCTGTATACGGACTGGTCGTCCCTTGCGAGGTTCCAGCGCACGCGCGGCGTGCTGCGCCTGATGGCGGCGGTGATCCACAGCCTGTGGGAAGCCGGCGACCGCAGCCCCGTGATACAGCCCTGGAATGTCCATCTGGACAATCCGCGCGTGCAGAACGAACTCACCCGGTACCTCTCCGACAACTGGACGCCCGTGATCGGAAAAGATGTCGACGGCCTCAACTCGCTGCCGGTCGCGATCGATGGCGACGCCCCCAATCTCGGCAAACTCCGCGCCACGCAAAGGGTCGCACGCACGATCTACCTGGGCTCGGCGCCGATCGCGGAGGCGGCGAGGCGCGGGATCGAGGACACGCGGATCAAGCTCGGTTGCGTTATGCCGACGGAGGTGCCTGCGGTCTTTGGCGACGGACTTCGCCGCCTCGCGGTTCGGGCCACGTATCTCTACCAGGACGGCACGCGGTACTGGTACGACACGCAGCCGACCGTGGCCAAGCTGGCGGAGGACCGGGCGGAGGAACTCCGTCGCGACGCGGACGCCGTGGCATCCGAACTGGAGAGCCGCTTGCGGGACGACCTTCGCGAACGGGGCGCGTTCGCGCGCATTCACACGTTCGCGAAATCGCCGGCGGACGTGGCGGATGAAAGGGACGCGCGGCTCGTGGTGCTGCCGCCGGATACGCACTACGCGCGCGGGGCCGACAACCCGGCGCAGGCCCTGGCGGCAAGGGTGCTGGAGTCGCGCGGCGCGGCGCCGAGGCTGTTCCGCAACGCGCTGGTGTTCCTCGCGGCCGACCGGACCCGATTCCAGGAACTCGACGAGGCGCTGCGGCGTTTCCTTGCCTGGAAGTCGATCATCAATGACGTCGAGCGGCTCAACCTCGATCCTCACCAGGCCGGACAGGCCCGCGCCCAACAGGAAGCCGCGGACGCAACCGTCCGAGCGCGGATCCCCGAGACGTACAGATGGCTGCTCGTTCCCGAGCAGCAGTCGCCGGATGCCGAGATGTCCTGGAAATCGCTGAGCCTGTCCGCGTCGGGTCCGCTCGCGGCCCGGGCCGGCAGGCGGCTTGTTGGCGAGGAACTGCTGGTGGGGGAGCTCGGTCCCACCGTGCTGCGCCTGCATCTGGACACGGTGCCGCTTTGGCGCGGCGACCATGTCCCGGTCCGGCAATTGGTCGAGGACTTCGCGCAGTACCTGTATCTGCCGAGGCTGACGAGCGGCGAAGTGCTGTCCCGCGCGGTCCGGGATGGGGTGGGGCTGTTGACCTGGGAGCACGACGCGTTCGCGTTCGCGGACGACTTCGACGAGGACGGCAAGCGCTACCGGGGACTGCGTTTCATGCGCGACATCGCCGTTGCCGCGGACAGTCGGGGCCTGTTGGTCCGGCCAGCGGTGGCGCGCAGGCAGATCGACGCTGAAGTGCGGGATGATACGGGCGAGCCGGGGCCCGCACCCGTGCCACCCGAGCCGGATCTCCCGGTGAAGCCAACGGTCCCCGGGAGGCCCCTGGCCAGGCGGTTCCACGCGACCGCAACGCTAAGCCATACCCGAATCGGCCCGGAGGCGGGTCGAATCGCGGAAGAGGTCGTGTCGCATCTGGACGCGCTGGTGGGCTCGGACGTGAAGGTCACGCTCGAGATCGAAGTCAGCGTGCCCGACGGAGTGCCCGAGCGGGTGGAGCGGATCGTGACGGAGAACAGCGCGAGTCTGAGGATCGACACCCATTCGTTCGAAGAGTCCTGATCCCTGCGGGCTTGGTCAATGCGGGTCTTTCCCCCGCGCCGCGCGTTGATCGGCCCGGCACTGCTGCCGGCCCATTCGATGCTGGCCGACTGCGCCGTATTGCGGGACACTCTCGCGCATGAGCAATCTGTCGGAGTCGCTTGCCGGCAACGAATTCACCCTCACGGCGGAACTGAACCCGCCCAAGGGCACCGACCTGCGCGATCTGTTCGACGCCGGGGAAGCGCTGCGACACCTGGTCACCGCTTTCAACCTGACCGATTCGGCCGCGTCGAGAATGGCGATGGCGCCGATGGCGGTCGCGCACCTGCTGGGCGACCGCGGCATCGAGTCCACCTTGCAGATCGCCGGCCGGGACCGGAATCGGCTGGCCATCCAGGCGGACATGCTGGCCGCACACGCGCTGGGCGTGGCCAACATCGTTTGCATGACCGGCGACCCGCCTTCCGCCGGCGACCATCCCGAAGCGAAACCGGTCTTCGATCTCGGCGCGGAGGACATTCTGGAGGCGGCCGGCAGTCTGGCGTCAGGTCGTGACCTGTCGGGCAACCGCCTCAAGGACGGGCCGGACTTTTACCGCGGTGCCGTCGTCAACGTCGCGGTACCCGACCTCGGCAGGGAAATCGCCCGCATGGAAAAGAAGATCGAGGCGGGGGCGCAGTTCTTCCAGACCAATGCCGTGTACGAACCGTCCGGTTTCGAGGCGTTCATGAAGCGGGTCGAGGCTCTCGACGTGCCTGTCCTGGCGGGCATCATCATGCTGAAGTCGGCCAGGCAGGCGCGCTACATGACGGAGACGATCCCAGGCGTGGTCGTTCCCGACCATCTGACCGATGAACTCGAGCGTGCCGGGGACGTCGCCCGGACAAGCATCCGAATGGCGGGCCGACTCGTGAGAGATGTCGCCCCGATGTGCCAGGGCGTACACATCATGGCCATCGGCTGGGAGCGCCGAATCCCGGAGGTCATGGAAGCCGCGGGGATGTGACCGGCTATTCGCTGTCCCCGGCCTTGGCTTCCTCCGCCGCCCTGCGCTGCTCTCTCGCCTTGTCCACCAGGAAGTCCACCACCTCCAGCACCCTGGTCCCCTCGACATCGGGGGAGATTTCCACGCGGTAGGTGCCGTCCACGATCATCGTGGGCACGCTGGTGATGCGGTACATGCGGGCCTGTGCCCTCGCCTGCTGCACGCGGGTGTAGACGCTGAACGAGTCGTAGACGTTCAGGAACTGCCGCGCGTCGACTTCGCCCACTTCCCGGAACAGCCTGGCGAGGAGCGGGGGTTGTCGAAGATCGACACCATGGACGTGGAGGGACTCGAACAGCGGAAGGTGCACCTTGTCGGTCACGCGCAGCGCTTCGGCGCTGAAGTAGACCTTCGCGAAGATCTCCCAGGTGGGGTTGTTGAAGACGGCGGGTACGCGCCGGAAATCGACGTCTTCGTCCAGCGTCGTCAACCATCCCTGGAGCGCGGACTCGAATCCGAAACAGTGTACGCACGCGTACGAGAAGACCTCGACGACCTCGATGGCATAGGGATTTCGGGTTTCCACGGGAATGGGCAGCAGGTCGTAGTGCTGACCTTCCTCGAACGTCTCACCCGCTGCCTGGAAGCCGGTTGAGACGGCGATCACCAGTCCGGCCAGGAACTTCACGCCTGCCCTCCGTGGTGTCGCCCTAGTACAAGCCTTGAATATAGTTTGCAACGGCCCTGATCTCTGTATCCGTCAACCTGGACGCCACGCCGCGCATCATGCTGCCGTATTCGCCGTCGGTCCTGCGCACGCCTTCCCGGTATGCGACGAGTTGCGCGACGACATAGTCGAAACGCTGGCCCGACAGAACCGGGAACCCCGCCGGCGCATTGCCCTTCCCGGTGGGTGAGTGGCAGGCCGAGCAGGCGGCGACGCCCTTGGCCATGATACCCCCGCGATAGATGCGCATGCCGGCATCGAGATTCTCTTCCCTGGACCGCCCGACCTTGACTGGCATGGCTGCATAATGCTCGGCGAGGCGCAGGAGTTCTTGTTCCGATTTGCCATCGAGCTGCCCGGCCATCAGCGGCACCGGCCGCTCGCCGGACTGGATCATCTGCATTTGCGTCAGGAGATAACGGGCGTTCTGCCCGGCCAGGTTCGGATAGTCCGGAGCGATTCCGGTCGCGCCGTCCTGTCCGTGGCACGATGCGCACACACCGATGGTGATGTCGAACGCCGCGTGTTCTTCGGCGTCCGCAGCGGCGTTCGCAGTTGTGGCCAGCAGGGCGATGGAAAACATCGCCCACTTGAGGAAACGCATGTCGGTTCTTCCACGCCGGCCCTGGCCTTTGGCAGGACCGCGCACATCTAGACTGTTCGGGGCGCGCCGGATTATAAACCGATGGTGACTTTCTCCGCACAGTTCCTCGCCGGCGCATCGCGGTTCTCCGAGTGTCCACCCGGCGGCATGCCCGAAGTGGCGTTTGTGGGCCGTTCCAACGCCGGCAAATCGAGCATGCTCAATCGCCTGACCGGATCGAAGCGGCTCGCGCGCGTCAGCAAGACGCCGGGCAGGACCCGCATGCTCAACTTCTTCGACATCGAGGGCGGCGGGCGATTCGTGGACTTGCCGGGATACGGCTATGCGAATGCCGGCAAGTCGGCCCGGCGTCTCTGGAGCCAGGCCATCGACGACTACCTGACGCGACGCGCGGACCTGGCGGCCATCGTGCTCGTCATGGACGCCCGCCATCCATTGCAGCCGTTCGACTGCCAGATGCTGGACTGGGCGCAGTCGACGGGCACGCCGATGCTCGCCGTGCTGAACAAGTGCGACAAGCTCAAGCAGGGCGCCCGCAACCTCGCGCAGCTCAGGGTCGCCGCCCAAGTCGCGTCGATATCGAACGTCGAGGTGCTGGCATTCTCAGCCAGGACTGGGCTGGGCGCGGAGGCGCTCGCACGTCGCGTGGGGGAATTCCTGGGTCGCGCCGAAGACTGACGCCGCCGCCCTGCAAGGCTGCTGGGATCTGTCGGTCGCTTCTGCTGCCTGACCATTCAGGCTAAGTGAGACACGGCGCACGCCTTCGGCTGCGACGGATTTCATGGCGCCGTCAGTGGGCCTGGTCCCAGTTGTCTCCGACCCCGGCGTCCACCACGAGATCCACCGAGAGATCCGCCGCCGCCGTCATGCGTTCGGTTACGCCCTCGACCACCGCTTCGACATCGTCCTCCGCCACCTCCATCACGAGTTCGTCGTGTACCTGCATGATCATGCGGGCATCGTGGTCCGCCTGCGCCAGCCATGCGTCGACGCTGATCATGGCGCGCTTGATGATGTCCGCCGCGGTGCCCTGCATCGGCGCATTGATGGCGGTGCGCTCCGCGGCCTGGCGTCTCGGGACCTGGCGTGCATTGATGTCGGGCAGATAGAGCCGGCGGCCGAACACGGTTTCGACGAAGCCCTGTTCGCGCGCCTCGGCGCGGATGCGCTCCATGTAGTCCCGCACCCCGGGATAACGCGCGAAATAAAGGTCGATGTACTCCTGGGCCAGCTTGCGTTCGATACCGAGCTGGCGGGCCAGGCCGAATGCCGACATGCCGTAGATGAGGCCGAAGTTGATGGCCTTGGCGCTGCGGCGTTGTCCATCCGTAACGTCGGAGACGGGCGAACCGAAGACTTCCGAGGCGGTGGCGCGGTGGATGTCGAGCCGGTTCTCGAACGCATTGAGCAGTCCCGCATCCCGAGACAGGTGCGCCATGATCCGGAGTTCGATCTGGGAGTAGTCGGCGGCGACCAGCTTGTGGCCGGGAGGTGCTACGAACGCTGCGCGGATCCGGCGGCCCTCGTCCGTGCGGATCGGGATGTTCTGCAGGTTGGGATCCTGGGAGGACAGCCGGCCGGTGGCGGCCACGGCCTGTTCGTACGAGGTATGGATGCGCCCGGTGCGTTGACTGATCTGCTTCGGCAATGTGTCCGTGTAGGTAGACCTGAGCTTCGACACCTGGCGGTAGTCGAGAATGATCTGCGGCAGGGGGTGGTGGAGGGCGAGTTCGGCCAGCACGTGCTCGGCGGTGGACCGTTGGCCGGTCTGGGTCCTGCTTGTGCCGGGGGTGCGAAGATGCCGGTGCAGCTCCAACCTGTCGTAGAGGATCTCGCGCAACTGCTTGGGCGAGCCGAGATTGAACTGTTTCCCCGCCTGCTCGAACGCCTGTTCGGCGAGGTGGGCCATGCGGCCCGCAAGTTCGCGGCTCTGATCCGCGAGCAGGCCGGCGTCCACCAGCGTGCCCGCCTGTTCCACGCGGGACAGGACGGACAGCAGGGGCAATTCGACTTTTTCATAGAGTGACTTGAGCGGGGCTATCGATGACAGCCGGGGCCATAGCACGTCGTGCAACCGCAGCGCCGCGTCCGCGGCACCTGCAGCGTGGGCCGTTGCCGCCTTTGGCGGCACCAACGCGAAGTCGATCTGTTTCGCGCCTCTGCCGGCCACGTCCTCGTAGCGGGTCGTGCCGAGGCCGACCTGCTTCTCGACCAGGTCGTCCAGGTTGTGCCGGCGCGTGCCGACGCTGTCCAGCACGTAGGATTCGAGCATGGTGTCGTGGGCGATGCCGCGAAGGTCCATCCCGCAGCGCGCAAGGACGCGCTTGGCCCGCTTCATGTTGTGGCCGGCCTTGGCGATCCTGGCGTCTTCCAGCAGGGGTTTGAGGCAGTCGGTCGCTTCCGCCAGCGACAGGTGGTCGCCACTGGTAAGGTCGAGCCCGAGCGGCACGTAGGCGGCCTCTCCCGGGGCCTCGGCGAACGCGATCCCTGCCACTTCCGCATCGGCCCGGTTGCCCCGCCGGGTCACCACCGCGAGCGAGCATGACCCCGCCGCGCGAATCCGGCCTACGAGGTCGTCGAGTTCTTCCCCGGTCGTGACACACGCGTAGTCGCCTTCCGCCGGGCGCTGGCCGAGGCTGCCCCCCAGTTCCTCGATCCAGGCCTTGAACTCGTACTTCTCGAACAGGGACCTGAGCCTTTCTTCATCCACGGGCCTGGGTGCCAGGTCGCCGATTGCCACCGACAACTCGACATCCCGGCGAATGGTCGCGAGACGTTTCGAGACGGGTAACGCGTCGAGCGATGCGCGGAGGTTCTCGCCCACCTTGCCGCGGACTTCGTCGGCCCGCTCGATGACATCGTCCAGGCTGCCGAAGCTCGCGAGCCACTTGGCGGCGGTTTTCGGCCCGACATTCGGGACGCCGGGAATGTTGTCGACGCTGTCCCCCATCAGCGCGAGGTAGTCGACGATGCGTTCCGGGTGCACGCCGTACTTCTCGAATACGCCGTCGCGGTCCATGGCGGTTTCGCTCATCGTGTTGACGAGGGTGACGTGCTCGCCGACGAGCTGCGCCATGTCCTTGTCGGACGTGGAGATGACGATCCGGCGTTTCAGTGCTGCGGCCTGTTCCGCCAACGTGCCGATCACGTCGTCGGCTTCGACATCTGGCACGACCAGCAGCGGCATGCCCATGGCGTCGATGATGTCGTGGATCGGCTGCACCTGCTGGCGCAGTTCGTCGGGCATCGGTGGCCGGTTGGCCTTGTACTCGGGGTAGATGTCGTTGCGGAACGACTTGCCCCCGGCGTCGAACACCACCGCCACGGGACTGCCCTCGAAGTCGGCGCAGAGTTTGCGCAGCATGTTGACCACGCCGAATATCGCCCCGGTGGGGATTCCATCCGATGTCGACAGGTTGGGCATCGCGTGGAAGGCGCGGAACAGGTAAGACGAACCGTCCACCAGCAGGAGCGGGGGATCGGACACTCCTTCCGCGGCCGTGGCGACTGCGGTGTCCGCGACCCCATCCGTTGCGTTCCCTTGCGCCTGCGACATGCTACAGTTCCCTCGGGCTCGAACCTATCACATTAGCGATGCGTCCACGCCGTATCATTCTGATCGCCATCGTTGCCGCGCTCGCCGCTCCCGCGAACGCGGCCGACGAGCGGAAGCGGGAGCATCGCGGGCCCGATGTCACGCTGATCGAGACCGAAGAACGCGTCGTGTACGAGTATCGGCAGAACGGCCTCTTGAGGATGATCAAGATCGTGCCGAAGCGGGGAAAACCCTACTACCTCGTGCCCCGCGATCCAGGCAAGGGACTCGGCACCGTCGAAGAGGCGGACGTGCTCCTGCCCCAGTGGGAAATCGTCAGGTTCTAGAGCCATGAAATCTGTCGGCCCTTCGGGCGCGCCATCTTTCACCCCGGCCCAAGCCCTCTTGCCATCCTGTCGACCCTGCCGCAAAAGGGCGGCAGGGTCGACAGGATGCTAGCGAGAGATGCGCGAACGCGACGACCACAACCGCCACAAGAGCGGCGTGGTCTGGCTTACCGGACTGTCCGGAGCCGGCAAGTCGACCCTGGCGGTCGGACTGTGCGAGGCCCTGCTCAGGCGCGGCTACCGGGCATATGTGCTCGATGGCGACAACATTCGCGCCGGCCTGAACTCGGACCTTGGCTTTTCGCATGCGGACCGCGTCGAGAACATCCGCCGGGCCGGAGAGATGGCCGCGCTGTTCGAGGACGCCGGCATGATCTGCATTTCGGCCTTCATCTCGCCTTATCGCTCGGAACGGGAGACGGCGCGCCGGGCGGCCCGGCGATTTCACGAGGTGTACGTCAAGGCGGATCTTGCCACGTGTGAGCGACGCGACCCGAAGGGTCTCTACCGCAAGGCGCGCGCGGGCGTGATCGAGAACTTCACGGGCATCGACGATGTCTACGAACCGCCGGAGAATCCCGCATTGGTCATCGATACGACCGTCACCACCGTCGAAGAGGCGCGGACCCTGCTTTTCGAGTACGTGATGGGACAATTTGGCGATGCGCCGGAATAGCCCGGGCCGCTGGGAACGGGGCAGTCCGGGATAGCGAAAACGCGGCCAGCGAAAGGGGGTTTCTTGGACAAATCTGCTCCGGTAAACTCAACGCTTCGCCGAATTTGAGGAAATTGGTGTACTCATGGCCCGCGTAACCGTTCAGGATTGCCTCGAAAAAGTAGAAAATCGATTTGAACTGGTCATGATCGCCAGCCGAAGGGCGCGGCAACTTCACAATCCCTTCGTCGACCCGCTGGTCGAGCCTGAAAACGACAAACCTACCGTCATGGCGTTGCGGGAAATCGCCGAGGGGCTGGTGAGCGACGAACTGCTTGACGCAACGGATGCGTCCGCACACGATGCGCAGGCTGAATTCGCCGAGAGAGTCGAAGCGCCTTTCTATATTGGGGATGATGCACGCAACGACCTTTGAGTCGTACTTCCATAACATTCTTGCCGCGCGGGCGTCGAACGACGAGATCGCCGCTCCGGCAACCATAGATTCGCTCGCCGAATCGCTATCCGAATATCTCCCGCAGGTCGGCGTTGACATGGTCGTGCGTGCGCATGGCTTCGCCCAGGTGGCCCACGCCGGCCAGAGGCGCCGCACCGGGCACAGCTACATCACCCATCCGCTGGCCGTTGCCAACATCCTTTGCGAGATGCACATGGACGAGCAGTCCATAGCGGCAGCCGTCCTGCATGACGTTCTCGAGGACACGGGCACCACGAAGGAGGACCTCGCGACGGAGTTCGGCGGCGAGGTGGCGCACATCGTCGATGGCGTGAGCAAGCTGGGCAAGATGTTCAAGACCCACGAACAGGCCCGTGCCGAGAACTTCCAGAAAATGGCCATCGCGATGGCCAACGACCTGCGGGTAATCCTGGTCAAGCTGGCCGACAGGCTTCACAACATGCGCACGATCGGGGTCATGCCCCTGGAAGCGCGCCGGCGCATTTCGCGCGAAACCCTTGATTACTACGCCCCGATCGCGAACCGGCTCGGGATGCACAATCTCTGCACCGAACTGGAGGAACTCGGTTTCGAGGCGCTCTACCCGCTGCGCGCGGACCGGCTCCGCCGGGCCGTGGACACGGCGCGCCGCACGCGGCACAAGGCGTTGATGGACGAGATCACGAGATCATTCGAAGCCGCGCTGCGGCGCGACGGCATCGAAGCCCAGGTGAGCGGACGGGAAAAGACCCTGTATTCCATCTACAAGAAGATGAAGACGCAGCGCAAGCCGTTCCAGGACATCGTCGACGTGTTCGGTGTCCGCGTCATCGTAAGCCAGGTGGATGACTGCTACAGAACACTGGGGATCGTGCACAACCTGTACAAGCCGGTGGCCGGCCGCTTCAAGGACTACGTGGCCATACCCAAGGCGAACGGCTACCAGTCCCTGCATACCACGCTGATCGGAATGCGCGGCGTCACGATGGAGGTGCAGATTCGTACCCGGGAGATGGACGCCGTCGCCGACCACGGCATCGCCGGCCACTGGCTGTACAAGTCCGGCGACGCGTCGCTCAACCAGGCCCGGGCGTCTCGGTGGATAGACGGCGTTCTGGACTTGCAGCGCCGCGCCGGAGACCCGCAGGAATTCATCGAAAGCCTGAAGACGGACCTGTTCCCGGACGAGGTGTACGTGTTTTCGCCGAAGGGGGACATCTTCGAACTTGCAAGGGGGGCCTGTCCGGTGGATTTCGCATACGCGGTCCACACGGACATCGGCAATCACTGCGTCGCCTGCCGGGTGGATCGGGCGCTTGCCCCCCTGTCGCAGCAGCTCGAAAGCGGTCAGACGGTCGACATCATCACTTCCCGGGACGCGCGCCCGAGCCCGGCGTGGCTTGGTTTTGCGGTGTCGGGACGCGCCCGTTCGGCGATCCGCCAGGCGTTGAAGGCGCAGCACCGTTCGGAATCCATAGCGCTGGGACGCCGACTCCTCAACCGTTCGCTGGAGAACGCGAACGCGTCCATCAAGGACTTTGACTTCAGGCGCCTGCGAAGGGTGTTTCGCGAGTTTGGCGTGCGAAAGCTGGATGAGGTCCTGGCGGGAATCGGAACGGGCAACCTGATGGCTTACGCCGTGGCGCAGCGCCTGCTGGCGGCTGACAATCCGGACTACGAGGCGGTAGACATCGACAAGGGCGGGCCCGTCGCCATCCGGGGCGGAGAGGGGCTCGTCATCTCCTATGGGCGCTGTTGCGGACCCGTGCCGGGGGATGCCGTCATCGGTCACGTCACGCCGGAACGGGGGCTGGTCCTGCACGTGGATACATGCCACAACATGGATGCCGTGCGCCGCCGTATGCCTAACCAGGTCATTCCCGCGCGGTGGACCGATTCGATCGCCGGCGAGTTCGAGACGACGCTCATGTTGACGGTCAACCGGCGCAAGGGCGTCCTCGCCGAGATCGCGGCGTCGGTGAACCAGGGCAATGCGGGTATCAGCAACATCCGGGTCGACGAACGCAATGCCGAGTTGTCCAGCGTCACCGTGGACCTCTCCGTGTCGAACCGCGGTCACCTGGACCGTGTTCGGCATCGGTTGCTTGCGATTCCGGCGGTCCAGAGCGTGCGTCGTACAGTCGGCTGAGCGGTCTGTTCACCTGGATAGCCATCGGTTCTGCGGGCACCGGCTCGGCATGGGCTGGCTTACGGCCCGGAAACTCACACTGACCCCGCGCCCCGCGTCGACGGTGCGAGACCCCGAATGAAGGCCGGTGATCCGGTGACCGTCCTGCGCGGTGTTGGACCTGCCGCCGCAGGGAGTCTCGCGAGGCTCGGCATCGTTTCCGTTGCAGAGCTGTTGCTGCATCTGCCGATGCGCTACGAGGACCGGACGCGCTACGTCCCCCTGAGCGAGGTGGAAATTGGCCAGGCGTGCCTGGTCGCGGGCAAGCTCGTTCGGTCCGACATGGCGTATGGCCGACGAAGAAGCCTGACGGCGACTATCTCGGACGGCGCCGGATTCCTGACCATGCGGCTGTTTCACTTTTCGCGGCCGCAGGCCGAGGCGCTGCGGCGGGGCGAATGGTTGCGGTGTTTCGGCGAGGTGCGGGCCGGTCCGGCGGGCAGGGAAATGGTGCATCCGGAGTACCGGGTGCTCTCCGCGAGGCCCGAAGCGCCGCAACCGGCCCTGACACCCGTGTATCCGGCGACCCAGGGTTTCGCGAGCACGCGTATCCGGGCTTGCATCGACCAGGTGCTGGACGCCGGGATGACACTGAACGGAAGCGTGTTGCCGGACGAACCCGTTCCGGCGCTTGACGACGCTGTCGTGTTCCTGCACCGGCCACCCGCGGATGCGGCGCCCGAAGCGCTGGACGCGTCCCGCGTGCGGGTCGCGAAAGACGAGTTGTTGGCGCACCACCTGCTGATGCGCGAGCGTCAGAAACTGCGCGCCCGGCAGCGTACGACGCCCTTGCCCAAGGCGCAGGGTCTCGGTCGTGAACTGGCGCGCAACCTGGGCTTCCGGCTGACAGGTGCGCAGCGCCGTGTCGTGTCGGAGGTTCTGAACGATCTCGACAGCCCGACCCCGATGATCCGCCTGCTGCAGGGCGACGTTGGCTCGGGCAAGACTGTCGTCGCGGCGTTTGCAGCCATCCGGGCGGCGGAGCATGGATGCCAGACGGCCATCATGGCGCCGACGGAAATCCTGGCGGAACAGCACTACGAGACGCTGTCCGGATGGCTGTCGCCGCTCGGCATCGAGGTGGGCCTGATTACCGGCCGCCTCGCCGCCAGGGAACGTCGCGCGCGCCTCTCCGCCATCGCGCGCGGTGAGACACTGGTTGCCGCCGGCACCCACGCGCTGTTCCAGTCCTCGGTGGAGTTCGCGTCACTCGCGCTCGTGATCGTCGACGAGCAGCATCGTTTCGGGGTGCATCAACGCATGATGCTTCGCCACAAGGGGCATCTTCCCCATCAGCTCGTGATGACGGCCACACCCATTCCGCGCACCTTGACGATGGCGCTCTACGCGGACATGGATGTGTCGGTGATCGACGAACTGCCGCCCGGACGGCCACCTGTCCAGACCAGCGCCGTGTCTAGTTCGCGCCGACCGGAAGTGACCGGGCGTGTTGTGTCCGCGTGTCGCGCCGGCCGTCAGGCGTACTGGATATGCACCCTCATCGAGGCTTCCGACGCGCTTGAGTCACAGGCGGCCGAGAACGTTGCGGCGGAACTGCGCGCGGAGGCGCCGGGCCTGCGGGTCGGCCTGGTCCACGGCCGGCTGTCGGCGGCGGAGAGAGCGCAGGCTATGGAAGGCTTCAAGAACGGCGCCATCGATGTGCTCGTGGCGACGACCGTGGTCGAAGTGGGTGTCGACGTGCCGAATGCGTCGCTGATGGTGATCGAGAATCCGGAACGGCTCGGCCTCGCGCAACTGCACCAGCTCCGGGGCCGCATAGGCCGCGGAAAACGGCGAAGCTACTGCATCCTGCTGTTCGATCCGCCGTTGTCGGATGTCGCGAGGGCGCGGCTCGGGATCATGCGGGAAACCCGGGACGGCTTCGTCATCGCCGAGAAAGACCTCGAACTCAGGGGCCCCGGAGATATCCTCGGTACGCGGCAGACCGGCATGCAGACATTCCAGGTCGCGGACCTCGCGCGGGACGCGCCGCTGATTCCTGCGGTCGTCGAAATGGGTGCCCGGCTGGCCGATCCGGTGCGCCGCAAGGTCGTTGCCACGTGGAGCCCGTTCTTCGACGACCGGTATGTTGAAGTCTAGCGACACTGGTGCGCCGTCAAACCAAAATCTACGGGTATCTGCGGCACTACCATGGAACAGACGTGTCCGCGGAGCGCCAGCGACCGGGGACGTTTGTTCCATGGTCGACGAGCGGGGCCGGGCCACGGGCGGAGCCGAAGGCGCCGGCCGTGGGGCACTTTTTGGCCCCTGGCGGTCTTCATGCGAGGGGTACCCCCTCGCGCACACTTTCTTGCGAGGGACACCCTCGCGCTCCCGGGGCTGAAGGCTCCGTTGCTCCTCCTTGTGCGGTGCCTGCCACACGGCGTCGTCGCGCCTCGCCAGGAACCAAAAATCCCTCGCAGCTACACTCGCATATCTGGGCTTGGGCGGGGGTGAAAGACGGCATGCCCGAAGGGCTGTCGGATTTCATGGCACTAGCAGCTCCCACTGCCAGTTTCGTTGGTGCGCCGGCCAATCAGGCCGCCTGAACGTGCCGTCCGCACGGCACCCAGCCTGTCGGACACACCCAGCTTTCTGAAGAGGTTCTTCAGGTGGTACCGAACTCCATGCGCCGTTATCCCGAGATCGCGGGCGATCTCCTTGTCCCGCTCTCCCCGGGCCAGACCTTCCAGGACCTCGATTTCCCGCGCCGTGTACTGTTGCGCCCGGGGCGCTTGTTCGACCCCGGAGCCAAGATGTTCCAGTGCGGCGTCCGCGATCTCGCGCACGGGTGCTTCCAGGCCCGAGTCAAGCAGCGCCTCCAGGACGGAGCGAGCGATTTCCCGTTCGCGCACCAACGGTCGGACATAGTCCGTGGCGGCATAAGCGTGCAGGTAGTCGAGCAGTCGCCTTTCCGCATCGCTCTCGTGACCGGCCTGGTACTCCAGGGCCATTCGCGACGCCAGGCCCCGCATGCGTGTTCGGGTCAAGCCTCGTTCCTGCGCCAGTTCGCACAACCCGCCGGCCACGTCACGAGCCGCTTCGAAGGAGCCCTCGGCCGCGAGTAGCCGGATACGCGCACTGGAAATCGCTTCCATCTCGCGCCAGGACTGTGTTTCGAGGTCGAGCAGTTCGCCCACGTCGTCCGGAAGACCGGCACTTCGCCACGCTCTCGTCGCCTGATCGATCTGTCCGCCAGAGACCAGGTAGCCGACACGTAGTGCGGAAAGGTGCCGCAGGGCACTCATCAGCCCTTCGTTCAAGGCGAAGTCCCACGACTCTTCCACGAGTCTCAGGGCTTCGTCCGCGCTTCCCATCTCGAGTATCCATTCGGTCGCGACGTCGACGGCCGCCGCGTGAACATCGAGCAACACGGCGACATCACGTAGCGGAATCGGAATCTCGGACAGACGTGCTTCGAGTTCGTCCGTCCGGTTGCGTTCGAGATCGAGTTCCATCGAAAGGACATTGAGAATGACAGGCAGGCTGGCATCACGGGGAAAGTGCTCCCTCGCGATGCGACCTGCCCGCTCGTAGCTGCGTTCAGCCTCTGCCACGCGACCTTGTGCCATGGCGAGCAGGCCGGACTGCAATGTCACATGGAAGTCACCGTGGTGAGAATTGCAGAGTGAGTACCGTGTTCGAGCCTCGGCGGCAAACGCTCGGGCGAGATCGAACCGTGCTGCCTGGTAGTACGCGACAAAGAGGAGGAGGTTGTGATTGGCCAGCGTGGTCGGGTTCGGGTCCTGTTCCCGCTGGACGAGATACAGGCTCGCCTCCACGTCCCTGACCAGTTCGGCGGTAATCGGCATGCAGCCATACCCGGCCAGGGTTGCCTTGATGACCACGGCATCCACGCCAAGTTCGTAGTTCGAGTCTCCGCCGGGATCACGCGTGAAATCGTGCGTCTGCGCCCTGACGCGCTCAAAAAGCCGCCGCGCCTCCGCCAACCTGGCGTTCTTTGTGAGAATCCGGCAACGCAGCAGCGCGATGCGCGGATGACTCTCCATCACCTCCGGGGTCAGGAAACGCTCTGCCGCCCCGAGTCTCGTCATGCCCTCCTGCATCCACAGCCGCAACCCTCCGGCCCGCTCCAGAATGTCACCCACCAGGCCGGGGTCACCGGCCGCGCTGGCATGTCGCATGGCGGGAATCAGGTGGCCGTGGCCATCCATCGCGACGGCAACTTCGCGGTGTAGCGACCGGTACCGCTGGGGATCGTCACGCTGCAGCTGAGCCGCACAGTAATCCCGGAGTAACGGATGCAGGCGCAACGTGTCGCCATTGTTTCCCATTGGCTGGACCAATCCGCGCAGCAAGGACAGGCGGTGCACGCTTCGTCCCGAGTCGTCCCTCCCAAGCACCTCGTCCGCCAGCGCGACATCGATCCAGTCGAACAGGGAGATGTCAAAGAGGAACTCGCGTTCTGCATCCGCAACATCCCGCAGCAGTCGCGCGCCCAGCCAGTTTGCCGCGACCTCGTCGTCTCCCGCGGGTTCGCGCATCGGCCATCCCCGCGCCGATCGGGGACTGGTTTCGTCAGTCCCCGTATTGCGATAGAGGCGCAAGGCGACGGGCCATCCTTCGGTGCGAGCGGTGACCTCGGCCAGCTCTCGACGCGACAGTTCGCCACCGAAGAAGTCGATGATTTCCCGTCTCGTGAACCGCAACTGCTCGGAGGTCAGGACAACACCCTGCTCACCCAGCGTGAACACCGCAAGATCCAGTCCCGGGTTGTCCCGCATTCCGACCGCAATGCGCAGATTGTCCGGGATGTTGCGCAAAAGGAAGTTGATTGCCGAAACGGCGGTCGGTGTCATTCGCTCCGCTTCGTCGAGAACAAGCAGGCAAGGCTCTCTGTGGGCCTCAATGGTTGCCGCAACCAGCCCCAGGCCATGCTCAATGGCGGCACTCGGGTCGGAGACCGGGAGGCCCGCTCGCTCGAAGGCATAGGCGAGATAGGCTCCGAGGCCGTCCTCGGTATCGTCTTCGTCCAGGGTGAGCCACGCGGCGAGCGTGCCGCGCTCACGCGCCTGGCGGAGAATCTCCGCCAGCACGGTTGTCTTGCCGAAACCTCCGGGCGCCTGCATGACCACGACTCGGGAGGCCCCCAGTTCGCTCCACCCAGATAGTCGGGGGCGACTGAAATACGAATCAACGCGGGCCGGTACCTCGACCTTTGCGCTCAACAGCCAGGGAGCCACTGTCAACACCGTCGACGCCCGGGTCCCTCTCGAGTGCCACTCCTCCATGTTCACGGTTCGACACCGAGACCCAGTTCCCGGGCGCGCCGTACCGCATCCAGACGGCTGACGGCGCCGGTCTTTCGAAATATGTTCTTCAGGTGGTACCGCACGCCGTGTTCAGTCAGGCCGAGATGACGGGCAATCTCCTTGTCGCGCAGGCCCCGGTTCAGGTGTTCGAGCACCTCTAGCTCGCGCGCCGTGTAGCGTGAGGTTCGCGCCGGGCGCCCGGCGTCCTCAGAACCCATCTGCCTCAGCAAGGACTCGGCAGACGCTCGGAGAGCGGGATTGAGTGCCGTCCCCAACACCCGTCTCAGCAGTTCCGCGCTCACTTCGCGCTCGCGCACCAGCGGTCTCGCATAGTCCGCGATGCGCAGCAGGCGGAGGAACTCAAGCAGCCGGGTAGCGGCGGCATTCATGTTGCCGGCACGGTACTCCAGGCTCATCCATAGTGCGATGCAGCGCATCAGCGATCGCATCAGCCCGCGGCTCCGCGCGACCTCCTCGAACCGCTCCGCCAGGCGGCGGGCGGCTTCGAATTCTCCTTGCGCCGCAAGCAGTCGCAGGCGGGCGCAGGAAAGCGACTCCATCTCTCGCCAGGTCTGGTCGTCCAGGTCGAGCAGCCGCGATGGATCATCCGGCAATCCCGCCGTCTGCCACATCCGGATCGCGGACTCAACCTGCCCGTCGATGACCAGGTAGGAAGCGCGCAGGGCCGACAGGTGACGCGCCAGGCTGGGCAGACTGTCGGACCTGGCCAGGTTCAGTCCTTCTTCCACCACTTGCAGGGCCCTGCTGACGCCTTCTCTTTCGAGCGCCAGTTCGGCCGCGACGCCATACGCCGCGGCGTGAATGTCGAGCCATTTCTCGACGTTGCGAAGCGGAACCACGGAAGCAGCCCCGAGGCGCCGATGGGACTTGAGCTGGTTTCGTTCGAGATAGAGTTCAGCCAGGAGCACCTGCGTGATCAGCGCCGGACTGCGGCGCGAATAAGTCTGGGCCGCATCCTCGACGCGGCCTTCTGCCATGGCCGCCATGCCGCGGTGAAAGTCGTTGAAGACTGCGCCATAGCGGGCGCCGGCGAGCATGAAGTATTGCTTGGCCTGGGTTCCAAGCCAGTGGCTGGATTCGAATCTCGCTCGCTGGTAGTCGGCGCTGCAGAGAATGGTGTAGAGCAGTCCTCGAGCCGCCGGATCAAGTTGCTCGTCGACCGCAAGTGCCCGTACATCGGCAAGGATTGTCCTGACGGTGACGTCGCCCAGCGGCTGGCATCCGAAAATCACCAGTGTCGATTTCACGAGGACATTGTCTATCCACAGCGCATGATCGTCGCCGCCGTCCCGGTCTCGACGAAAGCCCGCGGTCTGTTCGCGGACGGCCCGGTACAGCGCAAGTCCCTCATGCAGTTCGGACCGGGCGACCAGAGCGGCGCACCGCAGCAAAGCGAGCCGGGGAAAGTCCGCCAGCATCTCCGCCTTGAGGAAGCGTTCCGCGGAAAGAAGCTGCTGCATTCCGTGCGTGGCCCAAAGCCTCGCGCCGCCGACGCCTTCCAGGATCCGTCCCAGCAGGGCATGGTCGCCGCTCTCGGAGGCATGTCGCAGGGCGGAGTCCAGGCGGTTACGACGCGCCATGGCCATTGCGATCCGCCCATGGAGCATTCGATATCGCGAGGGAGCTTCCTGGAATCGCCTTGCGGCACAGTACTCCCTGACCAGCGGATGCAGGCGCAGCACCCCCGCCGAGGTGCCCACGGAATGGACAAGGCCGTCCAGTTTCGACAGGACTTCCGCTCCAGATCTGCGATGCGCCTCGGGCAGCACTTCGTCAACTATCGCGAGTTCGATGACGTCGAACAGGGCGACGTCCAGGAGATAGCTCCGTTCCTCGTCCTTCCAGTCCCGGCGCAGACGAGAGGCGATAAGCCGCGCGGCTATCCCGGCGTATCCCTGTACAGGATGCGATCCCGGCGACTGGTCCGACTCTCCGGGAATCGACACCCCGGTTCTCATGTTGTGATGAACCCTTAGCGCCGCAGGCCACCCTTCGGTGCGTTCCGTCATCTCGGTGAGTTCGGGACGTGACAGCTGGCCATCAAAAAACAGCGCGATCTCCGGTTTCGAAAAACGCAAGTCCTCGGCGCCCAGAATGGCACCGCGCTGGTCCAGGATCGCCGTGGCCAGATCGAGCCCCCGCGGACTGTTGCGCATAGACATTGAGAAGTGAACATTCCGCGGCGCACGTTTCAGGAGGAAGTCGATCGCGCGGACCTGTTCCGTATCGGCGAGGCGCTCCACCTCGTCGAGCGCAAACAGGCACGGCTTGCGATAGTCGTCAATCGCTCGCATCAACAGGCCGAGCCGGTGGTCCGGGCGCTCGTGATCAGGTCGATTGTCTACCTTGGAGAAGTTGGGGGCGGCGGATCGCAGCACCGAAACGTCCAGTCCCGCGCGTTCCAGGGCAAAGCCGATGTAGCTCGTCAGGGCATTCAGCGAATCTGCTTCATCGAGACGGAGCCAGGGCGTCAGCACGCCCATTGCCCTTTGGCGCCGACAGATGTCGGCGAGCAGGGTTGTCTTGCCGAACCCGCACGGTGCCTGGAATACGGTGAGGCGCCTGTCGAGCGGTCGGCATCGGCTGAGCAGTTGCGGCCGACGCATGTATCCGTCGACCTGTCCCGGAATCGTCACCCGGGCGGACAGTAGCCACGGCTGGCCGGTAGGGAAGAAACGGCGCTCCTTGTTCAGCACGGACGTTTCCCTGGAGGCGCCCATACTTCGCCGGTGGCAATCATGCTTCGCCAGTCGCAGTCAGTCTTCGGTAGCGGCGCCCATTCTAAAGGGATTGGGTCGCCGGTGTCGCGGCGGATGCGGGGGTGGCTACACCTCGTGCCGGCCGCCCTGGTCGAATATGTCGAGTTGTTGCGGGTTCAGGTTCGACCGGTCCGGGTCGGGGGAGAGCTGGTCCATTCGCAACAGTTCGCCGACCGTGTGCAAGCGGCGTTGGAGTGCCGAGCGGCCGATGTCATCGAGCGGGCCGATTCGGCTCTCCCCCTGCTCTGATCGCACGGCCAGAATGGAATCGTCGGCTATATCGGGATTGTCGAGCATTTCAGCACTGTGGCTGGTCACGAGAATCTGCGTCTTTTCTGCAGCTTCCCGCAAGGCCTCGACCAGCACGCCAGCCGCAAGCGGGTGCAGGGCAACTTCAGGCTCCTCCATCCCGACCAGTCGCTTGAGTGAAGTTCCGCTTTCCTGGAATGCTGCCACCAGCGCACCGAGCGCCCTTAACGTGCCGTCGGAAACGTCGTTCGGAGAGAAGCGCCAGGAGTGTTTCGCGCCGCGTACCGTTCGACGAAACTCGAGTGTTTCCAGGGGACCGACGGTGCGCCGGTCGACGCTGTCGATCCCCGGCACCATCCTTGCGAGATAGCTGTCTACCCGCCGCTTCAGTTCGGGGTTTTCGGACGCCAATGCCGACAGGACGCTCACGACATTGCCGCCATCGCGCTGCAACAGCCCGCCTCCGTCCGGCGACTGCAACGCGCGCATCTCGTCGGGGCGCAGATTGTAGAACCCCATCTCGGACAGGGCGTCGTATACCGGGCGGAAGGCTTGGTATCCCGAGACATTGACCAGGTACAGGCGATCCTGCACGGCTGCGGGCGGTGACGGAATCGTGCAGCGGACGACGCGGCCGCGCCTCGTCGAATAGAAACTCGGGCGCCCGTCACATGCTCGCACAAGGCATTCTTCGCGCTCGACGACGTACCCTTCACCCGGTCTGGCGCCGATCAGTAATCCGTAGTTGCCCGATGATTCGCCGAGGTCGAAGTCGACGCGAATGGCAAAGTGCGTCGGATGGCCTCCGGATCTGCGCCGAACGTCGTTGATGCCGCCCCGGTCGCGCAGCGCGTGCTGGATCGAATATGCAAGCGAGTCCGCTACGAAGCGGAGCGCGTCGAGGAAGTTGCTCTTCCCGGCTCCGTTCGGCCCGACCAGAAAAGCAAGCCGTGCGGGCGCGACGTCGCATGCGGCGATACTCTTGTAGTTCCGGACGACAACGCGGGTTAACAGGCGGCCGCTCATGGCGCCTATCATATGCCGATGGCCCGCGCACGGGGGCGACACAGCACGGAGATGCAAAGTGAAATACGGCGACATAGAAGTGCAGCGCGATGGATACATCGCACTGGTCGAGATTCAGCGGCCACCGAACAACTTCTTCGACGTGAATCTCGTCAACGACATGGCGGACGCGCTCGACGAACTCGATGCCGACGTGAACATGCGCGCCTACGTGTTATGCGCGCAGGGCAAACACTTCTGCGCCGGTGCGAACTTTGGCGATCCGGCCCGCAATGCCGCCCGCCCGGTCCGTTTCGATGGCGCCAGCAATCCGCTGTACGCTGCGGCGGTACGGCTATTCTCCTGCCGGAAGCCCATCATCGCCGCGATTCAGGGTGCCGCAGTGGGTGGCGGTTTCGGGCTTGCCGTAATGGCGGATTTTCGCGTGGCGTGTCCCGAGGCGCGCTTTACCGCGAACTTCGTGAAGCTCGGTTTCCACCCGGGCTTCGGCCTTACCCACACGCTGCCGAATGTCATCGGCCAACAGAGAGCCAACCTGTTGTTCATGACCGGCCGCCGCATTGATGGCGCGACTGCCCATGCCTGGGGCCTTGCGGATGTCCTCACCGACCAGGCCAGTCTACGCGCCGAAGCTGTTCGCCTGGGTTCGGAGATCGCGGAGAACGCCCCGCTGGCCGTGCAGTCGGTGCGGGCGACGATGCGCCAGGGCCTGGCAGAGAGAATCAAGGACGCGACCGACTGGGAGAACATCGAGCAGGCGCGGCTGCGGGAAACGGAAGACCACAAGGAAGGTGTCCGGGCCGTGGCGGAACGGCGCCCGGGGAACTTCGCGGGACGCTGATACTTGACGCCCAACCATCCGGGGCAAGGGCTGTCCCCTGCCTTTATTTTGTCGTGCACCGGATATATGTTTCGGTGAAACGAGGGGGGTAGCCGCCATGGGAATTCGTGAAGTCGCTTCGGTTCTGAAGGACGTGCCGGTGCTGCTGGCATTGAAGAAGGGCATGCAACCCCGTCTCCTGGACGAGAAGGATTGCCTGGGCGCCGTCGTGGAACGCACCGCCGAGAACTTCGGCACGCTTTCCGCCGTTGTCTGCGAAGGCGAGACCGTTACCTGGGGAGATCTCAACGCGCACGCGAACCGTTACGCCCACTTCCTGAAGGGGGCGGGACTTCGCGCTGGCGATACCGTCAGCATCATGATGGAGAACCGGATCGAGTTCCTGGCCCTGTTGATCGCGGCCAACAAGCTCGGAATCACGGCCGGCCTCATCAATACGAACCTGCGCGGTCGGCCGCTCATTCACTGCGTCGACGTGACCGAATCGAAAAAGTGCGTCTTCGGGGGCGAGATGCAGCACGCCATCGAAGAAGCGAGAGGCGAGCTGAATCTCGAGCAGGGCAGCGACTACTTTGTCGTCCCCGACGGCACGTCGAATGGTGCGCCGGATTGGGCCATCGACATGGCGGCCGCAAGCGCCAATCTCGCGGTGGAGAATCCGGATGACACCGGTGAAATGACGCTGGGTCAGACGGCCATGTATATCTTTACGTCCGGCACCACGGGTTTGCCCAAGGCGGCGGTGATGTCGAACCGCCGCTATCTGGCGACCGCCGGGCTGTCCGCGGTCGCCGGGCTGCGCTGCACTTCGAAGGATCGCATCTACATCTGCCTGCCGCTCTACCATGCCACCGCGCTGGTGGTCGGCGCGGGTGCGGCATTCATGTCCGGCGCATCGATGTTCCTGCGACGACGGTTCTCCGCCAGCGGTTTCCTGCCGGACGCGCGCGAGCACGGCTGCACGTCCTTCATTTACGTGGGCGAACTGTGCCGCTACCTGAACAACTCCGAACCGAAGCCGGACGATCACGACAACCCGCTGCACACCATGATGGGCAACGGTTTGCGGCCCGATATCTGGGTGGACTTCAAGCGGCGCTACGGAATCAGGCGAGTGACCGAGTTCTACGGCGCGAGCGAGGGCAACGTGGCCTTCGCAAACCTCATGAACAAGGACTGCACGATCGGCATGACCTCTTCGAAGATCGCCCTGGTCCGCTACGACGTGGACAGCGACGAGATCGTGCGGGGCGACGATGGACGCTGCATCGAAGTGGCACAGGGCGAGCCCGGCCTGCTGCTGGGACACATCAATCCGACGGCGCGGTTCGAGGGCTATACGGACCCGCAAGCCACGGAGAGCAAGATCCTGCGCGGCGTGCTGGAAGAGGGCGATGCGTGGTTCAACACGGGGGACCTCATCCGTGAGGTCGATGTCGGGTTCTCGCTCGGCTATGCCCACTACCAGTTCGTCGACCGCACCGGCGACACCTTCCGGTGGAAGTCGGAGAACGTGTCCACCAACGAGGTCGGCGAGATCATCAACGGCTTCGAGGGCATCGAGTTCTGCAACGTCTACGGGGTGGAAGTGCCGGGGGCCGATGGTCGCGCGGGAATGGCCGCCGTGCGTCTGGCCGAGGGCCACGATCTCGACCTGGCGGGTCTGGCCTCGTACGTTGAGCGCGAACTTCCCCCCTATGCGCGCCCGGTTTTTGTCCGCGTACAGTCGGAAATAGAGGTCACCGGGACGTTCAAGATGGTGAAGGGAGACCTGAAACAGGAAGGTTTCGATATCTCGAGCCTTGACGATCCGGTCTACGTGATGAAGCCGGGCAGCGCGGCCTACGAGGCTCTGGACGCGGACTACCTCGCGACCATTCGAGACGGCGCCGCGGGTTTCTGATCACCTGGACGGCCCGGCGTCGCTCCCGCGCCGGGGATTGCGGAACAGGAACGGGACCAGCAACAGCACGAACAGGAGCAGCGCGACCGCGTCGAGGATTGGTATGTACCAGGGCCACGGGGCGAAGAAGAACGGTGACTGCGTGAGGGGCGGTTCCATCAGGAACATGTAGTTGCTTCCAAGGGCCAGGTTTGCCCCGAATGCGATGATGCAGAGCACGTGGAGCAGGACGAAGGCGCGAACGACGGACATGGCGGTAGGCCGCATTCCGAGCCCCCAGGTGGCGAATAGCGCACCCGCGACGATGCCGCCGTGGGCGATGAAATACTGGAAGAAGCGATACTCCGGGAATCCCACTTCGAGCTGCGGCGTGACGAGCGCGTTCGCCGTTCCGGCGATTCCCCAGAACCAGGCGATCTCGTAGGCTATGCGGTTGCGAAAGACGAGGGCGAACATGACGGCGAAGATCGCGATGCCGCAGACGTGAAGCGGGAGGTTCAGTCGCAGGAACTCTTCCACGGAGGAAGTCGCAAGCCGCCATATCCAGTGCGCCACTTCGTTCAGCAGGAGAACGCCCGCGAAGGTGATGCGGATTCCCCTGGCGAGGCGCTCGTCACGCCTGACAATGACGGACAGGATGATGGGTAGGGCGAGCGTCGCGCACATTGCGACGATGTGGGCCGGGCCCAGGAATTCAAACTGGGACATGACTCCGCCATTATGCCCGTGGAAAAGTCCCTGCTGCCGAGCCGGATCGATCGGGTGAGCGCGAGGAAATTCACCCCGCGGACTGCGGTCACGCTCGTGATCGCCAACATGATCGGCACCGGCGTGTTCACCAGCCTCGGGTTCCAACTGCTCGAGATCCAGTCGGGCTTCGTCATCCTGATGTTGTGGTTTATCGGCGGCCTGACGGCGCTTTGCGGCGCGCTGACCTATGCGGAACTCGGCTCGGCACTGCCGCGCTCGGGTGGCGAATACAACTTTCTTTCGCGCATCTACCATCCCGGCGCTGGATTCGTTTCCGGCTGGATTTCCGCGACGATCGGCTTTGCTGCCCCTTCCGCGCTGGTCGCGATTACCTTCGGGACGTACGTGGCGTCGGTCTTTCCGGGAATCTCGCCGACCTGGCTCGCCGCGCTGCTGATCGTGGCACTCGCCGCCGTCCATTCCTCCACGCGGCGAGCGAGCGGCGGCACCCAGCGCGCGTTCACGTACCTGAAGGTGGGTCTGATCGGGGCGTTCTGCATACTTACGTGGACGCTCACCGAAACGCCGCAGGACGTCCGGCTGCTTCCTGCCCCAGGGGATGGTGCGCTGCTTGCCTCGGGCGCGTTCGCCGTTGCCCTCATATACGTCAACTACGCCTACACGGGTTGGAACGCGGCGACCTATCTCCTCGACGAACTCGAACGCCCCGCCGAGACGCTCTCCAGCATCCTGCTCGCGGGGACCGGTATCGTGCTGGTCCTGTATCTGCTCCTCAACTTCAGCTTCCTGTATGCGGCGCCGGTCGACGCCATGGCCGGCAAGATAGAGATCGGCTACATCGCCGCCCGATTCGTCCTCGGAGAATCCGGCGCCGCGGTCATGGGCATCGCCCTTGCGCTATTGCTCATCTCGACATTGAGCGCGATGACTCTCGCCGGTCCCCGGGTGCTGCAGGTGGTCGGCCAGGACTTCCGCGTATTCGGCCTGCTGGCAAGGACGAACGCCTACGGCGTGCCGACGGTCGCAGTGCTGTTCCAGTCAGCCCTGGCGCTTGCGTTCGTGCTGACGGCCTCGTTCGAGTCCATCCTGGTGTTTGCCGGATTTACCCTGGGCGCGAGCAGCGCGCTCACGGTTGCCGGGATATTCGTGTTGCGGTGGCGCAACCCCTCCCTCGAACGCCCGTTCAGGGTGCCGCTATACCCACTGCCGCCGCTGATCTATCTCGTAATCACGGGTTGGACGCTGATCTACATTTCGGTGAGGCGGCCGATGGAAAGCCTGGCCGGGCTTGTCATCATCGCCCTGGGTGCTGCCGGCTACCTCGTCGTCCGGCGCATATCGCGGAATGGATGAACGCGTTGCGCCGCGGTTTGCGGCGGCCGGAGGCCGTCGGGAGATTCGTGGCGAACCGGCAGCCAAGACCTTCAGGACCTGGACCTCGGACCTTGCTGGCGCTTGATGCTGCCTGCCCGCCCGCTTAGAATACCGCGCCTTTTGGGACGGGGCGTCCGTTTGCGCGGATTGCTCCATCTGGACGGAGATCCTGGGTAACGCATGGCGACCATCAGCCAACTGGTTCGAAAGCCGCGCAAGCGGCGCCAATCCAAGAGCATGGTGCCGGCCCTGCAGGCATCACCGCAGAAACGTGGCGTGTGCACCCGCGTCTACACGACCACGCCGCGCAAACCGAATTCCGCCCTGAGAAAGGTCTGTCGCGTGCGTCTGACGAACGGGTACGAGGTCAACTCGTACATCGGCGGAGAGGGTCACAACCTGCAGGAACACTCGGTCGTGCTCATCCGGGGCGGTCGCGTCAAGGATCTTCCCGGCGTTCGCTACCATACGATCAGGGGCACCCTCGACACGTCCGGCGTGTCCGAACGGAGACGCGGCCGCTCGAAGTACGGGGCCAAGAAACCAAGATAGCTGCGGGCTTGATCCGCGCGATCAGGCCTTCCCCGATAGCGCCCGAGAGATGGCTCGAGGGATTGCAAGGCAAGCATCGAGAGGCGAGCGTGAGAAACAGGGAGGCATGAGATGCCGAGACGGAGAGTCGTCGCCAAACGGGAAATTCTCCCGGATCCGAAGTATCACAACCAGACCGTGGCCAAGTTCATCAACCATGTGATGGTGAGCGGCAAGAAGTCTGTCGCGGAACGTATCGTATACGGGGCGTTGTCCCGCATCGAGCAGAGGGAACACTCCAACCCGGTTGAAACGTTCGAAAAGGCGCTGGAATCGGTGGCACCGTTTGTCGAGGTCAAGTCCCGCAGGGTCGGTGGGGCCACCTACCAGGTCCCCGTCGAGGTCAGGCCCTCCCGACGGCAGGCACTGGCCATGCGCTGGCTGGTCGACAGCGCGCGGGCGCGTCGCGAGAAGTCCATGGCAGCGCGGTTGGCGGGAGAACTGATGGACGCGGCGGATGGTCGCGGTACCGCAGTGAGGCGACGCGAGGATACACACCGAATGGCGGAAGCGAACAGGGCATTCTCGCACTATCGGTTCTAGGAGCTTGCGCTGTGGACCGGTACGCAAGCCGGCACTAGCCGGGAAATTTACCGGCATGATTCACCAACTGAATGCTATCGGGGCGTAGCAGCTCCGACAGCGCACTGGAGATGCGCAATGGAGGGTCGCAGCACCCCGATTGGACGTTATCGGAACATCGGCATCGTCGCCCATGTCGATGCCGGCAAGACGACGACGACCGAACGCGTACTTTTCTACACCGGCCTGTCGCACAAGATGGGCGAGGTACACGATGGCGCCGCGGTGATGGACTGGATGGAGCAGGAGCAGGAGCGCGGGATCACGATCACTTCCGCGGCGACCACCTGTTTCTGGTCCGGCATGGACAACCAGTTCGACGAACACCGGATCAACATCATCGATACCCCCGGCCACGTGGATTTCACCATCGAAGTGGAACGGTCCCTGCGCGTCCTCGACGGCGCGGTCGTGGTGTTCTGCGGCACCGCCGGGGTGGAGCCACAGTCGGAAACGGTGTGGCGGCAAGCCAACCGGTACGAGGTTCCCCGTATCGTCTTCGTCAACAAGATGGACAGGGCGGGCGCGGACTTTCTGCGGGTCACGGAGCAGATTCGCGAACGCCTGGGGGCCTACCCGGTGCCGGTCCAGCTTCCCCTTGGCGCGGAAGAGCATTTCCACGGGGTGATCGACCTTGTCGAGATGAAGGCGATTGCCTGGAGCGACCGGGACCTTGGCGTCTCTTGCGTCGAGACGGGAATTCCGGAAGAGATGCGGGAGCAGGTCTATCTGTTCAGGGAGCAGATGATGGAAGCGGCGGCGGAGTCCAGCGAGGAACTGATGGACAGTTACCTCGAAGACGGAGAGCTCTCGCCCGCCGACATCCGGAAGGGACTTCGTGCGCGCACGCTGGCCGGTGAGATCGTCCCGGCGCTGTGTGGTTCGGCGTTCAAGAACAAGGGGGTGCAGGCGGTTCTTGACGCGGTTGTCGCTTTCCTGCCCGCGCCTACGGAAGTAAGGGCCATCGAGGGAGTTCTCGATAACGGCGAGACTTCGGAGCGGGAGTCCGCCGATGACGAACCGTTCGCGGCACTGGCTTTCAAGATAGCGACAGACCCCTACGTGGGCACCCTGACGTTCTTCCGGGTCTATTCGGGCGTGCTGGCCGCCGGGGACCAGGTATTCAACCCCCGCAGGTCACGGCGTCAGCGCATCGGCCGCATGGTGCAGTTGCATTCCAACAGCCGCAACGAGGTCAAGGAGGTTCGCGCCGGAGATATCGCGGCAGCCATCGGACTCAGGGACATGATGACCGGAGACACGCTCTGCGATTCGAGGAACCTGATCACTCTGGAGCGCATGGAGTTCCCGGAGCCGGTCATTCACGTCGCCGTTGAACCGAGGTCGGCCGCGGACCAGGACAGGATGTCAAATGCCCTGGCCAGGCTCGCCCAGGAGGACCCGTCGTTTCGCGTGACCACGGACAACGAAACCGGCCAGACCATCATTGCCGGGATGGGCGAGTTGCACCTCGACATCATCATCGATCGCATGAAACGGGAGTTCAACGTCGAAGCGGGCGTCGGCCGACCCCAGGTCGCCTATCGCGAGACGATTCGCGCCAGCGTCGAAGCGGAGGGGAGGTTTGTCCGCCAGACCGGCGGCCGAGGCCAGTTCGGTCATGTCCGGCTTCGGTTGGAGCCGCTCTCGGATGAGGCGGGATTCGAGTTTGTCGACGAGATCGTTGGTGGAGCCGTGCCGAGGGAATACATTTCCGCGGTGAAGCAGGGCATCGAGGAGCAGATGGAGAACGGTGTCCTGGGCGGTTATCCGTTGATCGGTGTCAAGGCCACCCTTTACGACGGTTCCTATCACCAGGTGGACTCCTCGGAACTCGCGTTCAAGATTGCGGGTTCGATGGCGTTGCGAGACGGCGCGTCACGGGCGAAACCGGTTCTGCTCGAGCCCGTGATGCGCGTTGAGGTCGTCATGCCCGAGGATTACATGGGGCAGGTGGTGGGCGACATCAATCGGCGCCGAGGCCTGATTGAAGGCATGGACCAGAACCCCTCGGGCAAGATTGCGCGTGCCTTCGTCCCGCTCGGAGAGATGTTCGGCTATGCGACGGACCTGCGTTCCGCAACCCAGGGGCGTGCCACCTTCAACATGGAATTCGCGCGCTACGCCGAAGTGCCCCGAAACATCGCCGCCGGCATCATCGATCATTGAGGCCGCGCGGGCGGCGCCTGTCCTCTGCGGGATGAGGTCTGAGGAGCCACCCGAAGGATGGTTTCATTCCTGACGTTTCCATCAGGGCGGCAATGGCCTGGCGGAACTTCTCCGGCGCGACCGCGAGCGCCGTGGCCATGATGGATCGGGCATGTGCGACCGGCGAGGACCACCGAGGCGGAAAACGCAGTTTGCGTGCGCCGAAAAGCCACCGCATAGGACATCAGCTGGTTCGTTCGGCAGTTGCGCCGCCGCCCCGCCCTGAAGCCGCTCTTCGCCAACAACAGCCGCCAGCTATACGAGCGGATCGACGAGTCGCTCGCCGCCTGTTTCGACGCGGCGCTCGCGTGCTCGCGTACGACCTTCGAACGGGCGCAGCGAACGGGACGTCTTCGGGAGGGCATCACGCTGGACCGGTACGTGGAGTGGTGCATGTTCGTCGCGGTGTCCCTGCAGACGGTGAACTTCCCATTCGCGGTGAATGACTTTCGGTTGCGGGAGCTTGTGAAGGATTTCGTTGTCCCGTCGCTGGTCGTCGATGAAAGCCGCACTGGGTCGACGGAACCCCCCCTGGAACACGGGGAATCCGGCAGCTCGGACCGGTCTGTCGAGTACTTGGGTCGCAGGGAGTAGCGGCTGGGACCACTCTTTCCTGGCACGGTTTCGCGCGCCGTTCCACGCTTGAGCTGAGCCTCATTTCGACGGCACGAATACGCGAACCGCCGTTGGTCGATTCCACCAATCAAGTGATTCCGAGGTGCTGTATATTATTACAGTTTTTGATTGACAAGCCAGTGGAACGACCTAAGATTGTCCACATAAGGCTTGGGTCGCTCGTGGCTCCAAATTGCGACTTGGCCGGACCCATCAAGCATGATGCGACGAGAAGACTGAAGGAGACCGAAATGCTGGCGAGAACACCCAATGGCACCCCGGTTAGAGGTCGGAAGCTCAAGGCGGTGAGTCTTTTCGCGGGAGCGGGAGGACTTGATATTGGAGTTGACGCGGCCGGATTCAGGACGATATGCGCAGTCGAGCTAGATCCACACTGCGTCTCGACCTTGCTCCAAAATACTCGGAGCAAATCGGTCTGGCAGGTGGACGTGAGGGCTTTGGACCCTTGCGGAATGGCCATCGCGTTGAATCTGAAACCTGGCGAGTTGACGCTGCTTCATGGGGGACCGCCATGCCAACCTTTTAGTCAGATCGGGAAGAAGGACGGCGTCAACGACCCTCGGGGACAGCTGGCGTTTCAGATGGTCCGATTTGCCGCAGCGCTTCGCCCGGCTGCGGTGCTCATCGAACAAGTGCCCAAGTTCCTGGATACTTGGGCAGCGGACGGCATGACTATGCTCGATGTGCTCACTGAGGAATTCTGGCGTATCGGGTACCAACTGCGGGCATCGTTGATGAACGCTACAGACTACGGCGTTCCACAGAAGCGCAAGAGAGCGATCATCGTTGCGGTGGCGGAAGGCCAAGAGTTCGAGTTCCCCTTGGTCAGAGAGTGTCGACCGTCCACAGTTGGCGAGGCGATCAGCGATCTGCCTGAAGCAGTACCACTGGGTCGCGAGCCGCTCGTACCGAATCATATTGATGTGACGCCACCAAGGGACCGGCACCGCATTTCGTTCGTTGCCGAGGGAGAGTGGTTGTCCAAGTCACGAGACGCCCCACCAGATGTCGTGCAACGGCTGACGCCGAAGGACTCGACGAAGTTCCGCAGGCTGCATCGCAATCTTCCATCGCTTACGCTGAGGTGTGGGGAAGCTCTGTACCATCCGGTGGAGGATCGTTATCTGACGCCGCGAGAGGCTGCGCGAATCCAGGGATTCACGGACGCGCATGTGTTTGTCGGACCAATCCGCAGACGAACCGGGACAGTTCGAGACCTTGACCAGCACCGGCAAGTTGCGAATGCAGTCCCTCCGCCATTGGCGAAATCCGTGTCGGCGACCGTCAGATCGGCGTTGTCCTTGTAGTGATCTCGAGCCGTAGATTCATGAACCTGGCGTGGCATCCGGCGGGCAAACGCATGGTGGACGACGTTTTTGCCGCGAGCAGTTTCGCAACCATATGCGTCGGCAGCGATACGCAGACAGGTTGCCTCTAGCCCACGAACTGTTTGGGACCCGCCTTGCCCATGGGGACCGCCGTGGGACGCTCCTTCAGGCCGCATGTCCCCACCTGGATGGTGCGCCGTGCAACGGAGGCGGCAATAGAGACATGGCGCGATGGGGTGCCACAGAACAACCATTGGCGCCGTTCCTTGACGCAACGGTTGGCGAGACCGGAGGCGGGTTCATTCCTTGTGGTCTATGCAGGACCGGTTTACGCCTCCCCGTCGAAGGCCTGTTGGGCGCAACTTCCCGACACGCCGTCACTTCCCGAGTTCGATGTCAACGGGGCAAAGTTGGGAGAGGACGCGGTTGTTGCGGAGTTCACTGTTGCGTAACGCCCAACTCGCGTGGGCGCACCGCGACCGAGTCCAGCCAACGCGAAATTCGTTTGGGCTGTGTTCTCGGCGGCATCGGCGAAAATAGGATTGCCCTCGAGGGGGTTCGCGCGTATAGTGCCCGGTTTCCTGTGGAGCGGGAGGCGGTTGTTGCGCCTCCGTTTTTTTGCGGGGAAGGGCATCGTCGCGGCGGGCGCAACGCGTCCAGGGTAGCGTGACCGCGTCGCCACAGTAGCTCGAGGGTCCGGATCGAGGCCGGATAGCAATCGGAACGAACATGGATCGGTCGGGCGGCAACCGGCTGAAGATCGGGTACTTTTCGTGGTTCAGAACCAGCGCATACGGATACGCCTCAAAGCCTTCGATCATCGGCTGATCGACGTGTCCGCGGAGGAAATCGTCGATACGGCGAAACGTACCGGCGCGCAGGTGCTTGGCCCGATTCCATTGCCGACACGAAAGGAGCGCTACACCGTGCTGATCTCGCCGCATGTCAACAAGGACGCGCGGGATCAATACGAGATCCGCACGCATAAACGGTTGCTCGACATTGTTGAACCCACGGAGAAGACGGTCGACGCGCTGATGCGGCTCGACCTGGCCGCGGGCGTAGAGGTGCAGATCAGTTTGAACTGAGCAAAAAACGCCGTTTGACCCTCGAGTCGAGCGGCGTTTTTCTTACGGCGGCAGGTAAGGCCGCCAGCGTCGCCGGTGGACTTGCGGCGGATTTGAGAGAGCTAATCGATAATGACGATCGGCGTCGTAGGAAAAAAGAGCGGAATGACCCGGTTGTTCGCCGATGAGGGAACGTCCGTGCCGGTGACGGTCATATCCGTCGAGCCGAACCGGGTAACCCAGGTCAAGACCCCGGAATCGGACGGATATTTCGCCGTGCAGATCACCACGGGCTCCGCCAAACCCAGTCGCGTCACGAGGCCGATGGCAGGACACTTTGCCAAGGCCCGGGCGACGGCGGGCAGGGGCCTTTGGGAGTTTCGTCTCAACGAACCGCCCGAGGCGGAAATCGACACGGGCGCCGAGCTCAATGCGGACCAGTTCGAGGCGGGGCAAAAGGTCGACGTCTCCGCGGTCTCCAAGGGCAAGGGCTACGCGGGCACCGTGAAGCGATGGAAGTTCGGCACGCAGGGATGGACCCACGGCAACTCGGGCGCGCATCGGGCCCCCGGTTCCATCGGCCAGTGCCAGACGCCAGGCCGGGTCTTCAAGGGCAAGAAGATGGCCGGGCACATGGGTGCTGAGCGTGTCACGACGCAGAACCTGACGGTGGTTCGGGTCGATGTCGAGCGCAACCTTCTATTCGTCAAGGGCGCGGTACCGGGGCCGGCCGGGGGCGATGTCTACGTCAGACCGGCGATCAAGGCGGCGGGCGACGCCGCTTGATCACGTACGGGACGTCTGAAATGCAACTATCTCTGAACGGCAGCGGCGAGGTGATCGAGGTTTCGGACGCGGCGTTCGCGAGGGACTTCAACGAGGCGCTCGTGCATCAGGTGGTGGTTGCGTATCTCGCCGGTGGCCGCAGCGGGTCGCGTGCCCAGAAGACGCGCGCCGAGGTGCGGGGCGGCGGTCGCAAGCCCTACCGGCAGAAGGGTACGGGCCGTGCGCGGGCCGGATCGATCCGGAGCCCCATCTGGCGAGGTGGCGGGCGGACGTTTGCGGCGAAGCCGCAGGACCATTCGCACAAAGTAAACCGCAAGATGTACCAGGGAGCGATGCGCTGTATCGTCTCCGAACTTCTCCGGCAGAATCGCCTCATCGTTGCCGCCGACATCGAAGTCGAAGCTCCCAAGACCAAAGCCCTTCTCCAGAAACTCGAAACACTCAATCTCTCAAACGTCCTGATCATCGCCGAACAAGTCGATGAGAACCTCTACCTCGCGGCACGCAACCTGAAGGACGTTGACGTGCGCGATGTGCCGGCCGTCGATCCCGTGACCCTGCTGCGCCATGACAAGGTGCTCATCACGGCAGATGCACTCAAGAGCCTCGAAGCGGCCCTCGCATGAACGAAGAACGAAAGTACGCGGTGCTCCTGGAGCCGCATAGCACCGAGAAAGCGGCAAACATCGGCGATACCAGCAACGGATACGCATTCAAGGTTGCAACCGACGCGACGAAACCGGAGATAAGGGAAGCGGTGGAGTCGATATTTGGGGTAACCGTGGTCAACGTCACAACGCTCAACCAGAAAGGCAAGGTGAAGCGCAACTGGCGTCGCGGCGTCTCGCGCAAGAAGGACTGGAAGAAAGCCTATGTCCGTCTTGCCGAAGGCGACGAAATCGACTTTGCGGCGGAGCGCTGATCCATGGCTGTCGTCAAGGCAAGACCTACTTCTCCGGGCCGGCGGTTCGTGGTCAAGGTCGTGGACCCGTCGCTGCATCGCGGCAGCCCCTACAAGCCCCTGCTCGAACCCGCCAGGAAGTCCGGTGGACGCAACACCCATGGCCGCATCACCACGCGTCACCGGGGCGGCGGCCACAAGCGTTTCTACCGCAAGATCGACTTCCGGCGGGACAAGGACAACGTGAGGGCCGTCGTGGAACGGTTGGAGTACGACCCGAATCGCAGCGCCAACCTTGCCCTGCTGAAGTACTCGGACGGAGAACGCCGGTATATCGTCGCGCCGCGAGGCGTGCGGGCGGGAGACGAACTCATGTCCGGCAGCAACGCGCCTATCCGGGCGGGCAATGCGCTGGCACTCAGGAACATACCGCTGGGTAGCGTCATTCACTGCGTGGAACTGAAACCCCGCAAGGGGGCGCAGCTCGCCCGCAGCGCGGGAACGTCCGCACAGCTCGTGGCGCGGGAAGGCGCGTATGTGACTCTCAGGCTGCGGTCGGGCGAAATGCGCCGGGTGCTGGCCGAGTGCCGCGGGACGCTGGGCGAGGTCGGCAACAGCGAACACAACCTCCGCTCCCTGGGCAAGGCCGGTGCGGCGCGCTGGCGCGGTCGACGGCCGACGGTGCGAGGCGTGGCCATGAATCCGGTGGACCACCCGCACGGTGGAGGAGAAGGCCGCTCTTCGGGAGGGCGTCACCCTGTGACTCCGTGGGGCGTGCCGACAAAGGGCTACAAGACACGTACCAACAAGCGCGCGAACGCGTTGATCGTGCGCCGGCGAAGCAGCAGGACGAGATAGGTCAAGGGTAGTTGGGTAAAGGACAGGTAGGCAGAGGTAGGTAGCAGAAGAGATGCCGAGATCACTACGCAAGGGACCGTTCGTGGATCTGCACCTGGCGAAGAAGGTGGCTTCCGCGCAACAGAGCGGGGACAAGCGCGCCATTCGCACGTGGTCTCGTCGATCGATGATTTCCCCCGAAATGGTGGGGTTGACCATCGCCGTGCACAACGGCCGGCAGCATGTCCCCGTGTTCATTACCGACGACATGGTCGGCCACAAGCTCGGCGAGTTCGCGCCGACCCGGACGTTTCGCGGTCACGCGGGTGACCGCCGGGCAAGGCGATAGTCATGCGGGTCGTTGCACAGGCCAGGGCGTTGCGCATATCGCCGCAGAAAGTTCGCGTGATCGCGGACCTGGTGCGGGGCGAGCCGGTCGAAAGCGCGCTGGACATCCTGGCGTTCAGCCCGCAAAAGGCGGCGGGGCTGGTTTCCAAGGTGCTGGAATCTGCGATCGCGAACGCCGAGCACAACGAGGGGGCGGATGTCGATGAACTGAAGGTCGGAGAAATCCGGGTGGATGAAGGCCTGACCATGAAAAGGATGCGGCCCCGGGCGCGGGGCCGCGGCAATCGCATCCTGAAGCGCACCAGTCACGTCACGATTGCGGTGACGGACGACGAGCAATAGTTCGATCGGGAGACAAGATGGGTCAGAAGGTTAGTCCAACAGGCTTGAGACTCGGCATCGTCGCCGAGCACCGTTCCGTCTGGTATGCAGAGAAGGAAACGTACGCCGAATACCTGCTTAACGACCTGGAGGTTCGGGAGTACCTCGGTAAACGCCTGGCGCAGGCTTCGGTGAGCCGGATCGACATAGAGCGTCCGGCGCAGACGGCCCGGGTGACGATTCACACCGCGCGCCCGGGCATCGTGATCGGCAAGAAAGGCGAGGACGTCGAGCGGTTGCGGTTCGAACTGACGAAAATCATGGGCGTGCCGGTGCACGTCAACGTGGAGGAAGTACGCAAACCGGAGACGGATGCGTATCTCGTCGCCCAGAACGTGGCACAGCAGCTCGAGCGTCGCGTGCAGTATCGCCGCGCCATGCGTCGGGTGATCCAGAACGCCATGCGGCTGGGAGCAAAGGGCATCAAGGTGCGCGTGGCGGGTCGTTTGAACGGTGCCGAAATCGCGCGCGCGGAGGTGTATCACGAAGGTCGAGTGCCATTGCACACGCTGCGGGCCGACATTGACTATGCGACTGCGGAAGCCAGGACCACCTACGGGATCATTGGCATCAAGGTCTGGATCTTCAAGGGCGAAGTGATCGCCGGGGAAGCTCTGGAGGATGCAGAAGCTCTGTAGAAGCCTGGACGAGTCCTGAAGAGCAGGAACAGGCGGCGGCGCCGCAACGATGAACGAAAACGATGTTACAGCCGAGTAGAACCAGGTACAGGAAGCAGCAAAAGGGCCGCAACCGCGGTCTGGCGCAGCGTGGCAACAAGGTCAGCTTCGGCGAGTTCGGCCTGAAGGCCGTGGGGCGCGGCAGGCTGACCGCACGTCAGATCGAGTCTGCCCGGCGAGCCATGACGCGGCATGTCCGGCGGGGCGGAAAGGTGTGGATACGCGTGTTTCCCGACAAACCGATCACCAAGAAGCCGCTGGAAGTGCGCCAGGGCAAGGGCAAGGGCGCGGTGGAATACTGGGTTGCGCAGATTCAGCCGGGACGCGTGCTCTACGAGATGGAAGGTGTTTCTGAGGAGGTCGCGAAGCGGGCCTTTGCACTGGCCGCGGCGAAGCTGCCGTTCAAGACCGCCGTGGTCAGGCGGTCGGCCCTTTAATGCGGCAGATAATGCGGCTGATAGTGCGGCTGAGAGCGAAGTGAAACAGTCATGAAAGCGAGCGAATTGAGAGATATGACCACCGAGGAGTTGCGCGCCGAACGCCTGCGGCTCCTGCGCGAGCAGTTCAACCTGCGCATGCTGCGCGGCAGTTCTCAATTGCCGCAAACGCACCTGCTGCGGGAAACGCGCCAGGACATCGCGCGCGTGGAAACGGTAATGCGGGAGAAGGCCGATGGCTAAGGCACTGGAAACGCCCGAAGCGTCCGAAACGACGGGTGAAGTGGAAACGGCGGCGGAAACGGCGGAAACCGGGGAAGACAGTGCCGAGCACGCACAAGACAACGCGTCCGCTCCCGCCGAGCCGGCGCCCGAAGCTGCGGCGCCGGCGCGTTCCTCCGGGCGGACGAATCCGAGAACGCTGTCCGGTACCGTGGTCTCCGATCGCATGGACAAGACGATCTCGGTGCTGGTTGAGCGCAGCGTGAAGCATCCGGTCTACGGCAAGATCGTCCGGCGCAAGTCCAGGATCCACGCGCACGATGAGCACAATGAATGCAAGGTCGGAGATTTCGTCACCATTGTCGAGTCGAGGCCGATTTCGAAGCGAAAATCGTGGCGCCTGCGAGGCAACGACACCAGAAGAATCGGCACCGGAGAAGAGGCGCCGGGAACATGAGGGCGGCCACGTGATCCAGACGGAAACCATGCTCGACATCGCGGACAACAGCGGTGCCCGACGGGTGCAGTGCATCAAGGTGCTCGGCGGTTCCCGGAGGCGCTACGCCGGAATCGGCGACGTCATCAAGGTCGCGGTGAAGGAGGCGATTCCCCGAGGCCGGGTTCGCAAGGGCCAGGTCATGGACGCCGTGGTCGTGCGTACCAAAAAGGGGGTGAGGCGCTCGGACGGTTCGGTGATCCGGTTCGATCAGAATGCCGCGGTGCTGCTTACGGCGGGGTTGCAGCCGGTCGGGACCCGCATCTTCGGGCCCGTAACAAGAGAACTGCGCAGCGAGAGATTCATGCGCATCGTCTCGCTCGCGCCGGAAGTGCTCTGATGCGAAAGATAAGAAGAGAGGACGAAGTCATCGTGATCTCCGGGCGTGACAGGGGCAGGGTCGGCGAGGTGGTGCAGGTCATGCCCGATGGAAGGTTGCTTGTTGCCGGCGTGAACATGGTCAGGAAACACGTGCGCGCCAATCCGCAGACAAATGAACAGGGAGGCATCGTCAGTCGCGAAGCCCCGATCCAGGCATCGAACGTGGCCATCTACAATCGGGACACGAGCAAGGCGGATCGGGTGGGAATTCGCGTGGAGGATGGAAAGCGCGTCCGGTTTTTCAAGTCCAGCGGTGCCTTGATCGATGACTGAGACAGCTATGGACGGTCGATAGATGACGGATTTGCTTGCCAGGTATCGCGAGGAGTTGCATCCGCAACTGCAGAAGGAGTTGAACTACGCCAATCCGATGCGGGTGCCCCGGCTGGAAAAGGTGACGCTCAATATGGGTGTCGGCGAGGCCGTGGGTGACCGGAAGATCATGGACAGCGCCGTCTCGGACCTGACCCTGATCGCGGGGCAGAAGGCAGTGGTCACCAAGGCCCGAAAGTCCGAAGCGGCGTTCAAGATACGCGCGGGCTGGCCGGTGGGTTGCAAGGTTACGCTCAGAAGGGAGCGCATGTACGAGTTTATCGAACGCCTGATTGGAATCGCGATACCGAGAATGCGCGACTTCCGGGGCCTCAACCCGCGCGCTTTCGACGGCCGGGGGAACTATTCGCTGGGGTTGTCCGAGCAGATCGTGTTCCCGGAAATCGACTACGACAAGATCGACGCCGTCAGGGGCCTCGATATCGCGATCACCACGACGGCGCGAACCGATGTCGAAGGATTCGCTCTCTTGCGAGCATTCAATTTCCCGTTCAGGAACTAGTCATGGCGAGAGTTTCCATCACGGAGCGCGAGAAGAAGCGCGAAAAGACAGTTGCCAAATACGCGGAGAAACGCAGGGCACTGAAGGCCATCATTGCGGACCGCAGCGCATCGGAAGAAGAGCGCTGGGAGGCGCAACTGAAACTCCAGGCGCTTCCGCGCAATGCGTCTCCGGTGCGTTTGCGGCGGCGCTGCGGCCAGACCGGTCGGCCCCGTGGCGTGTATCGGAAGTTCGGATTGGGCAGGAACAAGCTGCGGGAGGCTGCGATGCGAGGCGATGTCCCGGGCCTGATGAAAGGCAGTTGGTGAGGCAACCATGAGCATGCAGGACCCCATCGCGGACTTTCTCACCCGTATTCGAAACGCCCAGTCGAAGGAGCGTGTCGATGTCACGATGCCAAGTTCGACGCTGAAGGTCGCGATTTGCGAGGTCTTGACGGACGAAGGGTATGTCGGCGGGTACCGGGTGAGCGAAGGGCCGAAACCGGAACTCACCGTCGACTTGAAGTATCACGACGGGGCGCCGGTGATCGAGGAACTCAAGAGGGTCAGCCGGCCCGGTCTGCGGGTATACAGGCAGTGCAACGATATCCGCGAAGAGCGTGGCGGTTTGGCTATCGCCATCATCAGCACCGCGCAGGGAGTGATGACGGACCGGGCAGCGAGGAAGGCCGGTATCGGCGGCGAAGTTCTCTGCACCGTGTTCTGAGTCGAGGCAAGCAGCAGTCATGTCCAGAGTTGCAAAAGCTCCAGTCGAACTTCCCGGTGGTGTCGAGGTCGCTGTCGCGCCCGGCGCGACCGAATTGTCGGTTAGCGGCGCCAAGGGAAAACTGCAGCTCAAGTTGAGCGGGGATGTCGGAGTGGCGGTCGAAGACAGGACGTTGCATTTCGAACCTCGTGACCAGAGCCATAGGACGCGGGCAATGGCCGGCACGGTGCGCTCGCTGGTGAACAACATGGTGATGGGTGTGAGCCAGGGCTTCGAACGCCGGTTGCAGCTCGTCGGAGTCGGTTATCGGGCGCAGGCGCAAGGCAGGACCCTGAACCTCCAGCTGGGTTTTTCGCACCCGGTCCGTTACGCGGTACCCGAGGGCGTCGACGTGCAAACGCCGACTGCCACGGAGATCGTGGTCGGCGGTGCGGACAAGCAACTCGTGGGTCAGGTAGCGGCCGAAATACGCGCGTTTCGGCCGCCGGAGCCATACAAGGGCAAGGGCGTCCGATACCTCAACGAGCGGGTCAGGCGGAAAGAAGCCAAGAAGAAATAGCCAAGAAGAACTGACGAGATGATGGCTTGTGGGAAATCGCTTGCGGCATGGCTGAAGGAAGAGCCGCATAGAGAGAGCAGCCAGGAAGAAGTGACGCGACGATGATCGACAAGAAAACTGTCCGCCTGCGGCGCGCGAAGCGGGCGCGCATGAAGATCCGCGAACTCGGTGCCGTCCGGCTCACGGTCTACCGGTCGCCACGCCACATCTATGCGCAGTTGATAGCGCCGGATGGGGGGCGCGTGCTTGCCCAGGCGTCGACACTGGATGCTTCGATACGCAGTGGGGCTACGGGTAATGTGGATGCCGCCCGCAAGGTTGGGACCCTGATCGCTGATAGGGCGAAGGCCGTGGGCTGTTCGAAGGTAGCCTTCGATCGTTCGGGCTACAAGTACCATGGGCGCGTCAAGGGGCTTGCGGAAGCGGCGCGGGAAGGCGGACTGGAGTTCTGATACGTGGCATATACGGAAGAGATAAGAGAAGAGGGCCTGCTTGAGAAACTGGTCAACGTCAACAAGGTTTCCAAGGTGGTCAAGGGCGGCCGGATCTTCGGCTTCACTGCGTTGACCGTCGTTGGCGACGGCAACGGCCGCGTCGGATTCGGGCACGGCAAGGCGCGCGAAGTGCCCGTCGCCATACAGAAGTCCATGGAGGCGGCAAGGCGGGAGATGGTAGACGTCGAACTCAACGGCACGACCATCTGGTATCCGGTCCGGGAACGCCACGGCGCATCGATCGTGTACATGCAACCCGCCTCGGAGGGGACGGGCATTATTGCCGGTGGCGCCATGCGGGCCGTGCTGGAAGCGGCAGGCGTGCAGAACGTGCTGGCAAAGTGCTACGGATCCACCAATCCCGTGAACGTGGTGAGGGCGACGTTCGACGCGCTCAGGAACATGCGTTCGCCGGAGATGGTCGCGGAGAAGCGCGGCAAGACCGTCGAAGAACTCACGGCTTGATGGTGTCTGAGGAAGCAATGCCGGAAAGAGAGCCGAAACAGCAGTCAGGACAGGAGCCGAAACAGATGCTTCGGGTCAGGCTCGTGAAGAGCCGGCACGGTCGCCTGAAGAAGCACCAGGCCTGTGTCAGGGGCCTGGGCTTGCGGCGCATCGGCCAGACCGTGGACGTCGAGGATACGCCGGCCGTGCGGGGCATGATCGGCAAGGTCGGTTACATGGTCGAGGTGTTGCCGTGACGGAGGTTGTGGACGTGGCGAAAATGCAACTCAATTCACTGAGACCGGCGGCCGGGTCGAAACGCGCGGCGAAGCGCGTTGGTCGCGGCAACGGCGCTGGCACCGGCAAGACCTGCGGCCGTGGGCAAAAGGGACAGAAGTCACGTTCCGGGTCCTCCATGCCTCCGTGGTTCGAAGGTGGCCAGTTGCCGCTGCAGATGCGGGTGCCCAAGTTCGGGTTCCGTTCCCGGATCGGCATGACCACCGGAGAAGTTCGACTGGGCGACCTTGAAAAGGCGCTCGATCGAGTGGGAGCCGAAGGCGACGTTGTCGACCTGGAGGTTCTGAAGGCGGCAAACGTTCTCTCCCGCAATGTCAAGCGAGCGCGCATCATGCTGTCCGGCAGCATTGGGCGGCCGGTAACGGTCAGGGGTCTCGGGGTAACCCGGGGCGCAAGGGCTGCGATCAAGGCGGCGGGTGGCAGCATCGAAGGTGAGGAGCACTAGGACGGCGATCCGATGGTGACGGCAACTCACAGGGCGGCAACAAGCCTGGCAGGCGCGCAGGCGGGCCTCTCCGAACTTCGGGGACGGCTGCTGTTCGTGCTGTTCGCGTTGCTCGTCTATCGCATCGGGACGCACATACCGGTTCCGGGGATCAATCCGGACTCCTTGCGCGCACTGTTCGAACAGAACCAGGGCGGCATCCTGGACCTTGTCAACATGTTCGGCGGGGGCGCGCTGGAGCGCATGAGCATCCTGGCCCTCGGTGTCATGCCCTACATCACGTCCAGCATCGTCATGAACCTCCTGACGATGATGTATCCGACGTTGCGGCAGCTGCGCAAGGAGGGAGAAGCCGGCCGCAGGAAGATCACGCAGTACACGCGTTACGGCACGCTGATAGTGTCCGTCATCCAGGGAGTTGCCCTGACGGGAACCCTGGTTGCCCAGGGACTCGCGTTCAATCCCGGCATCGCCTTTTACTTCACGGCACTGATCACACTGGTATCGGGTGCGCTGTTCCTGATGTGGCTGGGGGAGCAGATCACGGAGCGGGGCGTCGGCAACGGCATTTCGCTACTGATCTTCGCCGGCATCGTGTCGGGATTCCCGGCGGAAATCGGGCAGGCGTTCGAAGCGGCCCGGCAGGGCGACCTGAATATCATCGCGCTTCTCGCCATCGGGGTCTTTGGCGTCGTGATCGTCGGTTTCGTGGTGTTCATCGAGCGCGGACAGCGCCGAATACCCGTCAACTATGCGAAGCGGCAACAGGGCCGGCGCATGTACCAGGCGCAGGCCAGCTACCTCCCGCTGAAGATCAACATGGCGGGTGTAATCCCCGCGATTTTCGCTTCCAGCCTGCTGCTCGCCCCGGCTTCGATGGCCACCTGGTTCGGGCAGGCGCCGGGATTCTCCTGGTTACAGGAAGTGGCCCTCGTGCTGTCACCGGGGCAGCCGGCGTACATCATGCTGTTCGCTGCGGGGATCGTGTTTTTCAGTTTCTTCTACACGGCCATCGTCTTCGATCCGAAGGATCTTTCCGACAATCTCAAGCGCCAGGGCGCCTATGTGCCGGGTATTCGTCCCGGGGCGCAGACCGCGCACTACATCGATAACGTCATCACGCGGCTGACCCTGTTCGGGGCGTCTTACGTGACTCTGGTCTGTCTGCTCCCCGAGTTCATGATCGTGTTCTTCAAGGTCACGTTCCAACTCGGTGGCACCGCGCTCCTCATCGTGGTGGTGGTGGCGATGGACTTCATGGCGCAGGTGACCGAGCACTTGAGATCGAGCCAGTACGCTAAACTGATGGAACGTTCGAATTTGCAGAACTATGGAAGACGGCGATGAGGCGCCGCCGCCAGGTAAGGAGTGTCCGATGAAAGTCAGGGCGTCGGTCAGGAAAATGTGCCGCAACTGCAAGATCGTCAAGCGCAACGGTGTGGTGCGCGTGATCTGCACGGCAGAGCCAAGGCACAAACAGAGACAGGGTTAGGCAGTTATGGCACGTATCGCTGGAATAAACGTTCCCGACGACAAGCACGCGGGCATCTCGCTCACGTACATCTTTGGCATTGGCAGATCCGCGGCACTGAAGGTCTGCTCGGAGGCCGGGGTGGATCCGGCGGTCAAGATCCGGGATCTGACCGAGCAGGATCTCGACGGGCTGCGGAGTGAAGTGACCAAGCGGGTGATCGAAGGCGACTTGCGCCGGGAAGTGTCGATGAACGTGAAGCGACTCATGGACCTCGGCGCGTATCGAGGCATTCGGCATCGCCGGGGCTTGCCGGTGCGCGGCCAACGCACGCAGACCAATGCGCGGACGCGCAAGGGCCCCGCGCGCCGGCAGGTCAAGAAGAAGTAGAGAGACGATATGGCTGAGCCGACCAGGAGAAGGGGCAAGCGCATCGTGGTGGATGGCGTAGCCCACGTGCATGCTTCGTTCAACAACACGATCATCACCATTTCGGACCGACAGGGCAACGCGCTCGGCTGGGCGACGGGCGGCGGTTCCGGTTTCAGGGGTTCGAGAAAGAAGACGCCCTTCGCTGCCCAGGTTGCGGCCGAGCGGGTCGCGACGGACATGGTCGAGAACCATGGCATGAAAAGCGTCGATGTATACGTGAAGGGACCGGGGTCCGGCAGGGAGTCGGCCGTGCGCGCGATGAACGCCGCGGGCCTCAAGATCAACAGCATTGCTGACGTGACGCCGATACCCCACAACGGGTGCAGACCGCCGAAGCGACGGCGGGTATGACGCGCGATACGAGCGGCTGAACATCACGGGAAGTACCGGAAGTACGGGAAGTAAAGAAGTACAGGAAGCAGGAAGTACGGGAAGAATCAAGTGGCGCGTTACACGGGACCAAAGCTAAAGCTTGCTCGGCGGGAGGGGACGGATCTCTTCCTGAAGAGCGGCATTCGACCTATCGAGTCGAAGTGCCGGGCGGATACTCCACCAGGGCAGCATGGCACGGGCCGTCGGCAACGGCTCACGGACTATGCGATCCAATTGCGCGAAAAGCAGAAGGTACGGCGATTCTACGGCGTCCTGGAGAAGCAGTTCCGCAACTACTACAAGTTGGCGGACCGTCAACGGGGTGCGACTGGCGAGAACCTGTTGCGACTCCTCGAGGGCCGTCTCGACAACGTTGTCTACCGGATGGGCTTTGGATCCACGCGTGCCGAGTCGAGGCAACTGGTTTCGCACAAGGCCATAGAGGTGAACGGCAAGCCGGTCAACATTCCCTCGTACCAGGTTCGCCCGGAAGACATGGTCGCCGTTCGCGAGAAGGCGAGATCACAGCTTCGCATCAAGTCCGCTCTTGAAGTCGCAGCGCAGCGCGGAATGGCGGAATGGGTGGAAGTGGACGCAGAAAAGATGGAAGGGAGGTTCAGCCGGTCACCGGATCGCAGCGAGCTCCCGCAGGAAATCAACGAGAACCTTATCGTCGAGCTCTACTCGAAATAGGCGCGCTGCTTGAGCCGTCGAGTTTCGGACTGACCGCGCACGGCCAAGGCTTTGGCTGCCGCTCGTGTTCGACGCGACGTTCGCTGTCAGCAGCGCCCCCCACCATTCATGCCGGAGGATGATTGACATATGGCACAGTCGGTGAGTGAACTTCTCAAGCCGCGGCACATCAGGATCCAGGAGATCAGCCCTACGCACGCCCGTGTCACGCTGGAGCCGCTTGAGCGCGGCTTTGGCCACACGCTGGGCAATACGTTCCGGCGTATTCTGCTGTCGACGATGCCGGGTTGTGCGATCACGGAAGTGCAGATCGACAACGTGCTGCACGAATACAGCACCATGGAGGGCGTGCAGGAAGACGTCACCGACATCCTGCTCAACCTCAAGGGGGTTGCCGTTCGGTTGCACCATGCAGAATCGGCCGTCGTCCGCCTGTCGAGGGAAGGCGGTGGCACGGTGACTGCGGGTGACTTTCAGCGCTCGGACGATGTCGAAGTCGTCAATCCTGATCATCCCATCTGCACGTTGAACCAGGATGGCAGCATTCGGCTTGAAGCGAAGGTGACGCGCGGCCGGGGTTACGTGCCAGTCGAGCATGTGGACAATGAAGAGGAGGAGTCGCGCACCATCGGCATACTGCGGCTCGATGCAAGCTACAGTCCGATGCGCCGCGTGGCTTACCACGTCGAAAACGCCCGGGTTGAACAGCGCACGGACCTTGACAGGCTGGTGCTGGACATCGAATCGAACGGCACCATCGAGCCGGAAGAGGCCATTCGCAGGGCAGCTACTATCCTGAAGCAGCAACTGGATGTCTTCGTTGACCTGGAGGGTGCCGAGGGCGAGGTGGGCACGGAGGAGGAAGCCGACGAAATCGATCCGAAACTGTTGCGCCCGGTGGACGACCTGGAGCTGACGGTACGGTCCGCCAACTGCCTGAAGGCTGAACACATCTACTACATCGGCGACCTGATCCAGCGCACGGAAGTGGAACTGCTGAAGACGCCCAACCTCGGCAAGAAGTCACTCACCGAGATCAAGGATGTGCTGGCGCAACACGGCCTGGCCCTGGGGATGCGGCTGGAAACCTGGCCACCGGCGAGTCTGCGCGGCACGGAGCGCGTGTCGTAGTCGGTTCGAATCGAAGAGTCACGGAAGACAAGCCACAAGAGATGAGACACAGAAAGAGTGGCCGGCACTTTAACCGGGACAGTGCGCATCGCAAGTCGATGTTCAGGAACCTGGCGGTTTCTCTCATCGAGCACGAAGTGATAAGGACGACGGTGCCGAAAGCCAAGGAACTGCGCCGCGTGGCTGAACCGCTGATCACCCTGGCGAAGCACGATACCGTCTCGAACCGGCGGCTCGCGTTCCAGCGCACCGGCAGCAAGGCAGCGGTTGGCAAGCTGTTCGAGGAACTCGGTCCCCGCTACGTGGACCGCCCGGGGGGATATACGCGCATCGTGCGGGCTGGCCACCGTGCCGGCGACTCCGCCCCGGTGGCCGTGATGGAACTCGTTGACCGCCCCGGTCAGTCCTACGAGGACGAAGCGGTTGAAGAACCCGCTGCTGCCGTGTCACCGGCGGCGTCGACGGATTCGGAACAGGCGTCGGCGGAGAGCTCGGAAGACTCTGTAGTTGAGACAGCGGAGCAGGACGCGCCGGAACCCGGTGAAGAATCGGCTGCCGGGGAGGAAACCGAAGGGGATGCCACCTCCGAACCCGGAGAGAGTGATCGGTCGCTGTTCGGGCGATTGCGCAGCAGGCTCAAGAAAGAACCTTAGGAACCGCGCGGGGGCGGGGGGTCGCTAAGGAGATCTTCCGCCGCCCTTGGGCACCGGCATTGGGAATGGCGTCACGTTCTGTCCGCTGGAGTCCATGATCTTGGCGATCCCTTCCTTCTCCACTTCGTCGATCCTCAAGATCGCATGCATGGGGATGAAGCTGCGCTGCACGCCGGAGAACTCCGTTCGCAGCTTGTCTTCGCCGGGGTCGATAACCATTTGCGACTTTTCGCCGAAGATGTAGTCCTCGATCTCGACGAACCCGTACAGGTCGCTCTGGTAGATCGAGCGCGCATAGACCTCGTACACCTGCCCCTGGCTGTGGAAGTAGATCCGGTAGATGTGTTTTTGCGAGTCGGCCACGACACCTTCCATGGACAGCACACCTCGCTTCGGACCAGGGGCGGTTGCTCCTGGTCGAAGTCTGGCCGGGCCGTCCGGTTCCTGCCTCGATGCATCTATATATGGGGCCGTTGGGACTTTTGCAAGCGTGGGGATCGCGCGGATCGTACAGCGTACTTGTCGCGGCTCGGGGTCTGAGATACGGTCCACCATCGGGAGTTGGGGCTTGGGTGTAGTTGCCTTGACCAGAACCACGATGACACTTCCATGGAACAAACGCTTCCGGGAGCGTCAGCGATCGGGAGCGGTTGTTCCATGGTCGACGAGCGGGGCCGGGCCGCGAGCGGCGCCGACAGGCGACGGTCGTGGGGCACTCGCATGGAACAAGCCCCTCCCGGGAGCGCCAGCGACCCGGGGCGATTGTTCCATGGGCGGCGAGCGGGGCCGGGCCACAGGAGAAGCCGAAGGCGCCGGCCGTGGGGCACTGCTAAGACTGTCCATGGTCCTGTGGGCAATGTCCGGTTTACCGGTTTCGGCGGCGGATGGCCCCGCCGGGACAGAACTGGCGGATCCGTCCGAGGCGGTCGAGGCGACGCGACGTACCGGGGAGAAGGTTGATCTCCCACCGGAAGACGGCCGCTACCAGGGCGAATGGAAAGAGGGTCGCCGACACGGCTGGGGGATCTTCATGCACCCCGACGGGTACCGATACGAGGGTTACTGGGAAAACGACCTGCCGCACGGCAATGGAACCGCTCGGGACGCCGATGGAGACCGGTACGAAGGCGAGTGGGAAGCGGGGCACCGGCATGGCGGGGGGACGGTTGAATTTGCGGACGGCGGCCGCTACGAAGGAGAGTGGGTGGAAGGCCTCGAACACGGCCGGGGTACGCGTGTCTACGCCAATGGCCACCGCTACGAGGGACAATGGGTACGCGGCAGTCGAGATGGTCAAGGCACCTACGACTATGATGGCAACCGCTATGAAGGTTCATGGAAAGACGGTATGCCGCATGGCCAGGGGACGGTCTACTACTCCAATGACACCCGCTTCGAGGGTGAATGGAAAGGCGGTCGCCGGGACGGCAGGGGAACCTTCTATTTCACCGACGGTGACCGCTACATCGGCGATTTCAAGGACGGTGAGAGGCACGGCCGGGGCACCTATCACTTCGCCAACGGCGATCAATATGTCGGCGAGTACCGGAATCAGCAGAAACACGGCCGGGGCACGTACTACTACGCGAACGGCGCGATCTATTCCGGGGAGTACCTGGAAAGCAAGAAGAGCGGCAAGGGAACCTACTACTTCCCGGACGGCAGCCGCTATGAGGGTGATTGGAAGGAGGGGTACCCGAACGGCCGGGGGATCGCGCACTACCCCGACGGAAGCCGCTACGAGGGACAGTGGCAGGATGGCAAGAAAAGCGGGTTGGGGACGCTCTACGGCAAGGACGGCGGAATCACGCGGCAGGGACGCTGGAAGAGCGACAGGCTGACGAAACGCATGCGGTCGCTCCCCGACGCTGAAGATTGACGGGGAGATTCCGTCTGGTCGCGCGCAAGGCTTGACCCGAGACGAGCGGTGCGAAGCGAAGATCGATCCTTCACCGCAGCGGGAGGGGACCGGTCGATTTCTTGCCGCACGTACTTTCCGGAGGCCTATTCCGAAGCCGGCGCGCCGTTTCCGATGCTCCTTTTCATGCATGGCGCTGGCGAGACGGGTACGGACCTCGATCTGCTCGAGCGGGCGACATTGCCCCGCTTCATCAAGGAAGGCCTGCAACTGCCCTTCGTTACCGTGTGTCCCCAGTGCTTGGAAATGTGGGACGTCCGCATCCTCGATCCGCTATTGGACGAGGTTGTCCAGAGGTTCAATGTCGATCCCGGGAGGGTCTACGTCACCGGGAGCAGCATGGGAGGATTGGGCACCTGGATGTTGGCCAACGTGGCTGCGGACCGCATCGCGGCCATTGCTCCAGTCTGTCCATCGTTCACACGAGTCGATCCCGAGAACTTCAAGGAACTCCCTGTCTGGGTGTTCCACGGGGCGATGGATTCAGTCGTGCCGATCGAGGAGTCGGACAGAATGATCTGGCAATTGCGCAACGCCGGCTGTGACGTGAAGTTCACCGAGTATCCGGACCTGGATCACGATGTCTGGACGCCAGCGTACCACGACCCCGAACTCTGGCGGTGGCTGCTGTCCCACCGAAAGGGATGACGGGCGCAACAGCGAAGCGCAGAAGCCAACGAAAACGACGCGAAGCCAGCGTGAGTCAAGCCTTTCGATCCGGACAACACTGCCCAATGCCGAGCAGACCGTCTGGAACCCAACGTCAAGCCCGACTCGCTCCCCGGCCGCGCCTAGCTCTGCCGAGTCATGATAAGTAGTGACTGACAACAGACTACGCATCGTGCCGCAAGG